>JBQDFB010000035.1:7197-22482 GCA_052085045.1 Microbacteriaceae bacterium | reverse complement strand
GAGGAGCCGCAGTCCGCCTACCTGACGCAGAAGCTGCAGTCGGCGGAGGGTCCGTTCGTCGCGACGAGCGATTACATGCACGCCGTGCAGGACCAGATCCGACAGTGGATCCCGGGCGACTACTACACGCTGGGGGCAGACGGCTTCGGCTTTGCAGACACTCGCGCCGCAGCTCGCCGATTCTTCAAGATCGACGGACCATCCATGGTGGTCCGCGCGCTTCAGGCCCTCGCTGACAAGGGTGCCATCGACCGCTCGGCGATCGCCCAGGCGATCTCGAAGTACGACCTGCACAACGTGAATGCGGGTACGAGCGGGAACGCCGGCGGCGAGAGCTGAGCGGCGTGTGACCGCATCGTCTGATCCACCGATGGATAAGGCCGCGACGCTCGCCTGGCTGCGTCGCGTCTCGGGCGACCTCGCGACCGCGACGATCCAGCGGCTCGATGACACCCTGCCCTGGTACGCCGACATGCCACCGGCCCGCCGCTCCGCGGTGGGTCTGGTGGCGCAGGCCGGCATCACCTCGTTCATCCAATGGTTCGACGATCCGACGTCGACGCCGTGGATCGCGGCAGATATCTTCGCCGCCGCTCCCCGCGAGCTGCTGCGCAGCGTCAGCCTGACGCAGACCCTGCAGCTGATCCGCGTCACGGTCGAGGTCACCGAGGAGCGCATCGCCGGCAGGGGCGAGATGCTCCGCGAGGCGATCCTGTTGTATTCGCGTGACGTCGCCTTCGCCGCCGCCGATGTCTATGCCCGCGCCGCAGAGGCGCGCGGTCTCTGGGATGCCCGGCTCGAAGCGCTCGTCGTCGATTCCATCCTCACGGGCGAGGCCGACGAAGAGCTGCCCAGTCGTATCGCCGCCCTCGGGTGGCACGGCCACGGTGAAGTGTGCGTCCTCGTCGGCACGACTCCCCCGCAGTTCGATGTCGATCACGTCCGCCGCACCGCACGCAAGCTGTCTGTCGACGTGCTCATCGGGGTGCAGGGATCCCGCCTCGTGCTCGTGCTCGGCCGCGCCCAGGTGCCCGGCCGCGAAGGAGAAGAGCTCGACGACGACCTCGCGTTCGAGGAGATCGCCGCACGCCTGGAACCCTCCTTCGGTACGGGATACGTCGTGCTCGGTCCGCCCGTCGCCGCCCTGGTGGATGCCGGTCAGAGTGCCCGTGCGGCCCTCGCCGGCTTCGCCGTCGCCCGCGCCTGGCGCACCGCTCCCCGCCCCGTCGAGGCCGACGATCTGCTGCCCGAGCGCGCGCTCGCCGGCGATCCGCTCGCCAAGCAGACCCTCATCGACCGCATCTACCGGCCGCTGCAGGCGCACTCCACCGATCTGGTGACGACACTGTGGAGCTACCTCGACAACGGGCGCTCGCTGGAGGCGACCGCCCGCGAGCTGTTCGTGCATCCCAATACGGTGCGCTATCGCCTCAAGCGCGTCAGCGAGGTCATCGGGTGGGATGCGACGGGCCCGCGTGAGGCGCTGATCCTGCAGACCTCGCTCATCCTCGGTTCGATCGGCACCACCGACACGGTGCGTCGCCGCCCCGCCGCGCGGCGCTCACGGTAGCCGTCGCCGACGCTGTGCGCCACGCACAAACGAAACGACGAATCTTGTGAGAGTACATCCACCGTTTCACCCTGATCGTTGGCACACTGAGAAGGTGATTGTCGTCGCCTGCCCTGGACAGGGCTCACAGACCCCCGGTTTCCTTGCGCCCTGGCTCGAACTCGACGGCGTCGCCGAGAGCCTCGCCGCCTACTCCGAGGCCGCTGAGGTGGATCTCGTCGTGCACGGCACCGAGTCCGATGCCGACACGATCCGCGACACCCGCATCGCCCAGCCGCTCATCGTCGCGGCATCGCTGATCGCGGCCAAAGCGGTCATGCAGCGCGCCGGACGCGCCCCCGACGGCGTCGCCGGCCACTCCGTCGGCGAGCTGGCCGCTCTCGTCGGGACAGCCGTGATCTCGGCGGAGCAGGCCATGCGCATCGTCGGCGTCCGCGGACGCGCGATGGCGGATGCCGCGGCGCGCACGCCGACCGGCATGAGCGCGGTGATCGGCGGCGACGAGCAGGCCGTACTCGCCCGCCTCGCAGAACTCGGACTGACCGCGGCGAACCACAACGGCGGCGGCCAGGTCGTCGCCGCCGGTGACCTGCCCGCCCTCGCCACCCTGGCCGAAGAGCCGTTGAAGGGCACCCGCGTGATTCCGCTGCAGGTGGCCGGCGCGTTCCACACCGAGTACATGGCACCAGCCGTCGACGCCCTGCGCACCGCTGTCGCCGACCTCACCCCGAATGACCCCGCGACCACACTGTGGACCAACCGTGACGGCTCGGTCGTCACCTCGGGAGCACAGGCCCTCGACCTCATCGTCACTCAGGTGTCGTCGCCGGTGCGCTGGGACCTGTGCATGGCCTCCTTCGCCGACGCGGGGATCACCGGCATGATCGAGCTCGCCCCGGCAGGTGCTCTCGCCGGACTCGCCAAGCGGGGGCTGCGCGGCACGCCGGTCGTCGCCGTGAAGACACCAGATGATCTCGATGCAGCGGCTGAGCTGCTGAACGGAGCCGCAGTATGCGATGTACTGAGCGAACGGAGAGAGTCGAAGTGACCGCCACCCTCAAGCAGGCCACCGGTCCGCAGTACACCCGCATCCTCTCGTACGGTGCCGCGCGCGGTGAGAACGCCGTCCCGAACGACGACCTCATCGGTCCGATCGACTCCAGCGACGAGTGGATCCGACAGCGCACCGGCATCATCACCCGCATGCGCGCTGACAGCGAGACCAGTGCGGTCGACCTGGCCGCCATCGCGGGCGCCGAGGCGATCGAGAAGTCCGGCATTCCGGCAGCCGACATCGACCTGGTCATCGTCGCGACCATCAGCAACATGCGTCAGACGCCGTCGGCTGCGGCTGTCGTCGCCGATCGGGTCGGTGCGAACCCGGCTGCGGCGTACGATTCCAACGCGGCCTGCGCCGGATATGCGTACGCTATCGCCCAGGCCGACGCACTGATCCGAGCGGGCAGTTCTCACTACGCACTCGTCATCGGCACCGAGAAGCTCTCCGACGTCGTCGACCCCACCGATCGCAGTATCTCGTTCCTCCTCGGCGACGGCGCCGGAGCGGTCGTCATCGGACCGAGCGACACTCCCGCGATCGCCCCCGTGGTGTGGGGGTCAGACGGCTCGAAGGCCGACGTGGTGACGATGAACCGCACCCTCATCGAGTACCGCGACGGTGGCGGTGAGGTTCCCTGGCCGACACTTCGCCAGGAGGGCCCGGCGGTCTTCCGCTGGGCCGTGTGGGAAATGGCCAAGGTCGCCCGCGAGGCCCTGGAGGTCGCCGGGATCGAAGCATCCGACCTCGCGGCGTTCATCCCGCACCAGGCCAACATGCGCATCATCGATGAATTCGCCAAGCAGTTGAAGCTCCCCGAGACGACGATCATCGCCCGCGACATCGAGACCACGGGCAACACGTCAGCGGCATCCATCCCGCTCGCGACTCACCGTCTGCTCGCCGAGCATCCCGAAGTGTCGGGCGGTCTCGCCCTGCAGATCGGCTTCGGCGCCGGCCTCGTCTTCGCGGCGCAGGTCGTCGTCCTCCCCTGAACCACGCACGCCGTTCCCTAGAATGGGCAACGGTTCCGAACACAACCCGCAAGAAAGAGGAAATCCACATGGCTTTCACCAACGATGAGGTCCTGGCCGGCCTCGCCGAGCTCGTCACCGATGAGACCGGCATCGACAGCTCCGAGGTCGCCCTCGAGAAGTCGTTCACCGACGACCTCGACATCGACTCGATCTCGATGATGACCATCGTCGTCAACGCCGAAGAGAAGTTCGGAGTCACCATCCCCGACGACGAGGTCAAGAACCTGAAGACCGTCGCGGACGCCGTGAACTTCATCGTCGCCGGCCAGGAGTAATTCCCGAGAGGTGCCACCGCGCTGAGTGCGTCGTGGCACCTCCCTTCTCGACAAGGAACCACACGCACATGACCAAGCGCATCGTCGTCACCGGCATCGGCGCCAGCTCCGCAATCGGCGGAACGGCTCCCGAGAACTGGTCCAACCTGCTCGCTGGCATGTCCGGCGGCCGAACCCTCGAACACGACTGGGTGGCCGAGTACGAACTGCCGGTGACTTTCGCAGCTGAGGCGATCGTGCGCCCCGAGACCGTGCTGGCACGCCCCCAGGCCAAGCGCCTCGACCCGTCGTCGCAGTTCGCGCTGGTCGCTGCGATGGAGGCCTGGGATGATGCCGGCTCCCCCGACGTCGATCCCGACCGGCTCGGTGTCGACTTCGCCACCGGCATCGGCGGCGTCTGGACCCTGCTCGACGCGTGGGACACGCTGCGCGAGAAGGGACCGCGGCGTGTCATGCCGATGACGGTTCCGATGCTGATGCCCAATGCGGCCGCAGGCAACCTCTCCCTCCACTTCCAGGCGCGAGCGTTCGCCCGCACGGTGGCATCCGCCTGCGCCTCCAGCACCGAGTCGCTCGTGAACGCCTACGAGCATCTGCAGGCGGGCCTCGCCGACGTCGTCATCGCCGGCGGCACCGAGTCGGCGATCCACCCGATCACCGTGGCGTCCTTCGCCTCGATGCAGGCACTGTCCCGTCGCAACGACGACCCGGCGACGGCGTCGCGCCCCTACTCGGTCGACCGCGACGGGTTCGTCATGGGCGAGGGCGCCGGCGTGCTCATCCTCGAGACCGAGGAGCACGCGAAAGCGCGCGGCGCGAAGATCTACGGCGAGCTCGTCGGCGGCGGCGTCACAGCGGATTCCTACCACATCACCGCGAACGACCCCGAGGGCCGCGGAGCCGAGCGCGCCGTGCGGCTCGCGCTCGAGGCGGCCGGTCGCACCCCGGACGAGATCACGCACGTCAACGCGCATGCGACGTCGACGCCGGTGGGCGATCCGAACGAGTACATCGCGCTGCGCAATGTCATCGGCGACCGGGTGCACGAGATCCCCGTCTCCGCGACGAAGGCATCCACCGGGCATCTGCTCGGAGGAACCGGCGCGCTCGAGGCGATCTACACCGTGCTTGCGATCCGCGAGAGGATCGCACCGCCGACCATCAACATCAGCACCCAGGATCCCGAGATCCCGCTGCTGGTCTCGGGCGAGGCCCAGCCACTGGGCGATGGCCCGCAGCTCGCGATCAGCAACTCGTTCGGCTTCGGCGGTCACAACGCTGTCGCGGCGTTCACCGAGTACGAGGGCTGATGACGCCGTCGGAGGCCGACGCTCTCGCCCTGTTCTGGGACGCGGCGCGTGCCGCTCACCCCGAGCTGCCGCCGTCGGTCCCCGAGGCGTGGGCGTTCGGTGCGACCCCCGAGCACGCTGACGGTCTGCTCGCCCTGGTGCTCGCGGGCACCAAGACCGCAACAGCATCCTCGTTCTGGGACTACGATGCCACCGGCGATGCCCTCCCCGAGGTGGGCGACCTGAGCATCATCCTCGACAGCGCCGGCGCGCCGCGCGCCGTTATCGAGACGACCGCCACCGCGACCGTCCCGTTCGACGAGGTGACCGCCGAGCACGCACACGCAGAAGGTGAGGGCGACCGCACGCTCGCCCACTGGCGCGAAGTGCATGAGCTCTTCTGGCGCGAGCATTCCGAGAACCCGCGCGGCTTCGAACTGGATATGCCGGTGCTGTGCGAGCAGTTCCGCCTCATCTATGCCGACTGACGGCATCCAGCCGAGCTGACAGCATCCGGGGCGCGGGATTCGCGTTCTCAGCTGCCGGGATCATCACCGGCCTCCGATACTGACGCCTCCCGACGCCCCGAGCCTGTGCGCGCTGGGGATCACCCGACCTTGTGGAGCCACACCACGCTGGCGTCGTCGCTGGCATGGCGGAACGGCTCGAGTTCCTCATCCCAGGCGGAGCCGAGCGCGACGTCGAGTTCGCGCTGGAGTTCGATGGCGCTGCCGGCGGCGATCTCCATCGCGTAGCGGATGCGGTCCTCGCCTATGACGATATTGCCCGCGGCGTCGGCCTGGGCGTAGTGGATGCCGAGGTCGGGAGTGTGCAGCCAGCGACCGCCGTCGCTGCGAGGAGTGGGATCCTCGGTGACCTCGAAACGCAGGTGCTCCCAGCCGCGGATCGCGGTCGCGAGAGCAGCTCCCGTGCCGACGGGGCCGTCCCAGTAGAACTCGGCACGGCGGGATCCCTCGAGCACGGGCTGGTCAGCCCAGTCGAAGTTCACCGCGCGACCGATAGCGCGCCCGACCGCCCATTCCAGGTGCGGGCAGAGCGCGCGAGGAGCGGAGTGGATGTACACCACTCCGCGTGCGTAAGCCGTCGCCATGATCTCTCCGTTTCATCAGGTGCGTCTTCCCCTACGACCTGTTCCACGAGAGTGGCGTTTCTATGCGGTTATACGGCGATTATGACCCAGAACCCGCCGAATAACAAGCCTGTCATTCGGCGGGTTCCGTGCGATGCTTACGCCTCGCTCATGGCCTGCTTGACCTGCTGACCCTTGGCTGCGTAGTACGCGGCGCGGGCAGCGTCCTTGCGGGCCTGCTCGGCGTAGCCGGCCTCGAGAACGTCCTGCGGGACTTCATAGTTCTCGACCTGGTCGGTGCCGTTGTACTTCGCGATGTAGGCGTCGAGCTCGGGGCCCGACGTCCACGAGGTGATGAGGTTGTAGCGCGGCTCGGAGCCGACGTGAGTCGCGGCGTGCCACAGGCGCTGCGTGTCGACGATGAGCTGGGCGCCGGCCGGCAGCGCGAGGCGCACCTCGCCGGCCGGGTCGGTGCGGTTCTCGCGCAGCACGAAGAAGCTGTCCTTGTCATCGGTCAGGTTGAAGAATCCGCGAACCACCCAGCCCGTTCCGTCGGGGTTGAGGCGGTTGTTGTCGTCCTGGTGGAGGTTGTAGAGGCACTCGCCGTACGGGGTCGGCTGCAGTTCGATGACGCGGCACCGGCCGACGTTCGCGCCCGGCTCCTGCGCGCGACGGGTCAGGTTCGGAGCCTTCTCCGTCTGCGACGGGATCCAGACGCCGTCCTTGTCGGTGCGCGGCGGCTTGTGGTTCCAGAAGCCGTTGCACTCGATCTCGCCCTTGGCGCTGGCCAGCGGCGCGAAGCGCGTGTCACCCGAGGACTTCCAGTCGTTGTACTCGATGTCGAGCCATTCCTTGGGGTCGAGCTCCTGGTTGTAGCTGTCGAGGACGACGAATCCCTTGTCTTCGAGAGCAGCGGATTTGATATATGCCATGATCCGAGTCATGTCCTTTCATCGGGGGCCAGCACGTTTTAACAGGCCCTGATAAGGCAAGCCTAACAGCGGGTGCGCCACGCTCCCGAGGACACGGCCGTGCGATTCGCGCCGGACTAGAATCGAAGACGGCGGAGCGACCGGCGCCGCCGATGTGAGGAGCAGAAGCGAGCAACATGGCAACCGCCACGAACGTCGAAGCGCACGCCGTCGGCACCATCGAGTGGCTCTCCGCTCCGGGCACCGCCATCGTCGTGCCGGTGTATCAGCGCCAGTACCGCTGGGACATCGGGGGCTGCGAACGACTGCTCGCAGACATCCGCGCCGTCGCCGGCCAGGATGCCGCGCACCGCCACTTCATCGGATCGATCCTGTCCGCACAGGATTCCTCCGAGACCGACCTGATCCTCATCGACGGACAGCAGCGCATCACCACGATCATGCTGTTGGTCGCAGCCCTTCACCACACTGTGCGGGATACGGACCCGGGCATGGCCGCAGAACTCGAACGCGTGCTCGTGCGCGCCGACGATCCCGCTCGCACGAAGCTGCGGCCCCACGACGCATGGGCGCACCTCTACGAGTCGGTCGTGCTCGATCGCGATCAGGATGCCGACCGCGAATCGCGCTTCGACGACAACTACGCGTTCTTCCGGAGCCAGGTGCACGCTGACGAGGCCGCGCGGATCTGGCGTGGCCTGCAGCGCCTCGAGCACGTGTCGATAACGCTCCGCGCGGAGGCCAATGCCCAGCAGATCTTCGAGAGCCTGAACTCCACCGGCGAACCGCTGCGCGACCACGAGCTCATCCACAACTACATTCTCATGGGGCTCACCCATGCTGAGCAGCTGGATGTCGAAGCCCGCTTCTGGCTGCCCATCGAACGCCACACCGGCGAGATGATCGGCGCCTTCTGGCGGCACTACCTGGTCATGACCACGGGGCGCGAAGTGACCGCAGACGGCGAACACGGAGTGTACGCCGCCTTCCGCCGCTCCTTCCCCAGCGTGGACGTCGATCATCTGCAGGCGGATGCCGAGGTCTGGCGCCACTACGCCGAGATCTACGGCATCCTGCTCGATCCCTCCCTCGAGAAGGATGCCGAGATCCGCCGTCAGCTCGAGTACATCAGCACGTTCGGGCGGGCAGCGTACCCGTTGGCGATGAGCGTCTACAGCGACCACGCCCGCGGTCTGATCGGCCGCGAAGAACTCGTCGAGACGCTGGAATGGACCCAGGCGCTGTATCTGCGCCGCGCGCTGGTCGGCGTACCGCCGGAGCGCCTCATCGCCCGACTGTGCCGTGCCCGGGCCGAGGGGCGCGATTCGCTCATGCGCGCCTTCGCGCGCATCACTCCCTCGGACGAGCGGGTCAGTGCCGTGCTCAAGTACGTCGAACTCCCCCACGCCGCCTACGTCCTCGGTCGCCTCGAAGACGTCGACGACCCCGCCGACTACGACATCGAGCACATCGTGCCGCTGCTTCCCGGCGAGGCATGGTCCGGCGACGGCGCGCGGCCATGGAATGAGTACTCCGAGGACGAACAGAACAGCCACCGTGCTCTAGCCCCCACTCTCGGCAACCTCACCCTGCTGGAGTCCGCACTCACCGAGCGCGTGTTCGGCGCCTCGTTCCCCGATAAGCAGACAGGCGCCTACGCACGCAGCACCGTCGCGGAGACCAGGGCGCTCGCCTCGGCGCCTTCCTGGGGCACAGCGGCCATCTCCGAGCGCACACAGCGCCTCACAGCATCCCTCCTGCAGATCTGGGCACGGCCCGCACTTCCCGAAATCGACGATGACGGTCTGACGCCCGTGCTGGATGCCGTGCGCCGGCGCGGCTGGCCAGCAGGCTGGGACCGGGAGTTCGACTATGTCGAGTACCGCGGCGAGCACTGGGAGGTCAAAGACGTCCGGGCGCTGTTCAATCGGGTGTTCCGGCGCGCGTGGACGGATGACCGGCCGGCGGCTCTCTCCTACAGCGCCGCGCACGGCGGCCCGATCTACGCGGAGATGGCCTGGAAGGGCCAGTGGGATGTCCTCGGCGATGACACGTTCCTGTATATGGGGTGGGATTCGAACTACATGATGAACGCACTGCAGGGCGTACTCGAGGAGTCGGGGATCTCTGCCGAGGTCTTCGTGAAGTACTCGTACATCGGGAACGTGATGTGATGCGACAGGATGCCCCCGTTGACCTGACCTTCGATGCGATCGCGCTGAGTTGGAACGACGACGCTCCCCTCGAATGCGAGTGCGACCACGGCGACGACGAGGCGTACGCGCCGTGCGGCCGACGCGCCAAGTGGCGGGTGACGATCGACTGCACTTGCGGCGAGAACCACCCCCGCACAGTCGAACTGCTGTGCACCAAGTGCTTGCGCACGGCCCGGAGCGACCTCGGCGCCGACGCCATCACGGCGCGCCCGCTGTAGCGGGTTTCAGAGTAGGGCGGGTGGGACTTGAACCCACGATCGTCGGGTTATGAGCCCGCTGCCTTGACCAGCTTGGCCACCGCCCCGTACGGATTCCACTCTATCGGAGCGGTACTGCTCCCTCGTGCTCCTGAAGGTGCTCGTGGTAGATCTCCGCGTTGCGGATGAGATCGGCACGCTCGTCATCGCTGAGCTCACGTCGCACCTTCGCCGGGACTCCTGCCACCAGCGACCCGTCCGGAATCTCGGTGCCGCCGAGGATCACCGCGCCGCCCGCGACCAGGCAGCCACGACCGATCACGGCACCGCTGAGGATGACCGACCCCATGCCGATGAGCGACCCGTCGCCGATCGTGCAGCCGTGCACGACGGCGTTGTGCCCGATGGAGACGTTCTCGCCGATCGTGACGCCGTGCCCGGTGTCAACGTGCACGGACACGTTGTCCTGCACATTGCTGCCCGCGCCGAGAACGATTCCGGCGGAGTCGCCGCGCAGGACAGCGTTGTACCAGACGCTCGATTGCGACGCGAGGGTCACCTCGCCGATGATGCGTGCGCCGTCGGCGACGAAGGCGTCTTCTGAGATGCGAGGAGATGCATCGGCGAGGGCGAGAACGGATGCTGACGACGAGATGCTCATGAGGTGAGACTACCCTGACTTCCGCGTGATTCCGGGGATCCACGGCACGATTAGCCCAGCCTCAGCTTGCTTGCGGAATGTCTGTAGCTGAGTAGCGTTATATCCATCAGGCATCAAGACAGCCGTTCTGGAGGAAGAAAATGACCAAGGCGCAGACCGTTCCCACCACCGCCAGCGACCCGACCGTGGCAGCCGCGGCGGCACAGTTCCTCTCCCCTGTCGTCCTCGGCCTGCAGGCCCTGACGATCAGCACGAAGCAGGCCCACTGGCACGTCCGCGGTACCAACTTCGTCGGGGTGCACGAGCTGTTCGACACCATCGTCGCCAACGCCGGTGGCTTCGCCGACACCGCTGCAGAGCGCATCGTCGCTCTGGGGCTCCCGATCGACGCCCGTGTCTCGGCCGTCGCCGAGAAGGGTGCCGGCTCCGAGGTTCCGGCCGGCTTCGCACAGTCGAATGACCTCATCCGCAACGTGATCGCCGACATCGACGCGATCCTCGTCGACACCAAGGCCGCGATCGACGGCCTCGACGAGGTCGACCTCACCAGCCAGGACGTCGCGATCGAGATCATGCGCGGGCTCGAGAAGGACCGCTGGTTCCTCCTCGCCCACATCGCCGAGTAGACGACCACATGTCAGAAAGGGCGCCGGATCCGATCCGGCGCCCTTTCTGCGTCTGTCCTACTTGACGCCAGCTTCCATAGCCGCGCGCAGCGCCGCGGTGTATTGAGGCGCCAGGCTGTCTGCAAAGGTCACCGTCAGGTGGTCCTGATCGCGGTACACGTTGGCGCCGCCGACGACCGGGGCGCAGGTGTCCGCATCACAGAAGACCTCGGTGAAGTCGAGGAGGGTGACTCCGGCGGTGCCGTCGGCGGCATCCCGAAGCGGATCGTTCTCGACGAGCAGTTCGGAGCGCGCACCGGAGCATTCGGACGCGTCGCGCGAGCGCAGGCACTTGTTGGGATCGGTCTCCCAGACCGGGTTGTCGACGACGGTCACCACGGGGATCCCGCGGTCGGTCATCGACGACCAGGCCTCGCTGTAGCCGGCGACGGCGGCGTCGAACGACGAGTCGTGGCCGGCCGAGGAGTACGGCGTGTTCGAGATCGCAGAGGTGAAGACCACGTCGAACTCGCTGTCGGCGAGCTGCTGGTCAACGCCTTCGCGCCACTGGTCGCACGCTTCGCCGAACGAACCGCCCGTCGCCAGTGGAGTCGAGTTCCAGGGGCAGGCGCCCTTGAAATAGGTCGTCAGATGCCATCCCTCGCGCTCGGCGATGCCCTCGAACGTCGGCAGCAGCTGATACGCGTGGCTGTCGCCGACGAGGGCGACGCGGGGTGCCTCCGGATCATCGGACCCGAACTCGCAGGACACCGGACGCGAGTCGTTGAGCTGTATGAAGCACTGCGGCTCGTCCGGGCTGTCAGCACCGGCGAAGCCCGGTGCCGGCAGAATCGTGTCGGGCCCGATGCCCCCGCACGATTCGTCGAGCACGCTGGCCGCACCGAAGCACTCCGCGGGATTGTCGCGCGCATCTTGGATCGCCTGGACCCCCCGCTCGTACGAAGCGGCGTTCGCGGCCCAGCCGCCGGCAGCGACGGCGCCGACGAGGACCATCGCTCCCAGCGAGGCCCACAGCGTCACCCGTGGTCGGCGCGCGGTGAGCGGCTTCCAAGAGCGGACGGGATCTTCCACGAAGCGTTTGGTCAGCCAGGCGAGCAGGAAGCAGATGCCCAGCAGTGCGACGCGGTGGTAGATCGTCAGGCCCCAGAACGGCACGGAGGGCGCGATGACGATCAGCGGCCAGTGCCACAGATAGAGGCTGTATGAGATGTCGCCGGTGAACCGCATCGGCGGGATCGAGAGCAGCCTGGTCGGGTACCACCAGCGTTCGGTGTTGGAGGCGGCGATGATGGCTGCGGCGCCGAGCGTCGGCAGCAGCGCCATGTAGCCGGGGAAGACGGTCTGCCCGTCGAACGTGAACGCCGTGTACAGCAGGGCGATGATTCCCGCCCAGCCGAGGAGGAAACTCCCGACCGGATTGCTGATGCGCAGTCGCGGCACCAGGGCGATGAGCGCTCCGACGCCGAACTGCCACATGCGGCCTATCGTCACGAAGTACGCCGGCGCCGGGTCACTGATCGTGTAGACGACGCAGAAGATGAACGACGCGGCCGACACGATTCCGATGGCGATCGCCGCGGCGCGCAGGCGCGCGCCCCGGAACCACTTCACGGCGATCCAGGCGGCCAGCAGCATGATCAGCGGCCAGATGACGTAGAACTGCTCTTCCAGGGACAGGGACCAGTAGTGCTGCACGGTCGTCGGGTCGCCCGAGAGCGCGAGATAGTCGGCGGAGCTGAATGCGAGATACCAGTTCTCGACGTAGAAGGTCGCAGCGAGGATCTCGCGGACCTCGGCGGGCATCGCCGAGGTCGGAGTGAGGAACGGCAGGGCGGCGACGATCGCGCAGAACAGCAGCACGAGCAGAGATGCCGGAAGCAGGCGCCGGGCGCGCCGTGCCCAGAACTGGCCGAGGTTCACCCGCGCTGTCGAGGTGAGCTCCCTGGCCAGATGCGCGGTGATGAGGAAGCCGGAGATCACGAAGAAAATGTCGACACCGACGTACCCGCCGCTCAGTCGCCCCGGCCAGAAGTGGTAGAGCACCACGAAGAGGACGGCGATCGCGCGCAGGCCCTGCACGTGCGGGATGAAGCGGCTGGATGTGGCGTGCTCCGGTGAACGATCGCGGCGAAGCTGGGCACGGGAGAGCGAGGGCGTCTGTGGAGCGGATGTCACGTTATGACGGTACCTGGTGCGCCCGCGAACCGGTGAAACCACCCCGCGCTCGTGCCATGTGAGCGCCGTGTGAGCGCCCTTCGATAGAACTTGCACAGACGGTGCCACGGCGCCGCCTGCGCAGATCTTCATGCGGTCGCTAGCCGCTTCACAGAACGGAAAGGGGCCGCAGTGGGCCACGAAGAAGTGTCGACGAACGTGCGATTGCAGCCACGAAGAGCCGCTCGGATGCTCCGGCAGACAGCTTTGCTCGCCACCGCAGCGCTCACCATCGGAGGCGGGCTGGCGGTGGCTGCGCCAGCGACGGCAGCGCCCGGCGATCTCACAATGCCCGACGCCAACCTGCGCGCGTGCATCAATGCGTCGCTCGGGCAGGGCCCCACCGACGCCATCACCGAGACGCAGGCAGCCGCCATCACGGTCGTCGACTGCCAAAACGGCGGTATTGCCGACCTCACCGGGTTGGAGCACATGCCTCAGTTGGAGACCCTCTGGCTGAACAACAACCCCGACATCGCGAGTCTGGCACCGGTGATGAACCTGACCGAGTTGGAGTCGCTCGGCATGGGCGGCACGGGCGTCACCGACGCCGATCTCCCCGGTTTGGTGGCCTCGACTCACCTGACTCATCTGATCTTGTGGGACAACGATCTCACCGACATCAGCGCCTTGGAGTCAGCGACGTCGTTGAAGCAGCTGTTCCTCAACAATGCCCAGATCACCGATCTCACGCCGTTGGCAGCATTGACTGCCCTGGAAGATCTCGCCGTTTCCGGCAATGAGGTCTCTGATATCTCTCCGCTCGATGACCTGGTCAACCTCAAATACCTGAAACTCGATCACAACAGTGTCACGGATGCCTCTCCGCTCGTGGGTCTGACCAACCTCGAGAGGCTCGATCTCAAGAATCAGAGACCCAACCTACCGACGGTGCCCCTCGACGCAGCCACCGACAATCCGGTGACCGATGTCGGCGGCGCCACCGTCGCGGTGACGTCGACGGATGCCGGGTTCAGCTATGACTCGGCCGCTGACACGTGGTCGTTCTCGACCCGAGGAACCAAGTGGGTGTCATGGAACACGCCTGTGAGCATCGGCACTGCTGCCGACGTCGAATTCTCCGGCAGGATCCGCCAACGCATCAGCTTCGCACAGGCGGTGCCGGAAAATCCGACCGTGACCCCGGCGGTATGCACGAACGGTGATGTCGTCTACCCGCAGATCACCCTGCCCGACACCGAGGGCATCACCTACAGCATCGTCGGCGACGTCGCGCCCGGTGAGACGATCACCATCGAAGCGGTGCCGGCCGATGACGACCATGCCATCTACGTCGACCCCGCCAGCGACTGGGTTGATGCCAGTGGCGACCACATCTACGCCACCCTGGAGATCACCCTTGATGATCCCGACTGCGATGAGGTCGTCCCGACCCCGACTGTCATCGACCCGCCGAACGGCGATCTACCCGTCGATGACCCCTGCGGTGCAGACAACGCGTCCTGGATGCTCCCTACCGGTGCTGACGTCTCCGAAGGCTTCACGTGGAGAGTCAGCGAGGACGGTCTACTGATCGCCGAGGCGAACGACGGCTACCAGTTCGGTGATGGCGGCGGAGATCTGGATCCCACGACCCGCGAGTACGGTTACGCTCCAGACTCCGGAGAACTCTGTCCGGTGACTCCGGCGGCCCCGGAGACGCCGGACGAGCTCGCCGCGACCGGAGGAACCCTGCCGATGATCGGGGGAACAACCGCTGCGGCACTGCTGGGAGGGGGAATACTCCTCCTCACGCGTCGGAAAACAAAACCTTCAACTCGAGGTTGAAGTCGATCAGGCCAGGTGGGTCAGGTTCCCCGCGAGCACAGTCGCCAGCACCGGCATGCTGCGCAGCGTCAGAGCGGATGCCGAGCGCGGGTCTGCGCCACACACCACGAGGTCGGCACGCTCCCCCGGGCGCACCGCACCTCGGACGCTCGCCGCGATCGCCTCATCGGTCGTCAGCCCCTCCTCGGGGTGCCAGGGTTCCCGGTCATCGTCGGTGCGATGCACGGCCGCTGCCATCGCCTGCCACGGGTCGAGCCGGCTCACAGGAGCATCTGACCCCAGCCGCAGTTCGACACCGGCGCGCAGCAGCGATGCCATCGGGTACCCGAGCGA
>JBQDFB010000035.1:0-7097 GCA_052085045.1 Microbacteriaceae bacterium | reverse complement strand
TCATCCGGCCACAGCGCATCGCGGAAGCCGGTTCCGATGCGACGGCCATCAGCGAGAGCCGCGACCGTCGACATGCGGGCGGCGGCCTCCGACGCCGACGATGCGCCACCGAGCTGTTCGCGTTCGGCTGCGAGGGACCACTGGAGCATGTGCACGTGACTGTCCCACATCCCCGGCACGACCCACGCGCCGTCACCTTCGAGGATCGCCCCTCGCGCTGGCAGCGCCCCCGTCGGTGCGATGTCGACGATCCGGTCGCCTTCGAGATGGATATCGACCGGCTCATCGTCGATGAGATGTTCATGTCCTGGGCCGGCGATGCGGACGCCGCGGATCACCGCGACAGCGTCGTCAACTGCCGTCATGCCGTCCGTCCGGGGCGGGCATCCTGTGCCCGGCGCATCTCGTCGGCCAGGGCGGGATTCGCGTAAACGCCGTCGCTCTGCAGCTCAGCGATGACGTTCTCGACCGTCGCGGCATCCTTGCTCTGACTCAGCTTGCGCTTGGCCACCACGCGCGTCGGCGTGAGCCGGAATCCCACCGTCCCGGCAGCGAGACGCCGGACGAACGCGTCGTCGTTCGGACGCTCCCACATCAGGCGCGGGTCCGGCAGCCGACCTTCGAAGCGCTCGACGAGCCGGTCGAGCACGCGCAGGTTCTCCTCATCGCTCAGGATCTCGGGCACCCCGGCAAGGTGCACGGCGATGTAGTTCCACGTCGGCACGGCCGGGGTGTCGGGGCCGTACCAGCCGGGCGACACGTATCCGTGCGGGCCCTGGAAGACGACGAGCAGCTCGCGCTCCCCCATGCCGTGGATCAGGTCGTCCGGACGCCCGACGTGCCCGACGATCGTGAGGTCGTCGCGCTCGTCGTCAAGCATCATCACGTAGTGCGACGCCACCTGTCCCTCATCGGCCGAGCTGACGATCGTCGCCCACGGGTTCTGCTCGATCACACGGCGCATCTCGACGACATCGGCCAACGTGAAACTGGGGTTCTGACGCATCCCCTCAGCCTACGACCGTTGACGATCAGGTCTGCGACGCTTCGAGGCGACCACCGGGATCGTCTCGGTCTTCCACTCGTTCCACCCCGGAGTCCCGGTCATGAAGGCATCGATCTCCTCCCGCGTCGCGCGCAGCTTCGGGTCGTGCTTCAGATACTGCCGCGTCTCGCGCGCCACCAGTCCCGACAGCACCAGCAGGCCGATGAGGTTCGGCAGGGCCATCAGCCCGTTCATCACATCCGAGAACGCCCATACGACCCCCAGCTGCACCGTGCAGCCGATGAACACGACGACGGAGAACAGAATGCGGAACGGCATCACCGCCCGCCTCCCGAGGAGGCGTTCGATGTTGCGCTCGCCGTAGTACGACCAGCCGAGGATCGTGGAGCCGGCGAAGAGTACGAGCCCGAGCGTCACGATGATGTGCCCCCAGTCACCCGGCAGCCCGTGCGAGAAGGCCTCGGCCGTCATGAGCGCCGCGCTCAGCTGCTCCCCGGTTTCGGGATCGATCTGGTTCCACGTGCCTGTGGCGATGATCACCAGGCCGGTGCAGGTCACCACGATGATCGTGTCGATGAAGGTCTGCGTCATCGACACCAAGCCCTGACGCACCGGGTGGCTGGTCTTCGCAGCCGCTGCGGCGATCGCCGCCGACCCCATGCCCGACTCGTTCGAGAAGATGCCGCGAGCCACGCCGTACTGCACGGCGATGATGATGACCGAACCGGCGAAACCGCCGACGGCGCTGGTGCCGGTGAACGCCTCGGTGAAGATCTGCGCGAACGCGGACGGAAGCGCTCCGACGTTCGCGATGAGAATGTAGATCGCCCCGAGCACGTAGAACACGATCATGATCGGAACGAGACCGGCGGTCACGCGGCCGATCGATTTGATGCCGCCGACGAGCACGCTCAGCGCGAAGATCGTCAGCACGACGCCCGTGATCCAGGTTGGAACGTTGAAGCTCGACTCGAGGTTGGTGGCGATCGAGTTGCCCTGGGTCATATTGCCAATGCCGAAGCAGGCGATCACGGCGAAGATGGCGAACGAGAGCCCCAGGATCTTGCCGACCGGCCCCCGGATGCCGCGCTGGAGGTAGTACTGCGGTCCGCCGTTCTTCTCACCGGCGGAATCCGTGGTGCGAAAGCGCACCCCGAGGAACGCTTCGGAATACTTCGAGGCCATGCCGAGCAGACCGGTGATCCACATCCAGAACAATGCGCCGGGTCCGCCGATCCCGATCGCCGTTGCGACGCCGACGATGTTGCCGGTGCCGACCGTCGCCGCCAGCGCTGTCGTCAGCGCCTGGAACTGTGAGATGTCGCCATCAGAACCCGGATCCTTCCGGGTGAAGAGTCCGAGACGCAGACCGGCGCCGAGGCGGATGAACTGCAGCCCGCCCAGCCTGATCGTCAGATAGAACCCGGTGCCCAGCAGCAGCGGTATGAGGAACCACGGCCCCCAGATCCAGCTGCTGAAAGTCTCGAGCGCGGTCTGCAAGCCGGTGAGGTCCATGATGCTCCTGTCTGCGTCGGTGCAGTCGATGCAATCACATTACTCATGCCTGGCAGCGAGGGCACCAATAAAGTTTCCGTGCGCCGAGCTCTTCGAGCACGATCTCGGTACCGCACACTCGACATGGGAGTCCTGCGCGGTGGTAGACCCAGTGCCGGTCATCGCGGCTGGCCATTGCGGCGCGGTAGTCCTCGGGTGACAGGTCGTCCATCGTCATCATCTGACCGGTCTCGACGCCGATTGTCAGCAGCCGCACCCAGTCGTGCCAGAGGTCTCGTACGACCTCTTCCGGCACCTGCTTGCCCGGCGTGTGCGGGTTCAGCCGTGCCCGGTACAGCATCTCAGCACGATAGACGTTGCCGATCCCGCTGACGACGGACTGGTCCATCAGCACCAGCGCGATCGCCGTGCCCTTCTTGCGCACGGCGCTGACGAATCTCTCTTCGTTCTCGACCGGATCGCCCACGAGCGGATCGGGGCCGAGCTTCGCCACCGTCGCGAGCATCTCATCGGGGGTCTGCAGCACGCACGCGGTCGGGCCGCGCAGATCGGCGGCCGTGATATCGGTCATCAAGCGCAGCCGCACCTGACCGACGATCAGCGGGGGCCATTCCGAGCCCTCGTCCTGGAGACCCTTGGTCTGCTCAGACATCCGCACATGCACCCGGGTGCGACGCGGGGCGCCGATGGACGTCAGCGAGTTCTCGCCGGCAGCATCCAGAATCGGCTCCGCGTCTGGCGCCTCGAGATCTGTGCCGCGCTGGTTCGTCTGCCCCATCCGACCGTTCGCCGATGCGATCGTCGGGTCGAGCAGGATCTCACCGGCGAAATCCCATGCGCCGTACAGGCCGAGGTGCACGCGCAGCCAGAGGTCTCCCTCAGCCTCGAGGAACATCTGTTTGCCGACCGCCTTGACGCTCACGGCCTCGCGTCCGTCGAGGATGGCCGCCCCCTCGATGAAACGCCCCTGCGGACTGGACGCATGCAGCGTCTTGCCGATGAAGTTCCGGTCGAACTGCCGTGCGATCCGGTGTACGGAGTGTCCCTCAGGCATGTCAGGAGTTCGGGTCGGCCTGCTCGCGCGGGTCAGGAAGCAACGACCCGTCGCGCTCGAAGTCCGCGATCTGTCCGATGCGGCGAACGTGCCGCTCCTCGTCCGAGAACGGGGTGCTGATGAACCGGTCGATCAGCGCGACGACCTCGTCGAAGGTGTGCTGGCGCGCACCGATCGAGATGACGTTGGCGTCGTTGTGCTGGCGGGCGAGCTCGGCCGTGGAGAGGTTCCACACGAGCGCAGCACGCACCCCGTGCACCTTGTTCGCCGCGATCTGCTCGCCGTTGCCCGATCCGCCGAAGACGACGCCGAGCGCTTCGGTTCCCGCGGTCTGGTCGGCGACGACGGCCTGCGCCGCACGGATGCAGAAGGCCGGGTAGTCATCCAGTGCGTCGTACGCGATCGGACCGTGGTCGACGACCTCGTGGCCGAGGGAGCGCAGGTGCTCCTGCAACTGCGTGGAGAAGTCGAGCCCCGCATGGTCGGTGGCGATGTGGATGCGCATGCTCACCATCCTAGAAGCGACGGCAGACGCGCCGAGTCAGGGAGCGATCCCGGCGGCAGCGGGCCGGAACCCGAGCCGTACGTTCTCGCAGTCGCCGGGACGCGAGACGTCGTACCAGGGCCCGAGTGCGGTGACGTGCGGACGCTCGGCGGCCGGCATCCCCTCGACGCGCTCGAGGACGAGATCGATCAGCCCCGAGACGAAAGCCGGGTGGATGCCGGGAGTCGGCGTGCGCACGGCCGCGATGCCGGCCTCTGCAGCGGATTCCATCGCCTCGGTATCGAGGTCCCACATGACCTCCATGTGGTCGCTGACGAATCCGAGCGGGACGATGACGACGGCCCGCGCACCCGATGCGGGCAGCTCGGCGATGACGTCATTGATGTCGGGCTCGAGCCAGGGCTGGCTGGGTGGGCCCGAGCGTGACTGGAAGACGAGCTGCCACGGCACGGTTGTGTCCCCGGTCACCGGGGCGAGGTTCTCGATGATGTGCTCGGCGACCGCACGGTGCTGCGCGGCATAGGCACCGCCGTCGCCCCAGTCGACGTCGCGCGGGCCGGAGCGCTCGGCATCCGCCGTCGGAATCGAGTGCGTCGAGAACAGGACGTGGATGTCGGATGCCGCGATCCCGTCTGCGAGGAACTTCCCAACCGCGGCATCCACCCCTTCTTGGAAGGGCGTGACGAAACCGGGGTGGTCGAAGAACAGGCGCACCTTGTCTGCGGTGACGCGCTCTTCGAGCCCTGCCTCGGTGATGGCCCGCGCGATGTCCTCCCGATACTGGCGGTCGCTGGAATAGGAGCTATATGCGCTCGTGGCGAGCACGAGCAGCGTCGTGTGCCCATCGTTCACCGCGGCGGTGAAGGCGTCTTCGAGGTACGGCTCCCAGTTGCGGTTGCCCCAGTAGACCGGCAGATCGATGCCGCGGTCTGCGAGCTCGGCCTCCAGCGCGGCCTTCAGGTCGCGGTTCTGCTGATTGATCGGGCTCACGCCGCCGAAGTGCCGATAGTGGTGCGCCACCTCCTCCAGGCGCTCGTCGGGGATCCCGCGCCCCCGGGTCACGTTGCGGAGGAAGGGGATGACGTCATCCTGCCCCTCCGGCCCGCCGAAGCTCGCCAGCACCAGCGCGTCGTACGCGACGGGGGTCTCGATGAATTCGGCGCCACCGGCCGCAGCCGGCGAAGCGAAGGGAACACTGATCTGATCGGTCGCAGTCACCCCTCCATCTTTCCATCTGAGAGCGCTCGCAACGTCGCTGTCCTGGCGTAGGCTGTCATGGTTGCCGTCGGCGCCAGCAGCGTCGGCCCGAGGTGATACCCCCGAACCCCTGGGAGAACAGCTGTGCCTGGAGAGAATCTCACCCGAATCGAAGCGCAGGAGCGCCGTGAGCTCGTCGACACGCAGTCGTACGAAGTCTCGCTCGACCTGACCAAGGGCGCCGAAGTCTTCGGATCCCGCAGCGTCGTGCGCTTCACGGCGAAGCCCGACAGCTTCACGTTCATCGATCTCATCGCCCGTGACGTGCGCGAGATCTCGCTCAACGGTGAGCAGCTCGACCCGGCAGAAGTCTTCGCGGACTCCCGCATCGCTCTGAACGGCCTGCAGGCGGAGAACGTCCTCGTCGTCGACGCGGACTGCCTATACACGAACACCGGCGAGGGGCTGCACCGCTTCGTCGACCCGGTCGACGATGAGGTGTACCTGTACTCGCAGTTCGAGGTGCCCGACTCCCGTCGCGTATTCGCGGTCTTCGAGCAGCCCGATCTGAAGGCCACCTTCCAGTTCACCGTCACCGCGCCGGACGCGTGGAAGGTCATCTCCAACTCCCCCACGCCCGAGCCCATCAACCACGACGAGAGCAGCACCTCGACGTGGGGCTTCGAGCCCACCCCGCGCATCTCGTCGTACATCACGGCTCTCATCGCCGGCCCGTACGAGTCGGTCTTCTCGGAGCTCACCAGCGCCGACGGGCGGGTCATCCCGCTCGGCGTGTACGGGCGCAGAAGCCTGTGGGAACACCTCGACGCGGACTACATCTTCGACAAGACCCGCGAGGGCTTCGCCTACTACGAGGAGAAGTTCGGCGTCCCGTACCCGTTCGCGAAGTACGACCAGCTGTTCGTGCCGGAGTTCAACGCCGGCGCGATGGAGAACGCCGGCGCGGTGACCTTCACCGAGACCTACGTCTTCCGCAGCAAGGTGACCGACGCCGTCAAGGAGCGCCGGGTCGTCACGATCCTGCACGAGCTCGCCCACATGTGGTTCGGCGATCTCGTCACCATGAAGTGGTGGAACGACCTGTGGCTGAACGAGTCGTTCGCCGAGTGGGCGTCGACCATCGCGACCGCTGAGGCCACCGAGTGGACCGAGGCGTGGACGACGTTCAGCGCCATGGAGAAGACCTGGGCGTACCGCCAGGACCAACTGCCCTCCACCCACCCGATCACCGCCGAGATCAACGATCTCGAAGACGTGCAGGTGAACTTCGACGGCATCACCTATGCCAAGGGCGGATCGGTGCTCAAGCAGCTCGCCGCCTGGGTCGGCATCGACGAGTTCTTCGCAGGCGTCGGGCAGTACTTCCAGAAGCACGCCTGGGGCAACACCGAGCTCAGCGATCTGCTCACTGAGCTCGAGGCCACCAGCGGGCGGGAGCTGGGCATCTGGTCGAAGAAGTGGCTCGAGACGGCCGGCGTGAACACGCTCTCCCCGGTCATCGCCGAAGATGTCGACGGCATCATCTCGCGCTTCGCGGTCACCCAGACCGCTCCGGCCGACTACCCCACCATTCGTCCGCACCGCCTGGGCATCGGCCTCTACAACCTCGACGGCGGTGCGCTCACCCGCACCCACTACGTCGAGATCGACGTCGACGGCGACCGCACCGAGGTGCCCGAGCTGCAGGGTCACAAGCGGCCCGACCTCGTGCTGCTCAACGACAACGACCTCGCCTACGCGAAGATCCGTCTCGATGAGCGTTCCCTCGAGACCGCCATCGCGCACCTCGGCGACATCTC
>JBQDFB010000034.1:0-22852 GCA_052085045.1 Microbacteriaceae bacterium | reverse complement strand
GAGGGAGATCCTCGGGACCTGTCGCCCGCGTCAACCAATGTCCCCGGTCAGTACAACTAGTTGTTCGATGCGGCCGCGGATGTCGTCGCGGATGGGGCGGACGGCGTCGATACCTTGGCCTGCCGGGTCGTCGAGCTTCCAGTCCTCGTAGCGTTTTCCGGGGAAGAACGGGCAAGCGTCGCCACAGCCCATCGTGATCACGACGTCAGAAGCCCGCACGGCTGCGGTGGTGAGAACCTTCGGGGCTTCGGCGGTGATGTCGATGCCGAGCTCGGCCATCGCGTCGACCGCGATCGGGTTGATCTGCTCGGCAGGCATGGAACCGGCGGAGCGCACTTCGATGCGGTCGCCCGCGATGTCGCGGAGGAAACCCGCCGCCATCTGGGAACGACCGGCGTTGTGGACGCAGACGAACAGAACGGATGGCTTGGTAGCAGTTTCAGTCATGTTGACTCCAGATTTCGAGAAGCAGTCAGTGGACAAGGTCGTCGACGAGTGTTCGCACGCGGGCGGTGATGTCGTCGCGGATGGCTTCGACGCCTTCGCGCGACGCGAGGGCGGGATCGCCGACGGCCCAGTCGTCGTAGCGGACGCCGGGAATGATCGGGCAGACGTCCCCGCAGCCCATCGTGATGACCACGTCCGCCGCTCTGACGGCGTCGTCGGTGAGGGGCTTCGGGAATCGTTCGGCGGCCGCGTCGCCCTCGATCTCGGTGAGCAGTGAACGCACGTGCGGGTGGATGGCATCGGCGGGGCTGGAGCCCGCCGAGCGTGCGATGACCCTGCCGCCTGCGAGTTGGTTGACGAGTGCGGCGGCGAGCTGTGAGCGACCGGCGTTCGCCACGCAGACGAACAGCACCTGCGGGACGGCCGTGTCTCGATTTCGGGTGAGGTCGCTGAGGCGCTGCCTGGCGAACCGCTCGGTAAGCGGAACCAGAGCCGAGGTCACCCGAGCGGTGCGAGCGAGGGCTGTGTACGACTCGCGGACGACGGTCAGCACGGTCGCTGAGTCGAGTTCCGGGATCTCTGCAGCCAGCTCGTCGGCGAGGCGAGTGAGACGGGCATCGAAGTCTGGCTGGCGTGCCTCGCCGGCGGCATCGTTGTCTGCCCCGGGTGCAACGGTCGCGGGTGCGAACGAGTCCAGCAGGGTGGTGACGGCGCGGCGCCGGTTCGGGTGGATCTTGTACCAGACCCAGGTGCCGCGGCGCTCAGAGGTGAGCACGTCGACGTCCTTGAGGACCTTGAGGTGGTGGGACACGGTCGGCTGTGACACCTCGGCGAGTTCGGCGAGGTCGCAGACACAGGACTCCCCGCGGGGGTCGGAGGCGATCGCTGAGAGCATGCGCAGGCGCAGCGGGTCCGAGAGCGCCTTCAGCGTGGAGGCCACGGACGCCGCCGCGTCCTGTCCGATCGCGTGCGAGGAGATGGGGCTGCAGGTCTCGTCAGCGGTGAGGGTGACGTTCATGATGTCGTCCTTACTTCGATGTATGGATCGGTGCGGAACCACTTGCGGGCTGCCCAGAGCGAGACATAGACGAGTCCGACCAGGACAGGTACCTCGATCAGCGGCCCAACAACACCCGCGAGGGCCTGCCCCGAGGCTGCGCCGAACGTGCCGATGGCGACTGCGATCGCGAGTTCGAAGTTGTTGCCGGCCGCAGTGAAGGCCAGGGTCGATGAGCGTGCGTAGCCCAGCCCGAGCGCCTTGCCGGTGAAGAGGCCGATGAACCACATCACCGCGAAGTACACCAGCAACGGCAGCGCGATCCGCGCCACGTCGAGCGGGCGGGAGGTGACCTGCTCCCCTTGCAGGGCGAACAGCAGCACGATGGTGAACAGCAACCCGTAGAGGGCCCACGGACCGACCTTCGGCAGGAACTTCTCCTCGTACCAGTCGCGTCCCTTGCGGCGCTCCCCCACGAAGCGGGACGCGAACCCGGCCAGCAAAGGGATGCCGAGGAAGATGAGCACGTTCAGGGCGATCGCCCCTACCGAGAAGTCCAGGCCCTGCGTGTCCAGCCCCAGCCATCCAGGGAGGACAGTGAGGTAGAACCAGCCGAGCAGCGAGAATGCCACGACCTGAAACACCGAGTTGATCGCGACGAGTACTGCGGCAGCCTCCCTGTCACCGCAGGCGAGGTCGTTCCAAATGATGACCATCGCGATGCATCGGGCGAGCCCGACGATGATCAGGCCGGTCCGGTACTCCGGCAGATCGGGCAGGAACATCCAGGCCAGGGCGAACATCAGCGCCGGGCCGATCAGCCAGTTCAGCACGAGGGACGAGATGAGCAGCTTCTTGTCGCCTGTGACGGCTGCGACCTTGTCGTAGCGGACCTTCGCCAGGACCGGGTACATCATCACCAGCAGCCCGAGCGCGATCGGGATCGAGATCCCACCCACTTCGAGACTTGCGAGCAGCGGGGAGACGCCGGGGACGAAACGGCCAAGGAGGATGCCAGCGACCATGGCGAGCCCGATCCACAGCGGCAGCCAGCGGTCCAGGGTGGACAGGCGGCGCGACGTCGCGGGTGGCGCAGGAGCGGTGACGGTGTTCATGCGAGCAGCGGGTCCATCTTCTCGGCGATGACGGGGTTCGGATGAGCGCCGATGAGGATGTCGGTGCGGACACCGTTCTTATAGAAACCCAGGGTCGGGATCGAGGTGGCCCCGGCCGCCGTTTCCATATCCGGGTTCTGGTCGGCGTCGAGGTTGACGATCTTGATCCGGCCGTCGTACTCGGCGGCGAGGCGACAGGAGCGGGGGCCGCTCATGCGAACACTTCCTCGGTCTCGAGTGCCCTCGTGGTGCTCTCGTCGAGAGCGGACAGGTAGTGCTGGGCATCTTGCGCGGCGGCGCAGCCGGTGGCGGCGGCGGTGATCGCTTGCCGGTAGGTGTGGTCGACGAGGTCGCCGGCCGCGAACACGCCGGGAAGGTTGGTGCGGGTGGAGGGATGCTCGACGAGCACGTATCCGTCGGTATCCGTGTCAATGACGCCGGTTACGAGTTCGGAGCGGGGGTCGTGCCCGACGGCCACGAACACGCCGGTCGCCGGCAGCTCGCGTTCTGCTCCGGTGGCGGTGTCGCGGAGGGTGACTGCGCGCACCTTCTCGTCGCCGATGATTTCGGCGACCTCACTGTTCCAGGCGACGTCGATCTTCGGGTGGTCCAGCACGCGCTGCGCCATGATCTTCGAGGCACGGAACTCTTCGCGGCGGTGCACGACGGTGACCTTCGATGCGAAGCGGGTCAGGAACAGCGCTTCCTCCATCGCGGAGTCACCCCCGCCGACGACGACGATCTCTTGCTCGCGGAAGAAGAAGCCATCGCACGTCGCACACCACGACAGGCCGTGGCCGGTCAGACGTTCTTCTTCGGGCAGTCCGAGCTTGCGGTACGCGGACCCCATCGTGAGGATGACAGCACGAGCACGGAACGTCTCGCCGGCGCCGGTCTCGATGACCTTGATCGGACCGTCCAGGTCGGCACGGACAGCGTCCTCGAGCAGGATGCGCGCGCCGAAGCGTTCGGCCTGCGCGCGCATCGACTCCACCAGATCCGGCCCTTGCACGCCGTCGACGAACCCGGGAAAGTTCTCCACCTCGGTCGTCGTCATCAGCGCACCGCCCGCGGTCACAGAACCGGCAAGAACCACCGGTGCCAGGCCTGCACGTGCGGCGTAAACGGCGGCGGTGTATCCGGCAGGGCCGGAGCCGATGATGACCAGCGCAACCTCTTGAATCGACATGTGCCTATATTGACATCTATCAATACCGGATGCAAGCATGCCGGAGAAGAGTTCATCTGCGCGTCACCCGACGAGCGGATGATGCCCCAAACCGCACCTCCGCCTCAGACAAGAACCCCGTGAAACGATGACTCAGCCGAAGACTGTTCTGTTCATTTGCACCCACAACGCGGGCCGGTCGCAGCTCGGCGCCCACCTCCTCACCCACGTCGGGGACGAGCGTCTGGTCGCCACGAGCGCGGGCATCAGCCCGGCCGAGGTGATCAACCCGGCAATCGCAGCATCGCTGCAGGAGCTCGGCATCGACGCCAGTGCCGCACAGCCGATGAGAGCGTGCACGGACTCGCTCCGCGTCTCACCCGCTGATGCGGTGAAAGGGCGGGCCTCGCTCTAAGATCCACCCTCCGCGACGTTGCGTCAGCCGACGGTGACGGGTCGCAGCCCGATCTGCACCAACGACGGGGCTGGGGCTGCACAGCAGCTTCCCGCGTTGTCGTCGAAGTCGCCGGCCCCACCGCAGACGCCCGTGCCCGGAAGGACGAGTTCGTTGCGGGCGGCGGCCTCCTGGTCACCCGCGAGGTGTGCGGCGACACTGCGCACCTGCTCGTACCCCGTCATCGCGAGGAACGTCGGCGCGCGTCCGTACGACTTCACCCCGACGATGAAGAAGTTCTGCTCCGGCTGGGCGAGTTCCCTGGCGCCGGTTGCCCCCACGGATCCGCACGAGTGGATGTTCGGATCGATCTCCGCAGCGATCCCGGCGACGGCTTCAAGGGCCGGATCAAGGTCGATGCGCAGCTCACGCAGCATCTCCGTGTCGGGCCGGAAACCGGTCAGAGCGAACACATGCGCGACCCCCGCGACCTCGCGTTCATCCTCAGCAATGACCGTCAATGTCTCGCCGTCTTGGCAAAACTCCGCGACACGGAACCCGGTCACGAGGTTCACCAGACCCTCATCGATCAACTTGCGGGCACGAGAGCCGAGCGCGGCGCGCTCCGGGAGCTCATCACCGATCCCACCACCGAAGACGTTCGTCGCGCCGCCGCGACGCAGCAACCACGTGATCTGTGTCCCTGGCGACCGCCTGGCCAGCTCACTCAGGCGCAGCACCGCATGCGTGGCGGAGTGCCCGGCGCCCACGACAACGACATGAGAACCAGTGAACTGCGACACATCATCGGGGATGCGATACGACATCGACGCCTGCACCCGGGCTTCCCCGAGTGCGGGGAAGCCATCGCCACCGGCCGGGTTGGGGATCCCCCATGTGCCGCTGGCGTCGATGACGGCCCGGGCGCTCAGGCGGGATTCGTTGCCTTCTTGATCGACAGCGTGCACGATGAAGGGCTGGCTCTTGCGTCCGCCGTCGACGACCTTGTCGCGTCCCTGACGAGAGATGCCGGTCACCGTCGTGGCGTACTTCACCCGATCGCCCAGAACGCCCGCGAGCGGGGCGAGATAGTCGTCCACCCATTCCGTGCCGGTCGGGCACCCGGAGGTCGGGGCGTTCCATCCGGAGGGCTCGAGGAGACGACGCGCGGCCGCGTCGGTCAGCTCCGGCCACGCCGAGAACAGTCGTACATGACCCCACTCCGACACCGCAACCGCTGGCCCGTCGCCGCGCTCGAGGACAACCACGTCCACGTCGCGTTCGGCAAGGTGCGCCGCTGCGGCAAGGCCCTGCGGGCCCGCTCCGATGACGACAACAGGAAGATCGTCCATCACATCTCCTCATATCGATGCTCTTCAATACCAAGACTGTTCCGCATCTATCGAAGAATGTCAATACGTGCAAGACTAGCCCCGTGAGCCTGCCAACGACCATTGAAGCCGACGCCTGCTGCGTGCCACGCATCACATCCTCGCTCACCGCCGAGGACGCAGAGCGTGTCGCGCGGGTATTCAAAGCGCTCGGCGACCCCACCCGAGTCAGACTGCTGTCGCTGATCGCGGCCGGTGCTGGCGGCGAGGCCTGCATCTGCGATCTCACGGAACCCGTGGGGCTGTCACAGGGGACGGTCTCGCATCACATGAAGCTCCTCGCCGACGCCGGCCTGGTCACGCGGGAGCAACGGGGCAAATGGGCGTACTTCGCGCTCAACGACGGTGCGCTGGACGCAGCCGCCGACGCACTCCGCCCAGCATGACCACCGTGCAGGCCCCGCCCCGCCTGGATGGCCGGCTTGCCGCGCTCTCGATAGGGCAGGTGTTCAGATGGGGGCATCCTGTTCTACGCGCTCATCGTCGCATCCCCCGCGATCGCCGATGACACCGGCTGGCCCGTGGCACTCGTCACCTTGTCATTCTCTGCCGGGCTTATCGCCTCTGCGGCCGCGGGACTGTTCGTCGGCCGATGGCTCGACAAGTGAGGCCCCGCCTCATCAACCCGAAACGTCCGCACGGACGAGGGGAAAGCAAGAGCCCCGGCTGTCCGTTTGAACGGATCACCGGGGCTTTTCGTCTTGCTGGGGTACCTGGACTCGAACCAAGAATGGCGGTACCAGAAACCGCTGTGTTGCCAATTACACCATACCCCAAGGGCATCAGCCGGAGCCGTGCACCGAGGTACTACTGTACCCGAATTCAGCGACCCGGCCAAAACGCGGCCGCCTGTGTCCGGCTAGGCGCGCAGGTGCTGCACCAGCGCGTTGAGACGCCGCAGGGACTCGCTCTTTCCGAGCAGCTCCATCGACTCGAACAGCGGCGGTGACACCCGACGGCCCGTGATCGCGACCCGCGGCGGACCGTAGGCGATGCGCGGCTTCAGCTCGAGCTTCTCGACGAGGGCTGTGGCGAGAGCATCCTGAACCTTCTCCGTCGTGAACTCCTCCACCGGCTCCAGCGCCGAAGCGCACGCCTCCAGCACCTCAGCAGCGTTCGCCGGCAGGCCCTTGAGGGCGTCGGCGTCGTAGGAGATGTCGTCCGTGAACAGGAATCCGACCATTCCGGGCACATCGCCCAGCAGCTGCACGCGCTCGTGCACCAGCGGCGCCACCTGGAAAGCCAGCACCAGTTGCTCGTGGGTCGGCTCGTCGAACAGCCCGGCTGCGGCGAGGTATGGGATCGTCCGCTCGGCGAAGTCCTTCGCCCCCAGCATCCGGATGTGGTCGCCGTTGATCGACTCGGCCTTCTTCTGGTCGAAGCGTGCCGGGTTCGGGTTGACGTTCTCGATGTCGAACGCGGCGATGAACTCCTCGAGTGAGAACACGTCGCGGTCGGGGCTGATCGACCATCCGAGCAGGGCGAGGTAGTTCAGCAGCCCTTCGTGGATGAAGCCGCGCTCGCGGTGCAGGAATAGGTCGGCCTGCGGGTCGCGCTTGGACAGTTTCTTGTTGCCCGTCTCGCCCAGAACGAGCGGCATGTGCGCGAACCGCGGGATGAACGTGGTGACCCCGGCGTCGATGAGAGCCGCGTACAGGGCCAGCTGCCGCGCGGTGGACGGCATGAGGTCCTCACCGCGCAGCACGTGCGTGATGCCCATCAGCGCGTCATCGACGGGGTTGACGAAGGTGTAGAGCGGGATGCCGTTGGGTCGGACGACAACGAAGTCGGGGAAGGATCCGGCGGGGAAGGTCACCTCGCCGCGGATCAGGTCGACGTACGTGAGGTCTTCATCGGGCACGCGCAGGCGCAGTGCCGGCTGACGCCCCTCGGCACGGAAGGCGGCCTTCTGCTCGTCGGTGAGGTCACGGTCGAAGTTGTCGTAGCCGAGCTGCTTGGCGCGGCCGTTCGCCTCGTTGCGGGCATCGATCTCCTCGGCGTTCGAGAAGCTCTCGTAGATCGCCCCGGCGGCCAGCAGCTTGTCGATGACCTCGCGGTAGATGTCGTGGCGCTCAGACTGCCGGTACGGGCCGTGCGGCCCGCCGACCTCGACGCCCTCGTCCCAGTCGATCTGCATCCAGCGCAGCGCATCGAGCAGCTGCTGATAGCTCTCCTCGCTGTCGCGCGCCGCATCGGTGTCTTCGATGCGGAAGACGAGCTTTCCGCCGTTGTGACGCGCGTACGCCCAGTTGAACAGAGCAGTGCGGATCAGGCCGACGTGCGGCAGACCGGTCGGAGAGGGGCAGAAGCGCACGCGCACATCGGAGCCGGTCGCCGTCGTGGTGCGGGAATCAGGAGTAGCCATAGCCCCTCAATCCTACGCGTGCGCCGCCGGCTCGATCGGCCGTCCCACTGCCAGCGCGGCCGTGTGCTCCAGCGCGATCGCACCGCTGTCGGCCTTCTCGTCGGCGAGGTCGTCGAAGGCACGCCGGAAGCGGGAGCGGTCAGCATCGTCGAGCGACAGGTAGAACGCCCCGGCGCTCGCAACACCACCGGAAGCCGACGCCCACAGAGCTTCGCGCGGAGCACGCCAGGTCCAAGTGGACTCCGTGACCTCGACGGCAGCCCAACCGCCCTCCGACAGCATCCGCCCGAACCCGGGCGCTGTCCTGTCGAAGTCCTTCTCGACGGGGAGCCGTTCGCGTGCGGTCAGCGGGACGCCGGCGCGCTCGCAGACCTCCGCCCAGAACCACGACGGGGAGACCGTCCAGATCGTTGCGACGAGGATCGCAGTCGGTTCGGCCACCCGTGCCATCTCCGCCGCGGCGGCGCGCGGATCGGGAACATGGTTCAGTACGAAGTTCGCCGTCACAGCGTCGAATGCGGCGTCTGCGAACGGCAGGGACGGCAGCGCAGCATCGACGACGTCCACGGACGAGTGCTGAGCTCGCGAGATCGCACGCATCGTAGGCTCGGGTTCGCATCCCGTGACGTTCCAGCCGGCAACAGCCAGCGCCCCGCCCAGCGCACCGGTTCCGGAACCGACATCGAGCAGGCTCCGGGACTCCGCCGGTCCGAGTGCCGCCAAGATCGCATCCTTCGTTCCCGCACACAGGTCGGCGTACGACGCCTCGTACGCCGCGCCGACACCGCTCCAGGCGCTCATGATCGATGCATCCTGCCGAGCGGGGCGGCGACAACGGTGCCGATGACGAGGACGGATGCCGCGACGGCAAGACCGCCGTACTGGAAGTTCGAGAGGATGACACCGGCGAGCACCGCACCACCCGCAGCCGAGAAGCTCATCAGGGAGTCGCTGCGCCCCTGTCGGCGCGTGCGCAGCGCCGGAGTGGTCGCCTCGGTCAGCAGCGCCGCGCCGGAGACGGTCGACGCGCTCCACCCGAGCCCGAGCAGGATCAGCGCGACCATCACGCCCCAGGCCTGATCGTTCACCGTGATCGCGAAGATCAGGGAGGCGGCGAGCAGGCCCTGCCCGAGCAGGACGACCCGCAGTCGCCCCCAGCGGTCGGCGAGGATGCCGAAGACCGGCGACAGCGCGTACATGCCGGCGACGTGCATCGCGATCGTCCCGCCCACGAGCGAAGAGATATCCGCCGGCGTCGCATGACCGCCGTGGGCGCCGTGCGCCATGTGCGAGAGATGGATCGGCGTCATCGCCATGACGGACACCATCACGACGTGGGACGCGGCGATCGCGAACATCGCATAGCGGGCGGCCCGGGGGTGGTCGCGGTGCTCTTCCGCGGTGTTCTGATCCGCACCGGCCGCCATGATCCGCTGGGCGAGCAGCAGCGGATCCGGGCGCAGGGCGACGATGTACAGGATGAACGCCGCAGCCTGCGCGACGAGCGAGAACAGGTACGAGCCGGTCTGCGGCGGCATCCCGACCGCCTGGCCGACGATCTCGCCGGGGCCGAGCAGCAGCGGCCCGGCCACTCCCCCGACGGTTGTCGCCCACGCGACGATCGAGAGGTCGCGCCCGCGATGCCGCGAACTCGCCAGGTCGGTCGCGGCGAACCGCGACTGCAGGTTCCCGGCGTTTCCCGCCCCGATCAGCACGATGCCGACCAGCAGCAGCGGGAAGACCCGGAGGGCTGCTGCAAGGATGACGATCCCGATGCCGATGAGGGCGAAGAGGTTGCCCAGGGTCAGTGCCCGCCTCCGGCCGAGCTTCATTGCCAGGCGTGCGAGCGGGATCGCGCACAGCGCGGCGCCGAGAGTGACCGAGGCCGTGGCCAGGCCCGAGAGTGCGTCGTCACCGGAGATGTCGGCAGCGAGCAGCGCGCCCAGCGACACCGTCGCCCCGAAGGCGATACCGCCGAGCACCTGCCCGGTCGAGAGAATCGCAACGGTACATCGCTGCACCGCCTGCTGTTCAGCGACGGTCGGTACGGTCATGCGACCGGCAGAGCGTCACGTACCGGATTGCGCAGGATGCCGAGTCCCGAGACCTCGACCTCGACGGCGTCCCCGGCAGCGAAGGGACCGACACCGGCGGGAGTACCCGTGAGGATCACATCACCGGGAAGCAGCGTGAACACGGCCGAGGCGTATGCGATGATCTCCTCGGGCGAATGGATCATGTCCGACAGCGGCGCGCGCTGGCGCACCTCGCCGTTCACACGAGTCTCGATCGTGGCATCCGGATCATCGAACTCCGTCTCGATCACCGGTCCGAGCGGGCAGAACGTATCGAAGCCCTTGCCGCGCGTCCACTGGCCGTCCTTCTTCTGCAGATCCCGGGCGGTGACATCGTTCGCGACAGTGAACCCGAACACGTAATCCAGCGCGTTCTCGGCCGTGACGTTCTTCGCGATGCGGCCGATGACGACGGCGAGTTCGCCCTCGTGCTCGGTGCGCTCCGAGAGCGTTGGACGGACGATCGTGTCGCCGGGGCCGATCACCGAGGTGTTCGGCTTGAGGAACAGCAGCGGTTCCTCCGGAGCGACGCCTCCCATCTCGGCGGCGTGATCGTGATAGTTCTTGCCGACGCAGACGACCTTCGACCGAGGGATCACCGGGGCGAGCAGCGCGACATCGGCCACCGGAACCCGTTCACCAGTTGTGTCGAACCCCGCGAACATCGGGTCGCCGGCGAGGACGACGAGCTCCTGCCCGTCGAGGATGCCGTACTGGATGGCGTCGTTGTGGCTGAACCGAGCGATCTTCACGTACTCACCCTAACCCCGGGCGTCAGGCGTCGAGCCGGTGCAGCCAGCCGTGCTTGTCCGCCGCGCGACCGTATTGGATGTCGGTGAGCTCCTCGCGCAGCGACAGCGCGAGCTCGCCCGTGGGCTGCGGCTCATCGCCGGCAGCGGTCACCAGGGCGCCGATCGGGGTGACGACGGCCGCTGTGCCGCACGCGAAGACCTCGATGATGTCGCCGGAGGCGACGCCGTCGCGCCACTCCTGCAGCGAGAAGGGACGGCGCTCGACCGTGTGGCCCCGGTCTTCGGCGAGCTGGAGCAGCGAGTCGCGCGTGATCCCCTCGAGGATGCTGTCGGACTGCGGTGTCACGATGCGTCCGTCGCGGTAGACGAACACGACGTTCATGCCGCCGAGCTCTTCGACGTTGCCGTCCTGGTCGAGGAAGACGACCTGGTCGCAGCCCTTGTCGTACGCCTCGGCCTGCGGGAGCAGGCTCGACGCGTAATTGCCGCCGGTCTTCGCCGCTCCCGTTCCGCCCCTGCCGGCACGGGCGTAGGTCTCGGACAGCCAGATGCGCACCGGCTTCACGCCGCCGGTGAAGTAGGAACCAGCCGGGCTCGCGATCAGGTAGTACCCGACCTTCTGCGCGGGGCGTACGCCGAGGAATGCCTCCTTGGCGAACATGAACGGGCGCAGGTACAGGCTCTGGTCGGCACCCGACGGCGTCCATGCGCCGTCGACGGCGATCAGCTCGTGCAGCGACTGCAGGAAGTGCTCGGTGGGCAGCTCGGGCAGGGCCATGCGGTGCGCGCTGCGCTGCATGCGCTCGGCGTTGCTGCGCGGCCGGAACGTGTGGATCGAGCCGTCTGCATGACGGTAAGCCTTGATGCCTTCGAAGATCTCCTGCCCGTAGTGCAGCACGGCCGCGGCGGGATCGAGGGAGATCGGGCCGTACGGCTGCACGCGCGGACGATGCCAGCCGCCGCGCACCGACCAGCAGATGTCGACCATATGGTCGGTGAAGACCGTGCCGAAGCCCGGGTTCTCGAGGATCTCCTCGCGCTGTGCTGCGGACTTCGCCGCGAGGTTCTTGGTCACGGCGAACTCGAGCGGGGCGAGTTCGGTGTCGGTGGTAGTCATTGTCACATCCTGCGTTCGTTGCGGTGGCGCTCGCGTGCGTCCAGGTTACGCCTGGAGCCGGGCGATGATGGCGTCGCCCACCTCGGAGGTGGTTCGAGAGCCGGACCGAGCGGCGATGTCCGCCTCGACCGCGGTGGTGACGCGGCCGGCTTCCTCGCGGAGCCCGAGATGATCGAGCAGGAGACCTGCGGACAGGATCGCGGCCGTGGGGTCGGCTTTCTGCTGGCCTGCGATGTCGGGCGCCGAACCATGAACGGGCTCGAACATCGAGGGGAACGTGCCGTCGGGGTTGATGTTGCCCGAAGCGGCGAGGCCGATGCCACCGGTGACGGCGCCTGCCAGATCCGTGAGGATGTCGCCGAAGAGGTTGTCGGTGACGATCACGTCGAAGCGAGAGGGGTTGGTGACCATGAAGATCGTCGCCGCATCGACGTGCAGATAGTCTACGACCACCTCCGGATGCTCCTGCGCCACCTCGTTCACGATCCGCTGCCACATGCCGCCGGCGTGGACGAGCACGTTGGTCTTGTGGACCAGGGTGAGCTTCTGCCGGCGGCGCTCCGCCGCATCGAACGCGTACCGGACGACGCGTTCGACCCCGTACGCGGTGTTGACGCTGGTCTCGTTCGCGATCTCGTGCGGCGTGCCGACCCGGATAGCGCCGCCGTTGCCGACGTACGGCCCCTCGGTGCCCTCACGGACGACGACGAAGTCGACCTCGCCGGGTTCGCTGAGAGGCCCGGGGGCTCCGGCGTAGAGCTTGGACGGACGCAGGTTCACGTAGTGGTCGAGAGTGAAGCGCAGCTTCAGCAGCAGCCCGCGCTCGATGTTCGCGTTCTTCAGCCGCGGATCCCCCGGCATGCCGCCCACCGCGCCGAGCATGATCGCGTCGTTGCCGCTGATCGCGTTCAGATCGTCGTCCGTCAGCGTGTCGCCGGTCTCGAGATACCGTGCTGCGCCGAGCGAGAAGCGGGTCTTGTCGAACGTCACATCGCTGGCCGCGGTGACGGCGTCGAGCACCTTCTCCGCTTCGGCGACCACCTCAGGACCGATTCCGTCACCCGGGATGACGGCCAGCTTCACGACACGCGACATTCGCACTCCTTGCATCGGGATCCCGCGTGACGGCTCCGCGCGCGGGTATCCCCAGCGTACTGTCAGCGCGAACGGGGCGTGCGCAGGGTGACGGCGGCGATGACACCGGCCGCGACCACGAGACCCGCACCGATCAGCGAAGTGACCATCACGCCGGACTCGAATGCGGCAGCCGCGGCCGTCCACAGGGCGTCACCGGCCTGCGTCGAGAGATCCTGCGCTGTCGTGTACGCCCCGGCGAGCGTCTCGCGCGCGGCATCCGCAGCATCCGCCGGCACGCCATCGGGGATCACCAGCGCACCGCGATAGAACGCGGTGAGGATGCCGCCGAGCACGGCCGTCCCCAGCACCGCGCCGAGCTCGTATGCCGTCTCGGACACCGCGCTGGCAGCCCCCGCTTTCGCGGCCGGCGCGCTGGACAGGATGAGCTCGTTCGAGATCGTCTCGGCCGCGCCGATCCCGATGCCGAGCACCACGAAGGCGATGATCAGCGGCAGCGCACCGTGACCGGCGGCGGTGAACGCGACCAGCAGGTACCCGATCACCGTGAAGACCAGCGCCGATGGGACGACGATGTGCGGGGCGATCCGCCGCGAGATCGGCACCACGGTGAGCCCAGCGATGATCACGGCAGCCATTCCGGGGACCAGTGCGAGCCCGGCGACCATCGGCGACAGTCCCAGCACCAGCTGAAGGTGCTGCGGGACGAAGTACAGGAATCCGACCAGCGCGACCACGCTGAGCAGGTTCACCAGGATCGCGCCGGAGAACGTCCCGCGCCGAAACAGTGCCATGTCGAGCATCGGGTTCGGCGCTCGCTGCTGGCGGCGCACGAACAGTACGCCCATGAGGATCCCGAGCAGCGCCAACGCGAAGGCGCCGATCGTGACCCCGTCGACGGCGAAAGACTTGATCGCATAGACGATGGGAATCATCGTGCCCATCGACAGCAGGATGCTGAGCGGATCGATGCGTCCGGGCGCAGGGTCCCGGCTCTCGGGCACCAGCAGCGGCGCACCGATCAGCAGCGGGATGAGTACGGGTACGGCGATGATGAACACCGAGCCCCAGGCGAAGTGCTCGAGCAGGAAACCGCCGACGATCGGGCCGAGCGCCGAGCCTGCTGAGAAGGCCGACGCCCACACCGCGATCGCCATCCGCCGCTGATCGCGGTTCAGGAAGATCGAGCGCAGCAGCGAGAGCGTGGAAGGCATCAGCATCGCGCCGAAGAAGCCCAGCAGAGCGCGAGCGGCGATGAGAAGGCCTGCGGTCGGCGCGAAGGCTGCCAGCACGGACACGGCGGCGAATCCGGTGGCGCCGATCAGCAGCATCCGGCGCCGCCCGAACCTGTCGCCCAGGGTTCCCATCGTGACGAGCAGTCCAGCCAGCACGAGCGGGTAGGCGTCGATGATCCAGAGCTGCTCCGCACCGGAGGGCGACAGCGCGATGGCGATCTCGGGCAGCGCGAAGCTCAGCACCGTGTTGTCGACCGAGATCAGCAGCACCGGCAGCATCAGCACCGCCAGCGCGAACCACCCGCGCACACCAGCGCGAGGCGCGCGCGTGCCCCCGGTCTCCACAGACTCGGTCATGACACACCTTCCGCAGGTCCGAGGACCCGATAACTAAACCGTCCGGCTGGTATAGTAACAGACATGTCCCGACCTCCCCTCGCCCGCGAACGCGTGCTCGACGCCTTCGAGATGATCCTCATCGACGACGGCGAACGGACGGCAACCATCGACGCCACAGCGAAGAGCGCCGGCGTCTCCAAGGGAGGCCTGCTGTACCACTTCGCGTCGAAAGAGGACCTCGTCACCGGCATCATCGAGCGCCTGGAGCGTCTGGTCGACGAGGACCTCGTGGACATGGCTGCTGCAGCCGACGGCCCGGTCTCGTACTACCTGCGCACCTCGGTGATGGAGAATCATCCGCTCGACCGCGCACTCATCGCCGTCTCGCGCCTCGCGCAGGGCGGTTCGACCGAGGCTGCGGCCGCGCTGCGTCAGACCAGGGCGAAGTGGGGCGATGCGATCAGGCCGCACGTGCGTGACGAGGCGGGGCTCGATCTGGTGCTGCTCGTCAGCGACGGGCTGTACTTCAACAACGCCCTGGATCCCGCAGAAGCGCAGGTCAGCGGGAGCGCCGACCCCGTTCCCACGGGATCTCAGCTCGACGAGCTGATCGCCCTGGTGGTGCGGGCGTCGTCGTAGGTTGACTCCCCCGCCCCGGGCCCGGCGTCAGACCTCGGTGATCTCGATCTGCTTCATGGCACTGGCCTCGATCGCCTCGCCGACCGCGACGAGCAGGTCCTCTGGCACCCGCGAATCGACGGTGAGCACCGTGAGAGCCTCGCCGCCGGCCGTGCGCCGAGCGACCTGCATCCCGGCGATGTTGATGCCGGCATCGCCGAACTTCTGACCGTAGACGGCGACGACGCCCGGGCGATCGATGTACTGCATGACGATGTGGTTCGTCTCGATCGGCACCTCGATGTCGTGGCCGTTGATCCCGACGATCTTCTGCACCATTCGCGTGCCGGCGAGTGTCCCGGCGACCGTGAGGACCGTGCCGTCGGCCAGTGCGCCGCGGAGGGTCGTCAGGTTGCGGTATTCGGGGCTGTCCTTCTCGACGATGAGTCGCGCCTCGAGGCCGCGCTGCTCGGCGAACAGCGGCGCATTGACGTACGACACGCTCTCGCTGACGACGCCCGAGAGGATGCCTTTGAGCGCTGCGAGTCGGTAGACGCTCACGTCGTAGTCCGCGAGCTCGCCGCGCACCTCGATGTCGAGGTTCGTCACGGCCGAGCTCGCGAGTCCGCTGAAGACCTGGCCGAGCTTCTCGACGAGCGCGATGCCGGGGCGGACGAACGGATCGATAACGCCGCCGGCGACGTTCACGGCATCCGGAACGAGGTCGCCCTCGAGCGCCAGTTTCACCGATCGAGCGACCGAGACGCCCGCCTTCTCCTGGGCCTCATCGGTCGAGGCACCCAGGTGCGGCGTGACGACCACATTCGGCAGGTCGATCAGATCATGGGCCGATCCGCCCTCTGCCGGCGGCTCGGAGGTGAAGACGTCCAGGCCCGCGCCGGCGACCTCGCCGGCAACGAGGGCCTCGCGCAGCGCGACTTCGTCGATCAGACCACCGCGGGCGACGTTGATGACGTAGGCGGTCTTCTTCATCGCCGCGAACTGCTCAGTGCTGATCATGCCGGTGGTCTCGGGGGTCTTCGGCATATGAATGGTGAGGAAATCGGCCTCGGCGACGAGCTCGTCGAGGCTGCGCAGCTCGACGCCGAGCTGCTGGGCGCGCGTGCTGGTGACGTAGGGGTCGAAGGCGACGACATTCATGCCGAAGCTCTGCATACGCGCGGCGACCAGCGCGCCGATGCGGCCGAGGCCGACGATGCCAAGGGTCTTCTCGAAGAGCTCAGCGCCGGTGTACGCGCTGCGCTTCCACTGTCCGGCAGCCAACGAGGCGTGCGCCGCCGGCACGTGACGGGCCAGGCTGAGGATGTGAGCGCAGGTGAGCTCCGCCGCGGAGATGATGTTCGACGTCGGAGCGTTGACGACCATGACACCGGCTCGAGTCGCGGCAGGAATGTCGACGTTGTCGAGCCCCACACCCGCACGGGCGATGACCTTCAGCTTCGGAGCATGCTCGAGTGCTTCAGCATCCACTTTCGTCGCCGAGCGCACCAGAACCGCGTTCGCGTCTGCCAACGCCGAGAACAGTGCCTCTCGATCCGTGCCGTCGACCTGACGGACATCGAAGTCGGGCCCCAGGGCCTCGATCGTCGCGGGCGAGAGAACTTCGGCAATGAGCACGACGGGCTTGGGCACAGGCGGATCCTTCGGGTTGGCTGCAGACAGCACGGATGGGGATCGATGCGCCGCACGCCGTCGGGGCGCGATCGCCTCCACCCTACCGGAGCGCGAACCGTGCTCCGCGACGTGTGACGGCCCCGATCAGGTCGTCAACGACGAGATGTTCAGTGCGCTCAGCGCCACGACGTTCATCCAGAACACCGCCACCAGCGCGAGGCCGGCGACCAGCACGATCGCGAACTCCGGCGCGCTGCGACGACGACCGAGACCGTATGCCGCCGCGAACACCAGGATCGGGAACAGCACCGAGAAGATGAGTACGAACCAGCCGTACGCATTCAGACCGAACTGCGCGACGGTCACGAGGTAGGCCACCGCATTCCAGACACCGTATGCGTAGAACAGTCCGGCCAAGCCGAGGATGATGGTCTTCAGGATACCGAGGGCCGGGCCCCCGCCCCGCGAGGCGTGCCCATCGACTGTCTGCTCGCTCATGCGCCCACCACTCCCGTCATGACGAAGGGCCACGGCACCAGCAGCGCCGCGCCGACGATGAATCCGACCACCCGCACCCATCCGGGCGAACGCCGGGTGAGCAGCCAGACGGCGGCGAACCAGAGAGCCGGGGCGAGCACAGCAGCCCACACGGCGACCTGGTACATGATGGCCGGCACGAGGAACAGTGCGCTGCCCTGCAGGTTCAGACCGCCAATGATCCATCCGACCGTATACAGCAGGTAGACGCCTCCGATGACGCCCACCAGCAGCAGCATCGGCGTGCTCAACGGCCGCGGGTCGTCGGCGGCGATCACCGTGCCGTCGGCGGCGATGCGCCCGACGGTGTCACTGTCTTTGCCGACAGGCTCCCAGCCCTCGGGCAGCGCCCGCTCCGGCTCAGACCGGTCCGTGCGTTTGCGCGCGGGCGGGTCGTCGTCGCCGTCCCAAGACAGCGCGTCGTCAGCATCCGATGTCATGCCCCCAGCGTAGCCATCGCGACACGGCTCCCGATATGCTCAGAGCGTTCATAGCAACCCGAGGGGATCCACCGTGGCCGAGTCCGAGAAGAACACCGTCGCGTCACCGGGCGGAGGGGCAGCCGCCGACGAGCGGACGTGGACTCCGACGGCGGAGTCCACGCGCAAGGCGACGATGTTCCGTTGGATCGCCGCCGCACTGTGGGTCGTCGCTATCGCCGCCGAAGCCGTGGCGATCTTCTGGCTGCTGCGTCAACGCGAGTTCACCGGCCCCGACGGCGGCATTGTCCGCAACCCCGACACCGGGCTGCTCGAGAACCAGGAGGCCACGGCTCAGTTCCCGCAGTGGGCCTTCGTCACCCTTCTCGTGATGCTCGTCGTCATTGCAGCGTTGTCGATCACCGGTTCGATCCTGTGGAAGAAGGCGAATCGCCTGGATCCGGCGAAGAAGTCCGACACGGTGCGTTTCTTCGTCCAGAACCAGCTCGGCGCGATCATCGCGGTGATCGCCTTCCTGCCGCTGATCATCCTCATCTTCCTGAACAAGGACATGGACAAGGGGCAGAAGGCTACGGCCGGCATCATCGGCATCGTTCTCGCCGCCGGGGCGGTCGCTCTCGGCATCGATTACAACCCGCCCTCCGTCGAGCAGTACACGGCAGACCAGTCCACGGTGATCCAGCTGCTCGGTGCGGATGAGGTCGTCTGGGTCGACGGCGGCTCGGTCTATCACGTCTGCGAAGAGGTCTCCGACATCCAGACCGGCAGCGAGAAGCGCACCGGGACGACGGCCGAGGCCGTGGAGGCAGGCAAGAACCGGCTGACGTTGAAGTTCGCCTCGGAGCTGCGCACCTGCGACCTGGCTGTTCCCGAGAACGCCGATGAGATCACCGAGGCTCTCCGCGCCATCCAGGACGGACAAGTCGACACGCTGCTGCCCGCTCCCGTCTGGGCGGACCCGGCGGACGCCCCCATCGAGATCGACGAGGCTCAGGCAGACGAGACGGAGTAGTCCCGCTCCCCCAGCGCCTCGATGAGGCGCTCCTCTGCCGAGCCGAGGTGTTCGGCCAGCAGGTCGGCGGCGCGTGCGCCGTCTCCGGCGGAGACCGCGCTGAGGATCACCGCGTGCTGACCGCCGATGACGTCAGCGGCGATCAGTCGTCTGCCCTGCACCTGCGCCATGCACAGGCGCACCTCGTCGAGCACGCTGCCGTACATACGCGAGGTGCGCGCGCTGCGGATGCCGTCGATGAGTGCGGTGTGGAAACGGAGGTCGGGGTCGACGGTCGCCGGGTCAGGACCCGGAGGCATGGCGAGGATCTCGGCGTTCGCCGCGGTCGCGGCATCCGGCACGGCCCGAATGGCGGCCAACTCGCGCAGCGCCGCGCTCTCGAGGCGCGTGCGCGTGCGATAGACATCGCGCACCATGTCGGCGTCGATGGTGATGACCCGCGCGGAGCGGTGTGCCGTGCGCACCAGCAGGCCAGAGGCGACCAGCTGCTCGATCGCGGCCTTCGCACTGGGCCGGGCGACCGAGAACGAAGCAGAGACCTTCGCCTCCGTCAGCGCCGTTCCCGGGGCGATCTCCCCGGAGAGAACACGCGCGCGGAGCCGGTGCGTCACCGCATCGACGATGCCGACGACACTGAGTGGAGCATCCGAGATGGTCATGGATTCAGCGTAGACGAGACTACACTCGGCAGTAATCTTGTCTGACAATTTTGGAGGAGATCGTGTCCACGACGATCGCGACCCCGCTCGACGCCGACGTCCTCGGCAGCGACACGACGATCTCTGCCCGATCGATCGATCGATTCGCCCGTGCGCACGACGCCTCGCACTACCTGCTCATCCCTGACGCCGTGCTCGAACCCCGTGATGCCGACGGCGTCGCCCGGGCTTTCACGGCCGTCCGCGCCGCCGGACGCACGCTCACCTTCCGCTCCGGGGGCACGAGCCTCTCGGGTCAGGGTGTCTCGGGCGACATCCTCGTCGACACGCGCCAGTTCTTCCGCGGCATCCGTATCGAGGACGACGGCCGGCTGGTGCGCGTGGAGCCCGGCGCGACCGTGCGGCAGGTCAACACGCGGCTCCTCCGACATGGTCGCAAGCTCGGCCCCGATCCGGCCAGCGAGATCGCCTGCACGATCGGCGGAGTGATCGCCAACAACTCCAGCGGCATGGCCTGCGGCGTCGTCGAGAACTCGTACCGCACTGTCGATTCTCTACTGCTCGTCCTGCCCAGCGGCACGGTCATCGACACCGGCGCCCCGGATGCGCTCGAGCAGCTGCAGTCCGCCGAACCGGCTCTCTGCGATGGTCTGCGAGAGATGCGCGACCGGTTGCTCGGCTCGCCCGACGCCGCAGCATTCGTGCGGCGGCAGTTCTCGATGAAGAACACGATGGGCTACGGGCTCAACTCTCTGCTCGACTTCGACGACCCCGTGAAGATCCTCGAGCACCTGGTGATCGGCTCGGAAGGGACGCTCGCCTTCGTCGCCGAGGCGCGGTTCCGCACCGTTGAGATCCGCCCGCAGATCGCCACCGGACTGCTCGTGTTCGATACTCTCGCCGATGCGATGGCCGCGCTCCCCGGTCTCGTCGCGCAGGGGCTCGCGACCATCGAACTGATGGATGCTGCGTCTCTGCGCGTCGCGCAGGGGCTCAGCGACGTCCCGGCATCCATCGCCGCGATCGAGGTGCAGGATCACGCGGCGCTCCTCGTCGAAGTGCAGGCATCGAGCACGGACGAGCTCGATGAGTCCCGAGCGGCGGCGCTCGCCCACTTCGGAACGCTGTCGCTCGCCTTCGCGCCGGCACTGACGACCGAGGTCGCTGAACGCGCGTCTCTGTGGCAGGTGCGCAAGGGGCTGTACACCGCAGTTGCCGGCGCACGCCCGTCGGGCACCACCGCACTGCTGGAGGACATCGTCGTTCCCGTGGACCGGCTGCTGCCCACCTGCGAGCGATTGATCGAGCTGTTCGAGGAGCACGAGTACGAGGACTCTGTGATCTTCGGGCACGCCAAGGACGGCAACGTGCACTTCCTGCTCAACGAACGCTTCGACGATGAGGCGAGCATCGCACGCTACCGGCGCTTCACGGCCGACCTCGTCGACCTCGTGCTCGGGCAGGGCGGGTCGCTGAAGGCGGAGCATGGCACCGGGCGCATCATGGCGCCGTTCGTGCGGCGGCAGTACGGCGATTTCCTCACGGACATGATGTGGGAGGTCAAGCGGCTCGTGGATCCGGCCGGCATCCTCAACCCCGGGGTCGTGCTCTCTGAAGATGCCGAGTCGTACCTGCACGACCTCAAGCGCGTGCCGACCGTCGAGAGCGAGGTCGACCGGTGCGTGGAATGCGGCTACTGCGAACCGGCGTGTCCGAGCAAGGACATCACCCTCACCCCGCGCCAGCGGATCGTGCTGCGCCGCGACATGGCCTGGGCCGAAGAACAGGGCGATACGGAGCTTCTGAACCAGCTGCGTGCCGACTACGACTACGAGAGCGTGCAGACCTGCGCGGTCGATGGCATGTGCGCCGTCGCCTGTCCCGTCGACATCAACACCGGCGATCTGGTCCGCCGGCTTCGGGCCGAAGAGGCGTCGAAGGCCGAGGACGGGCTGTGGGATGCTGCGGCGAAGGGCTGGGGCGCGGTGACCCGCATCGGCGGCGCGGCACTGACCATCGCCGACGCGCTGCCCGCCCCGCTCGTGACCGGTGTCACCCAGGTCGGGCGCGCTGTGCTCGGCGCCGACACCGTTCCCTTGTACGACCGCGGCCTCCCCCGCGGCGGATCGGCCGCGCCGAAGCCAGTGTCGCCCGCGAATGCGCAGGCGGTGTTCTTCGGCGCGTGCATCGGGACGATGTTCGGCGCGGAGGCCGACGGGCTCGGTTCGCGCGACGCTGTGCGCACCCTGCTGGACCGCGCGGACATCCCGGTCGTGATCCCCGAGGGGGCCGGCGGGCTCTGCTGCGGCACGCCGTGGAAGTCGAAGGGGCACCTGTCCGGCTACGACCGGATGAGCGATCGGGTGCTCTCGGCACTGTGGGAAGCGAGCCGGCACGGCGTCCTGCCCGTCGTGTGCGACGCTGCCTCGTGCACCGAAGGACTCCACGTGATGCTCGCGCGAGCCGTCGCCGAGCATCCGGAATATGCCGGATTACGCATAGAGGATGCGACGACGTTCGTCGCCCGGGAGGTGCTCCCCCGGCTCACTGTGTCGGCGAAGCTGGATTCGATCGCCGTACACCCGACGTGCTCGACGACGGCGCTCGGCGCGACCGGAGCTCTCGAAGTTCTCGCCGCTGCTGTCGCCGACGAAGTGTATGTACCCGACGGCTGGGGCTGCTGCGCGTTCGCGGGCGACCGAGGGATGCTGCATCCGGAGCTCACCGCCAGTGCTACCGCGGCGGAGTCGGCCGAGGTCGCAGCGGCCGATGAGGCGCGGGACGGGTTCGACGCGTTCGTGTCGGCGAATCGCACCTGCGAGATCGGGATGACCCGCGCGACGGGGAAGCAGTACCGGCACGTCATCGAGGTGCTGGAGCAGCTCACGCGCTAGAGGTACGTTTCGACTCGCTGCGCTCGCTCAACGCGTTTCGTCTGCGGGGCTTCGCCCCTCCGCTCAACGACCCGAGAGGGCACAGGCCGGGCGTTGAGCGACGAGCGGAGCGAGGAGACGAAACGGGGTGAGCGAGCCGAAGGCGAGTCGAAGCCTGCACCGCCAAAAGACGCGAAAGGGCGCCCCGAGGGGCGCCCTTTCTGTAAAGCCGGGATCAGCGCGCGGCGGAACCGTCGACGTAGTCTTCGTCCTGCTGCTTCCACGCGAACAGCGAGCGGAGCTCCTTGCCCGTGGTCTCGATCGGGTGCTGCTCTTCCTTGGCACGGAGCTCCTGGAACTCCGTGGCGCCGTTGTCCTGGTCGTCGATGAAACGCTTCGCGAAGGCACCGGACTGGATGTCGGCGAGCACGCCCTTCATGCTCTCCTTGACCGAAGAGTCGATGACGCGCGGACCCGAGACGTAGTCGCCGTACTCGGCGGTGTCGGAGATCGACCAGCGCTGCTTGGCGATGCCGCCCTCCCACATGAGGTCGACGATGAGCTTGAGCTCGTGCAGCACCTCGAAGT
>JBQDFB010000033.1:20205-22920 GCA_052085045.1 Microbacteriaceae bacterium | reverse complement strand
CCCCGCGACGCGATCCAGAGCACCCTGGCGCAGCTGCTCACCGTGATCACCCTCGCGACGCTCGGCGGGCTGATCCTGCTCGCGCTGACGACGACGGTCATGATCCGCTACAGCCTGCGCCCGCTGCGGGCGGTGGCCGGCACGGCGACGCGCGTCGCGAACCAGCCGCTGGACCGCGGTGAGGTCGAGATCACCGAACGCGTACCGGCATCCGAAGCCGACCCCCGCACCGAGACCGGCATGGTGGGCGCATCGTTGAATACCCTGCTCGACCACGTCAACGACTCCCTCGCCGCACGCCAGCGGAACGAAGAGCTCATGCGCAAGTTCGTGGCTGATGCCAGTCACGAGCTGCGCACTCCCCTGGCCTCGATCCGCGGATACTCCGAGTTGTCGCTGCGTGCACTCAGTCAGGGGGCCGACGCATCGGGCACGGAAACGGCGCTCGAGCGCATCCAGGCGCAATCGCTGCGGATGTCGCGGCTGGTCGAGGATCTGCTGCTGCTCGCCCGCTTGGACGAGGGCAGGGAACTCGTGCACGGCACCGTCGACCTCACGCAGCTCGCGCTGGAGGGTGTCTCAGATGCACGGCCCACCGCCCCGGATCACACCTGGCATATCGATGTTCCTGACGAGCCCGTCGCGATGCTCGGCGATGCCGGGCGACTGCACCAGGTCGTCGCGAACCTGCTCGCCAACGCCCGCACGCACACACCCGCCGGCACCGAGATCACCCTCAGCGTCGCCCGCGAGGGCGACGAGGCCGTGATCCGCGTGCACGACGACGGGCCGGGCATCGATCCCGCCGTGCGCGACGAGCTGTTCGCGCGCTTCGCCCGCGGCGACAGCTCCCGCGCCCGCCAGACCGGCGGGACGGGCCTGGGTCTCGCAATCGCCAAGGCCATCGTCGAGGGTCACCACGGCACGATCGCCGTGGAATCCGAGCCCGGCGACACGACGTTCACCGTGCGTTTTCCCGTCACCCCGGTGCCGACAGCGTAACCGCCTCCGGGCACCTGCACCGCTCAGTACCCGGCGAAGGCGTCGGTAATGACCGAACGGGCTTTCTGCAGCGCCGGGGCGAGGTCGGCGATCAGCCGCGGCGGCCCGGAGATGTACGTGTGCCGGGCGCCGATGTCGGGAACAACGTGCTCGAGGCCCGCGGCATCCAGCCTCACTCCCCGCGCCCACGTCCAGTGCGCAGGCAGTCCGGCCGGAGCATCGCGGCTGAACACGACCGTCGGCACCCCGGTGGCCTCGAGTTCAGCGCGGAAGGCCAGCTCTGACGCCTCGGATGCCACGTACACGAGCACGATGTCACGCGGAACAGCATCGCGCTGTGCTCCATCGGCCTGCAGCTGGCGCAGCTGCGAGACGAACGGCGTGACCCCGATGCCGGCAGCGACCATGAGCACTGGTGCTTCGCCCTTCGGCAGTAGAAAATCGCCCCACGTGCCGGTGACGGCGAGCACCGCGCCCGGCTCCGCCGCCGCGAGCGCCCGCTTGTACGACGATGGATGCTTCTGATCACCGTTCTTGTATGCGATCCGCAGCGTCGGCAGATCGGCCGGCGCCGAGACGATGCTGAACTCGCGGCGCGTCCCCCGGGCGTCGGGGTGGTGATGGGGCACGTCCAGCTCGAGGTACTGGCCGGGACGGAACCGCAGCTTTCCCCGCGCTCTGAATGTCAGCTCCTGCGCGGTCGGAGTGATGAACGCGCGCTTCTCGAGCGTCAGCCGCACCGACCCGCGCAGCGCGAACGTAAGAGCGAGCAGGTTGCCGATCAGCAGGGCCCGCTCCTGACCGAGTGTGAACAGGTCGCCGATGAAGATCGGCCACCCCGCCAGCACGCCGACGACGCCGGCGACCCAGAACTGCTGCCAGCGCCGCGGCGGGCTCGTCAGCGGCTCGGAGACCATGAAGACCCCGAGGAACAGGAACGGCGACTGCAGCACCGCGAACGACAACGCCGTCGGCAGATCGAACTCGATGCCGAACTGCTGTGCCTGCACGGCCTGACGCACCACGGCCGTCCCGATGGCGATGAGCAGGAACACCAGCACGACCCGCACCTTCTCGATGCGCCACAGCACGGCGAGCCCCAGGATCGCGACCGGAACCGCCATTGCCGGCGTTCCTACCCACCAGGATGCCGAGGTCCCCAGCCACTCGAATGCGCCGAACGACCCCGCGATCGACACGACCGCCGCGCCGAAGGCGGCGGGGTTGAAAATATGCCGTCCGCGCCAGGCGATGAGGTACTTCGAGAGACTCGCGATGGCACCGGTCACTGCCAGGCCGATCAGCGCCGGGCCATCTGCACCCGGATGCATGACGAACAGCAGGATCAGCGCGGTGACCAGCGACGATTCCACGCGCCAGGGCAGGTGCAGCAGGCGCTGCGACGCGGCATCCACGCCCGAGATCACGACGGCGAGCACGACGAAAGCCACGACGAGCTCGAAGGGCGAAGGGCCGACCAGGCCGAACAGCGACAGGATCAGGGCGATGCCCGCGAGGATCGCCAGCCCCGACAGCGCCAGGCGATACATCGACACGGCGCCGAGGACGGCGAGCACCCGCTGTCGCAGAGAGGTGAAAGAAGTCACGACATCAACTCTTCCTCATGAAAAGCTCCACGGGCGCGTTCGGCGACCGTTCCGCGACGCCCGCCGTGCTCATCCGCACCCACTCCACGCCCCATTCCGCCGCCAG
>JBQDFB010000033.1:18223-20105 GCA_052085045.1 Microbacteriaceae bacterium | reverse complement strand
CCGCGACGCCCGCCGTGCTCATCCGCACCCACTCCACGCCCCATTCCGCCGCCAGTGCCGGCCCACCATCGAAGAACAGAGCGGTGGCGACGGCATCCGCAGACATCGCATCGGAGGCGAACGCCCAGGTCGCAGCCCACGCTCGAACGGGCATCCCGGTGCGCGCATCGAGCACGTGGTGGAGACCGTCGCCCCACGCGCGCCGGTTCGTCGCCGATGCGCACAGCGCCTGATCTCGCACGGTGGCGACGCCGATCGCCTTGGCCTCGTCGAACGGGTGCTCCAGGCCGATGCGCGCTTGGCCGCGCACGGTCATGTCACCACCGGCATCGACGACGAGCGCGCCGGGCAGATCATCGAGTGTCGCGCTGACGAGATCGACGAGCCGCCCCTTGCCGAGGGCGCCGACGTCGATCAGCGCGGGGGATGCCACGGCCAGCCGCTCCGCGTCCGCGGTGAGGATGCTCGTCCAGTCGGACGGCGCCGGGATGGCTTCACCGGCGGTGAGCGAGTACGACGCGTCGTAGCCGAGGGTGACGAGACTCTCCCCCACCAGCGGGTTCACGGCACCTCCGGTCGCGGCGGAGAGCGCCCGATACGCGTCGAACACGGCGACGGCATCCGCGGGGACGGCGATGGAACCGCCCGATCGCGCAAGACGGGTCACCAGCGAATCGTCGCGGAACCGCGACCAGGCGGCGTCGAAGTCAGCGATCACCGCTTCGACCCGCGCGCGCCGGTCAGGCTCGAGCGGTTCGTCGGTCTCGATCTCCCAGCGCGTGCCGATCGCGTCGAACCGCCAGGTCGGCATGTCAGCCCGCGGCCTGGCCCTTGATGTCCTCGACGGCGCCGTTGAAGCCGCCGCTGGTGAGGGATGACCCGGCGACACGACTGACGTTCAGCTCGTCGATCGAGACCCCCACGACCTCATCGGCGATGCCGTCGATGAACTGGCCCTGGAACTGCTCGGTCTCGCGCGCCTGCGGATCCCCGGTCACCTCGACGTCGCTGACGACGCCGGCTTCCAGCGTGAGGGTGACCGAGATCTGTTCGACGGTCTCGGGCGTCTGGTACGACCCTTCGGCCGTGTATGTGCCGTCGACGTACTCGCCCGAACCAGCGGTGGATGTGCCTTCGGCGTCGGCAGCTCCCGAGCAGCCGACGAGCACGAGCGCTCCGGCGATACCGGCGACCGCGGCCCCCTGGCGGACGGATGGCGATGCGGCCCGACTCATCATGCGTTCGAGCCTATGGGGCACCGCTATGTGCGGGCTGTGCCGTCAGGCGTCGCCGCCGAACATGCTCGTGACCGAGCCGTCTTCGAACACCTCGTGAATGGCCCGTGCCAGCAGCGGGGCGATCGGCAGGACGGTGAGGGTCTCCCACCGACGCGATTCGGTGAGCGGGATCGTGTCTGTGACGACGACCTCATCGATCGCGGCATCCTGCAGGCGCTCGCTGGCCGGGTCGCTGAAGATCGCGTGCGTGGCGGCGACGATGACCCGGCGTGCGCCGTTGGCCTTCAGCGCCTGCGCGGCCTTCACGATGGTGCCGCCGGTGTCGATCATGTCGTCGACGAGCAGGCACGTGCGCCCCTCTACCGCACCGACGATCTCGTGGACGGACACCTGATTGGCGACCTGGGGGTCGCGGCGCTTGTGGATGATCGCGAGCGGGGCGTCGAGGCTGTCGGACCAGGTGTCGGCGACGCGCACCCGCCCCATGTCGGGCGAGACGATCGTGAGCGTCTCACGGTCTTCCGCCGTGAGATTCTCACGGAAGTGCTCGAGCAGCACCGGCTTGGCGAACAGGTGGTCGACAGGGCCGTCGAAGAAGCCCTGGATCTGCGCGGCGTGCAGGTCGACGCTCATGACGCGGTCGG
>JBQDFB010000033.1:0-18123 GCA_052085045.1 Microbacteriaceae bacterium | reverse complement strand
TCGAAGAAGCCCTGGATCTGCGCGGCGTGCAGGTCGACGCTCATGACGCGGTCGGCGCCGGCGGTCTTGAGGAGGTCGGCGACCAAGCGGGCGCTGATCGGCTCACGGCCACGGCCCTTCTTGTCCTGACGCGAGTACGGGTAGTACGGGGCGACGACCGTGATGCGCTTGGCGGATGCACGCTTGGCCGCATCGATCATGATGAGCGTCTCCATGAGCCACTCGTTGACCGGCTCGCCGAAAGTCTGGATCAGGAAGAGATCGCAGCCACGGATCGATACCTCGAAGCGGGAGTAGATCTCCCCGGAGGCGAAGGTGCGGTGCTCAACGGGAACGACCTGCGTGCCGAGGACCTCACCGACCGCATCGACCAGCTCGGGGTGCGAGCGGCCGCCCGAGACGACGAGACGTTTCTTCGTCTTGGCGATGAGGCCCGGGGCCACACCGTTGTCCCGGTCGAGTGCAACGGTCTTCTTCTTCTGGCCCATAACCTGCCTTTACTCTGCAGTTTCGCGGTTCGCGGCTTCGCCGGCTCGAACCGCCGCCTCAGCAGCGCCCGTGCCGGCCCGATTCTTCTCGACCCACCCCTCGACGTTGCGCTGAGGAGCGACGCTCAGGGCCAGAGCACCCGCGGGAACGTCCTTGCGGACCACCGCTCCTGCCCCGGTCTTCGCACCGTCACCAATCCTAACCGGAGCGACGAAGACGTTGTGCGAGCCGGTGTGCACCTCGTCACCGATCTCGGTGCGATGCTTGGCGATGTCATCGTAGTTCGCGGTGATCGCCCCGGCACCGAGATTCACCCGGTCACCGATCGTCGTGTCACCGATGTACGACAGGTGCGGCACCTTGCTGCCCGCGCCGATCTGCGAGTTCTTCGTCTCGACGAAGGTGCCGATCTTGCCCTTCACCCCCAGCACGGTGCCAGGGCGGACGTAGGCGAACGGTCCGACGCTCGTGCCGGCGCCGATGACGGCGAGCGTCGCGTCGGCACGGCGGATGACGGCATCCTGCCCGACCTCGCAGTCGACCAGCGACGTGTCGGGGCCGATCATCGCTCCCGATTCGACGACGGTCGCACCGGCGATGTACGTGTTCGGCATGAGCGTGACGTCGGGCGCGAGCTTCGCGTCATCGTCGATCCAGGTGGTCGCCGGGTCGACGATCGTGACGCCCTCGAGCTGCCAGCGCCGCACGATTCGGGCGTTGAGCAGGCGGCCGACCTCGGCCAGCTGTGCGCGATCGTTGACGCCGAAGGTCACCGTCACATCCGAGACGACGGATGCTGCGACCCGCTGCCCCGCGCCCCGCAGCAGACCGGGGATGTCGGTGAGGTACTTCTCACCCTGGGCGTTGTCCACGCCGACCGCGGGGAGATGCTCGCGCAGGGCCGATGCGCGGAAGACGTACATCCCCGCATTGATCTCGACGACGGCGGCCTCTTCGGCCGTGGCATCCTTCTGCTCGACGATGCGATCGACGCCACCGTCGCCGTCACGGATGACGCGCCCGTAGCCGTTCGGCTCATCGACGACCGCGGTCATCAGGGTCGCCTCGGCACCGGCGGCACGGTGCTCGTCGACGAAGGCCGAGAGCGTCACGACATCCGCCAGTGGGCAGTCGCCCGAGAGCACGAGAACGTCGCCGTCGAACTCCGGGATGGCATCGAGGGCGACCTCGACAGCGCGCCCGGTGCCGGGGATCTCGTCCTGATCGACGATCACGGCGTCGGGGAACTGCTCGACGATCGCACCGGCGACCTGGTCGCGCTCGTGGCGGACGACGACCTCGATGTGCTCGGCGCCGAGATGGGATGCCGTGGTCAGCACGTGACCGACGAGTGAACGCCCGGCGATCGGATGCAGCACCTTGGGCAGCTTGGACTTCATCCGGGTGCCCTGCCCTGCGGCCAGGACGATGATCGCGAGTCTGTTCTCCGTCATGCTCCGCCGCCAGGACTCGAACCTGGACCTAACAGCTCCAAAGGCTGTCGTGCTGCCATTACACTACGGCGGACCGCGGCCCTGACGCGGGCTGCCCGACAAGTCTGCCACGGCGGAGGCATCGCGTTTGCTGGGTGTCGGGACTTTCGAACAAATATCTCGTTTCCTATTGCGCGTGTCGTAGTTCTGTTCGATAATGAAGTATGCCGATGACAGCGGAGTATCGAACGGAGCGAGAGCTCGAAGACGAGCGTCGCGCTGCTCTGCTCGACCAGTGGGCCGACCTCGGCGCGCAGATCGCCGCGCTGGAGGCTCGTCGTGTAGAAGTACTCGCTGAGCGAGCGGCGCTCCTGGAGTACGAGACCGGGCCCAAGATCATCCACAGTTCGATGGCTGAGCGATCGATGGTCGCCGAGTTCGCGGCAGCAGGCCGCGTCTCCCCGGGGACGATGAGCATCCAATTCGCGAATGCCGCAGCACTCGTCAATGGATTTCCCGAGACGATGCGAGCCCTTCGAGCGGGGCGGATCAGCCGGCGTCACGCCGAGGTGATTCTTGAGGCCGCACCTCGCGACGGCGATGATGCTGATGACGGATCGACGTTGCGCGCCGCGTACGAGCACGACGTGCTGCCGTATGCGTGCCAGACGACCGCTCCTCGCACGCGGGCACACGCTCGAGCCGTGGCGGCGAAGCTGCAACCGGTCACGCAGGAACAGGCACACCGCGATGCTCGAGAAGAACGCGAGGTGGGTGTTCGTCCGACCGCCGACGGCATGGCGCAGATCATCGGGGTCGTGCCCGAGATTCTCGCGCACGCCATCTTGGACCGCCTCACTGCGATGGCCGCGGCGATGGATGACGACCGCACGATGGACCAGCGCCGGGCCGATCTGTTCTGCGATCTGCTGCTGACAGCCAGTGCATCGACCGCCGTCGGCACCGACATGGATGCCTTCCGCCCCACGGTTCAGGTGACGATCGCCGCGAGCACTCTCGCGGGCCACGACGACATGATGGCCGAGCTCGACGGGATCGGCCCCGTCCACCCCGATTTCGCTCGCGACCTCGCCGGTCGGGCGCCGAGCTTCTCCCGGTTGTTCCTCGATCCGAGCGGGATGGTCACGAACGTCGACACCTATGTGCCGTCGAGCCGGATGAAGCGATATCTCCGGGCCCGAGACCAGCATTGCCGCTTTCCTGGATGCCGCGCGAAGACGCAGCGGTGCGAGCTCGACCACAACCGTGACCGTGCATTCGGCGGAGACACCTCGCTCTGCAATCTGGCGTGTTTCTGTACGAGTCATCATCCGCTGAAGCATCCCGATGTGGATGAACGGCATCGTTGGACGGTGCGGCAGTCCCCGGAGGGAACGCTTGTCTGGCGCAGTCCGCTCGGGCGCGAGTACATCGACAGTCCCGAGCCCCGGGTGATGTTCGTCTGACGTCGACGGTCGACCGTGCACGCCGGATAATGGGGGGATGAGCGAGGCAGACGAGGTCGACCGGATCGTCGGCGCGTGGAACACCCAGCGTCCCGATCTGGACTTCTCACCCCTTGAGGTGCTGTCGCGCATGGACCGGCTATCGCGGCATCTCGACCGTGCCCGGCGCGACGTGTTCCGGCGCAGCGATATCGAGACGTGGGAGTGGGATGTGCTCTCGGCGCTGCGGCGCGCAGGCTCCCCGTTCCAGCTCAGCCCGAAACAGCTCCTGCAGCAGACGCTGGTCTCCAGCGGAACGATGACCAACCGCATCGACCGCCTCGTCGGGCGCCGCTTCGTGCGCCGCGTGGCCGATCCGGGCGACCGGCGCAGCGTGCTGGTCACACTCACCGACGACGGCCGCATTCGCGTGGATGCTGCCATCACTCGCCTCGTCGACGTCGAGGCCGACTTGCTCAAGGCCCTATCGCGCGCCGACCGCGACCGGATGGCAGCTCTGCTGCGCAAGCTCAGCCTGAGCTTCGATTCATGATGGTGACGTCATGATGGCGATGCGCTCGCCCCTCCCCATGCGCGATGGCGTCGGAGCCACCCGTCTGCATGTGCCGCGCTCGGGGCCGTGGCCGACCGTGAGCGCGTACATGGTCGAACGGTTCTTCCACCTCGATCCCGAGCAGTTGCGTGAACGCTTCGACCGCGGCGAGATCGTCGCGTACGACGGGTCGGCACTGACCCGCGATACCCCGCTCGATGCGGAGGAGTTCGTCTGGTACTACCGTGAGCCGCCGGTCGAGCTCGAGATCCCGTTCGACGTCGAGATCCTGCACCAGGACGACGACCTCCTCGTCGTCGACAAACCGCACTTCCTGCCGACCACGCCCGCGGGCAAGTACGTGCAGAACTCGGCCCTCGTGCGGTTGCGCCGCGAGCTCGACAACCCCGATCTCGCCCCGGTGCATCGCCTCGATCGCGCAACGGCCGGGCTGCTGATGTTCTCGACGCGACCCGAGACCCGTGGCGCCTATCAGATGCTGTTCCAGAACCGTGCGATCGAGAAGGTGTACGAGGCAGTGTCGGCCCGGCCCGCCGGCTGGGAGAATCCGTTCCCGGTCACGGTGCGCCTGCACATCGAGAAGCTCCGCAGTCAGGTGTGCGTCGAAGTCGACCCGGCGCGCGAGGCGAACTCGGAAACACTCATCGAGCTGATCGATGCCGATGACGATGTCATCCACACTCTGCTCCGACCGCACACCGGCAAGATGCACCAGCTGCGCGTGCATCTCGCGTCGATCGGCGCCGGGATCCTGCATGACAACCTGTATCCGATCCTCACCGATGAGAAGCCCGACGACCACGAGCGTCCGCTGCAGCTGCTCGCACGCGAATTGCGCTTCACCGATCCGCTGTCCAGTCGGGAGCGGGAGTTCCGCACCCGCCGCACTCTGCAGTACGCTCCCCGGTGAGGCCAATACCCTCCTCGGGGAGCGCGACGCAAGGGGACGACGTGACCATTCGAGAGCATTCCGCCGGCCGGCTCGGGAAGCGCGGCTGGCTGCTCATCGCCCTCATCGCGGTGCTGATCGTCGCCCTTGTCGCCGTGGCCGTCGCCATGTGGCCGCGGCCGGATGACGCCGCGGCATCCACACGGTCCACCGCCGCCGCCCAGATCACGAAACCGACGCCCACTCCCACGCCCACCCCCACTCCGACCGGCTTTCCGGCGAACGCCGGGGAGTACGGTGCCTCGGCGCTCCCCCAGGCCGACGTGTTCGCGGTGCTTCCGGAGCTGCCCGTCGACGAGGATCCCGACGCTCCGTTCTCCGGCTACACCGCGCGTGCCGCCGCCGACGTCATCCCGGTCTGGGCAGACCCGCTCGCCGAACCAGTGGCCGCGCTGCCGCGGGACTACCGCTACGGCGGCACGACCGTCGCCGTCGTCGAGAAGCAGGAGAACTGGGTGCGGGTGCTGCTCACCGGACGCCAGAGTCTGCCCTCAGCGGGAGACTCCGCGCAGCTCACCGGGTGGCTGCGCGTGTCCGACATCGAACTGGCGGCCACGGACACGACCGTCGAGGTGAGCCTCTCGGCCCACACCATCGACATCGTCCGCGACGGCGTTCCCGAGCGGATCGCGACGGACTTCGGGTGGGGCACCGATCAGACGCCGACGCCGATCGGCCGGTCTTTCATCCACCTCTCCGAGGTCACCTCGTTCGACTACACCCGCGGCTTCCCCGTGGTCTATCTGTCCGTGCAGTCACCGACGCTCGACGGCTTCGGCGGCCAGGGCGTCGCGATCACGGCATTCCATTACCACGACGCGCGCAGCGGGAACATCTCGAACGGATGCCTCCGCCTCGACGAATCCGCGATCACCAAGCTCGCCGAGCTGCCGGAAGGCACCGGGGTGGTCATCCGGCCGTGACCGCTGGAATGACGTCTCAGCGGACATTTGCCGAACGCAGGAGGAGCCAGGTGCCGAGGGAGGAGACCGCGATCATGCAGCCTGCTGCGATAGCGAGCCACCACAACTCGAATCCCGCGAGGATGTCGGGGGCAACCGGGAGAATGACGATCAGCGCGAGGATCAACACGATGCCGGTTCCGATGCCGACGAACTGCGGGCCGCGCGCTCCGAATCTGATCCAGGCCGCGCCGAAGACTCCGCCGATGGTGAGCATCGACAGCACGCTGAGGAAGACGATGGGGATCAATAGTCTCAGGTCGCCTGCACCGAGGACGTAGACATCGAAGATGTAGAACTCGGAGAACCAATGCCCCGTCGCGACCTCGACCGTCGTCAACACAGCGAACACGAGCGCCAAATAGGCGGAAACCGTCACATCCCAGAGGAATGTTCCCCCGACGAATCCGCGTCTGCTGGCCCCGAGCGTGAGGGCGAACGGAAACGTCGTCGCCACCGATTGGACGCCCAGGTACACGAGGAACCCAGCGAGCGCCCAGGCGATACCGGGATTGCTCTGGGAACCCTGTACCCAACCGGCCGTGCCGGGGAGGCTTCCGGAGCGCCAGAACAGGAAAGAGATCAGAACGGAGATCACTGCCACCACACCTGTGATGTAGAGCGGTATGAGAAACGTGACCTCGCGCTTGTTGAAGTGCAGTCTGGTGGTCGAAATCATTGTGGCCATGCTCGTCAGACCTCCTGGACGTCGAGGGGTTCGATCTCGCTCGCCCCGTAGGCCGCGACGAGCTGCTGCAACGAGGCTCGCGAGATCTGCAGCCCAAGCTCACCGGCACGCGCTCGCGTGTTGTCGTCGATCGCGCCGGCGACGGTGATCGATGTCAGTCCACCGACCGTGTTCCGCTGCAGCACGCGCCGGTTGTCGGCGAGTTGGTGGACGGCGCCGGTCGGACCACTCGCAACCCATGCGGCTTCGCTCGTCTCGTCACGGTCGGCGTCCATGAGGATGCGTCCTTGATCCATGATCACCACACGATCGAAGAGCGACTCGGACTCTTCGATCAGGTGAGTGGAGAGAACCACCGTGCGCGGCTGCTTCTGGTACTCCCTCAGCAGCACTTCGTGGAACAGCGCTCGGGCAGTGACATCGAGCCCGAGGTAGGGCTCGTCCAGCAGGGTGACCGGGGAACGGGCGCCCAGGCCGAGCACGATCGCAATGGAGGAGAGCTGGCCGCGGGAGAGTTTCTTGATGGGTGTCTTCTTCGGGATGCGAAAGCCCTCGACCAGTTCATCCGCGACGTCGGCGCTCCAGTTCGGCGCGAAATCGGGGGCGATCCGCAGCACGTGATGGAGCCGGTAATCGTCGGGGTAGCGCTGATTGTCTCGGACGTAACTGATCCGGGCGAGAGTGGGTTCGTGCTCGAACGGGCTGTGCCCGAGAACGTCGACACGGCCGGAGGTGGGGCGATCCTGTCCCGCCAGGATCGACATGATGGTGGTCTTGCCTGCCCCGTTTCGGCCGAGAAGACCGAGAATCGAGTCCTGTGGAACGCTGAAGCTGACATCGTCAAGCGCGTTCACCCCACCAAAGCTCCGGGTCACGGAGCGGACCTGGATTGCATTCGTCATGCGCCGTCCTCCTTGTCGATCATCTCGGCGAGTTCATCTCGGTGGATGTGCAGCAACCGCGCCTCACGGACGAGGGGGGCGATATGCCGCTCGCTGAACTCCGCGCGGCGCCGAGATCGCAACGTGCTCCGCGCCCCGGTCGCGACGAACATCCCGACTCCGCGTTTCTTGTAGAGCACTCCCTGCTCGACGAGCAGGGAGACCCCCTTGGCCGCCGTGATGGGACTCATCTGGTAGAAGGCCGCGTACTCGTTCGTCGACGGAACGCCGGATTCCTCCGGATACGTTCCGGCCAGGATGTCCTCAGCGATCCGATCCGCGAGCTGCTGATAGAGAGGTCCATCACCTGCGAACATTGCCACCTACTTAGGTTCTATAGTGCACTATAGAACCTAAGTGCTTAACCGGGACGCGTCAACCCCGAAATGGCGGCGCCAGGCTCGCCCGCATCAGGCTTCGCCGAAGCCCTCCGCGATCAAAGCACCGAGCGCGTCGACAGCCTCCTGAGCGTCAGGGCCCTGTGCATCGATGCGCACGCGGTGCCCGCCGGCAGCCGCAAGCGAGAGGATCCCCATCAGGCTTGCCGCTGTGACCGGGCCATGCTCCGTCGTGAGGTTCGTGACCTCGATGCCGGATTCGAATGCGCTGGCCGCGCGCACCAGCGCCGCCGCAGGACGAGAATGCAGACCCTGCGGATTGATGATCTCTTCTTCGACCGACGCGGATTCACCGGATCGAACTTCCGTCGACGCGCTCTCCTGTTCAGATGCGTGCGTCTGTTTCGCCTGCAGTGCCCGGTCTGCTTCCTTCGATACGACCTCCAGCGATTCTCCCGCAGCGGCAACGACGATCGCGGCCGTCGTCCCCTCGACGAACGGGCCGGTGCTGACCCGCACGGGCACGGTAGACGAGCGGATATCGAGCGCCAGCGAGGCACTGAGAACAGCTGATCCCAGGTCGGTGATCAGGACCACACCTGAGGTCAGCTCGGCAAGTTCGTCGATGGCGGCGGCGATCGCCGCAGCATCCGTGCCGAAACCACCCGCGGCACCGGCAGCGAGACGTATCTCGGGCCGCACATCATGCACCATCTGCAGAGCGAGATCGGTCGTCGCCTGTGCGAGAGCGTCGCTGTGCGAGACGAGAACCAGCCCGATCATTCGGCCGCCGCTACCGCGGAGGCCAGCGTGCGCACAAGGAGCGCTGCCGATGCGGCGCCGGGATCGAGATGATCCGCGCTGCGCTCGCCGAGATATGAAGCCCGTCCCTTGCGCGCTACAAGGGGCAACGTCGCATCCCGTCCGCGTTCAGCAGCGTCAGCAGCCTCTGCCAACGCTCCCGCCGCTGAGGTGCCGGCCCCGAGTGCCGCTGTCAAAGCCTCAGCGGCGGGCTGCAGAGCGTCGATCATCGTCTTGTCTCCGACTTCTGCGCGTCCGCGGCCGATGACGCCGGCGATACCTGCGTGAAGGCTCGTCGCCAACTCCTCGACGGTCAGTGTCGCGGAGGCGGGGGCATTCTTCGCCATGTCAAGGAACAGCGTGCCGTACAGAGAACCACTGGCTCCGCCGACTTTGGACACCAGTGCCATTCCGACGGCCTTGAACAACGCCGCGGCATCGGCGGGGCTGCTCTTCTCGAGCGCCTCCACGAGCGCAGCGGTGCCGCGTTCCATGTTCGTGCCATGGTCCGCGTCTCCGATCGCCGAATCGAGCTCTGTCAGCCACGCGGCCTTCTCACGAACCTGGTCGGCGTAGGCCTGCAGCCATCCCGTCAGCGTCTCCAGCGAGATCGCATCCGTCATATTCAGTTCCCCCATCGCAGCGCCGGAGTCTCCACTGGCGCATCCCAGAGCCGAAGAAGTTCGTCATCGACCGGCACGACCGTCAACGAACATCCGGCCATGTCCAGACTCGTGATGTAATCGCCGACGAGAGAACGGGCGATCGTGACTCCGTGCCCGGTGAGCAGGTCAGACACCTCGGCGAACATCCCGTACAGCTCGATGAGCGGCGTGCCGCCCAGCCCGCTGAGCAGCACGATCACGGGACCGTCGATCGCGTCCTGATCAGCCAGAATCGCCGAAACGAGCTCTGATGCCAGATCATGGGCGGTCATGAGCGGCATCCGACGGCGCCCCGGCTCGCCATGAATGCCGACCCCGAGTTCCATCTCGTCGTCTGGGAGGTCGAAACTCGGATGCCCGACGGCAGGAACAGTGGCGCTTGTGATTGCGGCGCCCATCGACCGGCCAGACCGCGCGACGCGCTCGGCGACAGCGTGCACATCGTCGAGTGAGCGACCTTCTGCAGCAGCGGCTCCGGCGATCTTCTCGACGATGACGGTCGTCCCGACGCCTCGGCGCCCAGCCGTGAACGTCGAGTCCTCCACAGCCACGTCGTCGGACACTACGACCGAACGGACGTCGATGCCCTCTGCCTCGGCAAGTTCAGCGGCCATCTCGAAGTTGAGCACGTCGCCGGTGTAGTTCTTCACGACGAACAGCACTCCGGCGCCGTTGTCGACTGCCGAAGCTGCGGCAATCATCTGATCCGGCGTCGGCGAGGTGAAGATCTCACCGGCGCACGCGGCGGCGAGCATTCCGCTGCCGACGAACCCGCTGTGCATCGGCTCATGCCCGGTGCCTCCGCCGGATACCAGTGCGACCTGGCCCGCAGGCACCTCAGCGCGACGAACAACACGATTGTCGGTATCGACGACGAGTTCGGGATGAGCGGCCTGGAAACCACGAAGCGCGTCGGACAATAGCGAGTCAGGGGTGTTGATGAGCTTCTTCATGCAGGTTCTCCTTTGAACAGCGCGTTGCGAGAGCGGGCAATTGAGATTAGTTGGTCAAGCTCTCCAGCGTCTACCTCGACACGCTCGACGTGCGCGCGCGTCTGCATTGGGCAAGGTCCTGCTGCGCCGGCACTGACCCGATGCCCGCGGGACGGGCGAAATCAGTCGAGCTGCTCGCTGAGCTCGAGCCAGCGGGTCTCGTGCCCTTCGACCTCGGACTCGAGGGCGCTGATCTGCTTCATCTTCTCAGCCAGCCCCTCGTAGTCGGACTGGTCGTGCTCGACGAGGGCATGCTTGGCCGTATCGATCTGCTGGGTGAGCTTCTGGATCTTGCGTTCGAGCGCCGAGACCTCTTTCTGAGCGGTCCGGAGCGCTGCGCCATCCAGCTTCGGCGTCGCGTCGGCGGGCCGAGACGAGGCGGCGGGCGCGTTCTGCTCGGCCGCACGCAGACGCAGATACTCCTCCACGCCGCCGGGCAGATGGCGCAGATGGCCTCCCATCACGGCGTACTGCTGATCGGTGACGCGCTCGAGGAAGTAGCGATCGTGGCTGACCACCAGCAGCGTTCCCGGCCACGAGTCCAGGAGGTCTTCGATCGCGGCGAGCATGTCGGTGTCCATGTCGTTGGTCGGCTCGTCGAGGATCAGCACGTTCGGCTGATCGAGCAGCACGAGCAGCAGCTGCAGCCGGCGCTGCTGGCCACCGGAGAGATCCTTCACCGGCGTCGACAGCTGCGCCGACGAGAAACCGAGCCGCTCCAGCAGCTGACCGGGGGTCAGCGCCTGTGCCTTGGACCCGTTGCCGAAGGTGTACTCCGTCCGCAGGCTGTTGATCACCTTGCGCACCGGATCGTTCCAGTGCTCGGCGAGCTCGTCGATGCGCTGCGTGAGCGTGCGCACCTGCACCGTCGTACCGCGTTTGACGCGCCCGCTGGTCGGCTCGACGGTGCCGGCGACCAGACCGAGGAGGGTCGATTTTCCGGCACCGTTCACCCCCAGGATGCCGGTGCGCTCCCCCGGCGCGATGCGCCACTCCACGTCGCGGAGGACTTCACGCGCGGGGCCGATATCAGTCGCGTCATAGGTCACCCCGGCATCCAGCAGGTCGACGACGTCTTTGCCCAGCCGCGACACGGCGAGCGACTGCAGCGAGACCGTGTCGCGGATCTCGGGAACGTCTTCGATCAGTTGATTGGCGGCGTCGATGCGGAACTTCGGCTTGCTCGTGCGCGCCGGTGCCCCGCGGCGCAGCCAGGCCAGTTCCTTGCGGGCGAGGTTCTGCCGCTTCGCTTCGCTGGCCGCCGCCATCCGGTCGCGCTCCACACGCTGCAGGATGTATGCGGCGTACCCGCCGTCGAACGGCTCGACGATCCGGTCGTGCACCTCCCAGGTCTCGGTGCACACCTCATCGAGGAACCACCGGTCGTGCGTCACGACGAGGAAAGCTCCGGAGTTCGCCGACCAGCGCTTCTTCAGGTGCCCGGCGAGCCAGGTGATCGCCTCGACGTCGAGGTGGTTCGTCGGCTCGTCGAGCGCGATGATGTCCCAGTCCTGCACCAGCAGTGCGGCCAGCGCCACCCGGCGACGCTGCCCACCGCTGAGTCCCGCGACGGGGGCATCCCAGTCCAGATCGCCGAGGAGGCCCTGGATGACGTCGCGGACGCGCGCATCGCCCGCCCACTCGTACTCGGGCACATCCCCCACGACGGACTGCGCGATCGTCAGGGTGTCATCGAGCGTGTCGGCCTGGTCGAGCACGCCGACGGTCGTACCGGCGCGCATCGTCACGCGCCCGGCATCCGGATCTTTCCGACCGGCGAGCATCGCCAGCAGCGACGACTTGCCGTCGCCGTTGCGGCCGACGATGCCGATCCGATCGCCTTCCTCGATTCCGAGCGTGATCGAGTCGAAGACGACCTTGGTCGGGTATTCCAGATGGAGGCTTTCGGCCCCGAGAAGATGTGCCATGTCCATCCCAGGCTACGGCAGGTTCTCCTGCCCGAAATCGAAGGCTACCCTCGGTCATATGACCGACTTCTACGATCCGACTCCGCAGGAGCGCGACCACCTGCGCCGCTGCGTCGATCTGGCCCGCGAAGCGCTGGATGACGGCGACGAACCGTTCGGATCGATCCTCGTCGATGCCGAGGGTGTCGTGCGGTTCGAGGACCGCAACCGCGTCCAGGACGGCGATCAGACCCGGCATCCGGAGTTCGAGATCGCGCGCTGGTCAGCCACCGGCCTCACGGCCGAGGAGCGGGCGGGGAGCACCGTCTACACGTCCGGTGAGCACTGTCCGATGTGCTCAGCGGCGCACGCCTGGATGGGCCTCGGCCGCATCATCTACGCGGCCAGCTCGGAACAACTGGGCTCCTGGCTCGCCGGCCGCGGCGCCACACCGGCACCGGTAGCCGCGCTGCCGATCACAGCTGTCGCGCCTGCGCAGGAGGCATCCGGCCCCGTCGCCGAGTTCGCCGACGAGCTGCGCGCCCTGCACCTTCGCCGCTTCACGAACTGAGCGGACCGCCACGAACGAGCGAGCCGCCCGGACCTGAAGGTCCGGACGGCTCGCGTTTCGTCGGAGACGACTTACTCGTACGACTCGACGATCTCGAGCAGGCTCGGCACGTTGGCGTACGCCTCTGCGGCGTTGTCCTTCGTGACGATGACCGGGTCGAGCAGGTACGCCGGAACGATCTTCGCACCGTTGTCGTACTGCTCGGTGTCATTGACCTCGGCCTCTTCGCCCTGCTGAAGCTGGCCGACCATCTTGATGGACTGCTCCACGAGCAGCGCGGTGTCCTTGTTGATCGTGGAGTACTGCACGCCGTCCATGATCGACTTGACCGATTCGACCTCGGAGTCCTGGCCGGTGACGACCGGGACATCCTTGCCCGCCTGCGTCACCGAGGTGAGGATGGCGCGGGCGAGAGTGTCATTCGGAGACAGCACGCCATCGAGCACGGTGTCGCCGCCGTAGGTGGAGGTGATCAGCGTGTCCATGCGGTTCTGCGCGTTCTCTGCGAGCCAGCCCTCGGTCGCCGTCTGACCGATCTCGGTCTGATCCGAGGTGACGACGAGCGTGCCGTCGTCGATCTTCGGCTGCAGCACGTCCATCGCGCCGCCGAAGAAGACGGCCGAGTTCGCGTCGTCCGGCGAGCCGGAGAACAGCTCGATGTTGTACGGAGCGTCGTGCCCGGCGTTCGCCTCGAGGCCCTCCAGCAGGGCGTTGCCCTGAAGCTGGCCGACCTTGAAGTTGTCGAAGGCGACGTAGTAGTCGACGGCCTCGGTGTTCTCGATCAGCCGGTCGTACGCGATGACGTAGGCCCCGGCATCCTTCGCGGCCTGCACCTGGGTGGCCAGCTGCTTGCCGTCCTTCGCGCCGATGATGATGACCTTGGCACCACCGGTGACCATGGCCTGGATCTGGTTCTGCTGCTCGGCGACCGTGTTGCTGGCCGGTGCGTACTGGACGTCGGCCTCGAAACCGGCCTCTTCCAGTCCGTCCTTGAACAGCTGGCCTGCCAGCACCCAGTTCTCACTGGTCTTGTCCGGCAGCGCGACACCGATCGTCGAACCCTCTTCGAATCCGACGACCTCGTCGTCGCCTCCGTCGGTGCCGCCACCGCGCTCTGCGCCGGCGCAGCCGGTGAGGGCCAGGGCACCCGTGACGACCAACGCTGTCGCCGCTACTGCGATTTTCTTCATGCGATCACTTTCTCTCAAGGTGTCAGGGAACGGCTCGCTCAGCGCGAGGACGTCCCCTTCTTCCCGTTCGCGCCGTCGGCGACGGGGGTCTGCAGGGTCGACGAGCCGAAATCGTCCGTTCGGGCTCGGCGACGGGTGAAGAATCCGATGATGGAGGGCCGCCCCTGCTGCTTGTTCCACACATCGATGCCGACGGCGAAGAGCAGGACGAGGCCCTTGACCATCGAGACGACATCGGCGGACAGGCCGAGCAGCGCCATGCCGTTGTTGAGGAAGGCCATCACCAGGCCGCCGATGATCGAGCCGATCACCGTGCCGATGCCGCCGGAGACCGCCGCACCGCCGATGAAGACGGCTGCGATCGCGTCGAGCTCCCACATGTTGCCGTCACCGGGGCCAGAGGCCTGCGAGCGGGCGACGAAGATCATTCCGGCGAGGGCTGCGAGCACCGACATGTTCATCATGACGAAGAAGTCGACCCAGCGATCCTTGACCCCCGACAGCCGCGCCGCCTGCCGGTTGCCACCGACAGCGTAGATGTGGCGTCCGAAGACCGTGTTGCGGGTGATGAACGTGTACAGGATCACCAGGGCGAGCAGAATCAGCCCCGAGATCGGGAAGCTCGTGCCCGGACGCCCTGTTGCGAACAGCCAGCCGGCACCGAGGATGACGGCCGAGAGAACGACGATCTTCGTGACCATGACCCAGGTCGGAGCAGTCTCCGATCCCATCCGGCGCTGGACGCGACGGGTGCGCAGCTCGTAGAAGATGACCCAGGCGACGGCGATGACGGCGAGGATCATCGTCGGAACGTTGAAGTTCAGGCCGGGGATCGGGATCTCGGGCATGTAACCGGCGCCGATGACGACGAACTCCTTCGGCACCGACACCGTCGTGGACTGGCCGATGAACTGGTTCGCACCGCGGAAGAGCAGCATGCCCGCCAGCGTCACGATGAACGCTGGCACCCCGACATAGGCCACCCAGAATCCTTGCCAGGCGCCGACCAGAGCTCCCACGACCAGCCCCAGGATGATCGCCACCGGCCAGGGCAGGCTCCAGTCCGTCATCGCCTTGGCGACGATGATGCCGGTGAACGCCGCCACAGATCCGACCGAAAGGTCGATGTGGCCCATGATGATCACCATCACCATCCCGATCGCGAGGATCAGGATGAAGGAGTACTGGTTGATGACGTTGATGAGGTTGTTCGGCGAGAGCGTCGCACCGTTGGGGTTGCGCATCATCGTGACGACCTGGAAGAACAGGACGATCACCAGCAGGCTTCCCAAGATGCCGAACTGACGCAGCGACGACGTGCCGCCTCCGCCCAGCATCTTCTTGATATCGCCGAAATGGAAGCCGCGCTTCTCGGTCTCAGTCGTCGTGCTCATGCCGTTGCCTTCTGGTTCGTGGAGGTCATGCTGCGCATGAGCGCCTCCGGAGTTGCCTGATCAGCGGGGATGCAGTCGGTGACGCGTCCCTCGAAAATCGTGTAGATGCGGTCGGAGATGCCCATCAATTCCGGCAGCTCGCTGGAGATGACGATGACGCCCTTTCCGGATGCTGCGAGCTCGTTGATGATCGAGTAGATCTCGTACTTCGCGCCGACGTCGATGCCGCGCGTCGGCTCGTCGAGGATCAGCAGGTCGGGGTCGGTGAACATCCACTTCGCCAGGACGACCTTCTGCTGGTTTCCGCCGGAGAGCTTGTTGACGCCCTCGTCGACGGTCGGGGTCTTGATGCGCAGCGCCTTGCGGTAGCGCTCGGAGACCGCGAACTCCTCGCGATCGTCCACGACGCCGCGGTGTGCGATCTTCGACAGCTTCGCGGAGACGATCGCGCGCTTGATGGTATCGAGCAGGTTCAGCCCGAGAGTCTTGCGGTCCTCGCTGACATAGGCGAGGCCGTGACGGATGGCCGACGCGACGTCGGGAAGGACGATCTCCTCGCCGTCCTTGATGATCGTCCCGCCGAGATAGGTTCCGTACGAGCGGCCGAAGATGCTCATCGCGAGCTCGGTGCGCCCGGCGCCCATGAGCCCGGCGATGCCGACGACCTCCCCGCGGCGCACGTTGATGCTCGAGCCCTTCACCACCATGCGCTCCGAGACGGTCGGATGCTGGACGACCCAGTCCTTGACCTCGAAGAACACCTCGCCGAGCTCAGGAGTGCGATCCGGATAGCGGCTCTCGAGCGAGCGGCCGACCATGCCGCGGATGATGCGATCCTCATTGACTCCGCCGCCCGCGATGTCGAGTGTCTCGACCGTGCGTCCGTCACGAATGATCGTGATCTCGTCGGCGATCTGCTCGATCTCATTGAGCTTGTGGCTGATCATGATCGACGCGATCCCCTTGGCCTTCAGGCCCCGGATCAGATCGAGCAGCTGCTGCGAGTCGGTCTCGTTGAGCGCGGCGGTGGGCTCGTCGAGAATGAGCAGGCGGACGTCCTTGTTCAGTGCCTTGGCGATCTCGATGAGCTGCTGCTTGCCGACGCCGAGGTGCTTGATCGCCAGGTCAGGGTCCTCGTTGAGTCCCACGCGGGCCATCAGCTCGACGGCGCGAGTCTTGGCCGCCTGCCAGTCGATCGCGCCGAGGTGTGCGATCTCGTTGCCGAGGAAGATGTTCTCGGTGATCGAGAGCTCGGGGATGAGAGCGAGCTCCTGGTGGATGATCGCGATGCCGGCCTGCTCGCTCGCTGCGATGTCCTTGAAGCGTTGCTCTTCGCCGTAGAGCAGGATGTCGCCGTCGTAACTGCCATACGGGTAGACCCCCGACAGCACCTTCATCAGGGTCGACTTGCCCGCACCGTTCTCGCCGCAGATGGCGTGGATCTCGCCGGTGCGCACGGTGATCGAGACATCGGAGAGGGCCTTCACGCCCGGGAACTCCTTGGTGATGCTCCGCATCTCCAGGATCGGCCCCGCCACGGCTGGCATCGTTGCTGTGCTGCTCACGGATCTTCCTCGATTGCTTGACGGTCACTCTCAATGTGACCGTTCACATGAGACACCATATTGCGCCTCTTGAACTCCGGTGTCAAGTGGAGCTTTCTCGTCGTTGTCCTATCGAGATGCGCTTGAGGATCGCAGCCTCAGCTGCGGCTCGATCGGACCGAACTCCGGCATCTGCTCGCCGCGGATCTCGGCGAGCAGCATCTGCACGGCACGCGCCCCCAGCACCGGGAAGTCCTGATGCACCGTGGTCAGCGGCGGCCACACGTGCGCGGCGACCGGGATGTCATCGAAACCGACGACGCTGACCTCGCTCGGCACGTCGATCCCCGCATCCCGAAAGCCGTGCATGAGCCCGATCGCCATCAGGTCGTTCGCCGCGAAAACAGCCGTGAAGTCGCGGCGACGAGCCAGCTCGCCGCCGGCGAAATGACCGAAGTCGGCGGTCCAGTCACCACGGATCGGCGGGATGGTGGGCAGGTCGGCCTCGCGCACCGCCTCGAGGTAGCCGCGCATGCGCGACTCTGCCTCGATCCAGTCCTGGGGCCCGGCCAGATGCAGAATGTCACGGTGTCCGAGCTCGATCAGGTGCTCGGTGATCGCGCGGGCACCCGAGACCTGATCTGCCGAGAGCGTGAATCCATCAGACCCCGATGCCGTCTGCAGACTCACCAGCGGCACCCCGACCGCCATCCCCCGAAGCACGTTGAAGACCCGCACCTGCGGTGCGAGGGCGACGATGCCGCTGACCTGTTCCCCGGCGAGCTGACGGATCGCGTCGCCGATCGCCTCGGGAGTGGTCTCGGGCAGATTCAGGGTCGTGACCGAGTATCCCTCCGCCCGAGCGGCATCTTCGATGCTGGCGATCGACGACGTCGGGCCGAACTCCCCGATCGTCGCCGACAGCACGCCGATCGTGCTGGTGCGGCTGGTCACCAGCGCACGGGCAGCGAGATTAGGCTTGTAGTCCAGGACGACGATGGCATCCTGAACGCGCTTCTTCGTCTCAGGACGAATGCTCGGATGGTCGTTGAGCACCCGAGAGACCGTCTGATGCGAGACGCCGGCGAGCCGCGCGACGTCGCGGATGCTGGGGACGCGGGCACGTTCGCCGGAGGCAGCCATCGAGACGCCTCCTTTGCGTGTGCACGGTCACATGGATCATCCCATTATGTCCCCCGAGCACAGCTCGCGCATCCGCGAGAGGTGTCGCGTCGTCCGA
>JBQDFB010000032.1:7129-22922 GCA_052085045.1 Microbacteriaceae bacterium | reverse complement strand
AATTCGCAGACGAGATGCATGATGAGATCAGCAACGCATTCTGGGCGCGTGAAGAGCTGGCAGCCCTCGCCGAGGCCAGCCGCCGGCACCTCGCCCCCACGCTATTGAGCCGTGTGCTCGACGCGATACAGCCCAAGTCGTAGATGACAAGGCTCGATCAGGAGCCTTCTCCCCTCTTTTGCTTGGGCTTCGAACGACGCCGCCACGGCACCCGTGTACATCTTCCTCGTTTCCCGGTACACGCGCCCACCGGCGCCCTCACAAAACCCCAGGTCACAGAGTTTGCGGAACCACCCTCCACGAAACCGGGATCTCTATTTCCGAGACCGGGGGTCACATATGACGAAGCACTTCACCGTCGGCGACCATGTCGGCTGGAACTCCGAAGCTGGCCACGTCAGCGGTCGCATCGTCAAGGTGCACACGTCCGACTTCGACTACAAGGGTCACACGCATCGCGCGAGCGATGACGACCCGCAGTACGAGATCAAGAGCGACAAGACCGATCACATCGCCGCGCACAAGAGCAGCGCGCTGAAGCGCCTTTCCGACTGACCGCGGCTATCGGGCCGCGAGCGCCCGCCCGATCCGCTCCACGGCCTCGCGCAACACCGGCCGCGGGGTCGCGAACACGAAGCGGGTGAATCCGATCGCCGCCTCCCCGCACGCCGCCCCATCGGTCATCGCGACTCCAGCGTGCTCGCGGAACCACTCGCCGAGATCGCCCGTCAGCCCGGTCTCGCGGAAGTCGAGCAGAGCGATATATGTTCCCTCCGGCATAGACACGTGCACGCCAGGGATCTCGGCCACGAGCTCGGCCAGTAGGCGACGATTCTCATCCAGATACGCCGTCACCTCGTCGAGCCAGGCACCGCCCGATGTGTACGCCGCGAGATTCGCGACCGCACCCGTCGTCGACGTGCCGTGTCCGATCCAGCCGTCGTCGGCCTCCCACCGCTCCAGCGACTCGGCATTCGAGAAGATGATCTGCGCGCACTTCAGGCCTGCGAGGTTCCACGCCTTCGATGCGGATGCCGCGGTGACCGTGTGCGCGGCGGCAGCAGGAGACACCGACGCGTAAGGGATGTGCGTCGCCGGGGCGTAGACGAGCGGCGCGTGGATCTCGTCCGAGAACACCCGCCCACCAGCATCCGTCACCGTCTCGGCGATGCGAACCAGCTCGTCACGGGTCGCGACCGTGCCGAGCGGATTGTGCGGATTGCACAGCACAAGCAGTTCAGCGCCGTCCGCGAATGCGGCGGCGACAGCATCCAGATCCATCGCCCACCGACCGCCCGACTGGATGCTCGGCACCTCGATGACCCGCCGTCCGAGCCGCGGGGGCACCGACAGGAACGGCATATATGCCGGTGTCGGCACGATGATCGCGGCGCCAGGTGCCGTGAAGGTCTCGATCGCGAACTCGAACGCCGCGATGACGTCGGGAACGAGCCGTACCTGATCGCCCGTGAGATGCCAGCCGTGGTGCTCGGTGTACCGGCGCGCGGTCTCCTCCTGCAGCGCGGTCGCCAGATGCTGCGGCAGGTACCCGGTGAGCCCGGCTTCCAGCGAACCGCTGATCGCCTCGGTGATGGCCGGCGCGAGGCCGAAGTCCATCTCGGCGACGAAGGCACCGATGGTGTCGGGGAACATCGTCCATTTCACGCTGCCCGCGGCCCGCAGGTCAGTCTCGGTGATCTCGTCGAACGGATGCTGGGTCATGCTGCTCCTTCGCGTCGTCCACCCATTCTTCCGGAGTTTTCGAGCCTCGGGTCGGCGGATTCGGGTCAGCGACCCCGGTCACACCGGCTCGGGGTTCTCGAGGCTCTCGGCATCCTCAGTCCCCTCCTTCACCGGCAGGATGACGTCGAGCGGCATCGTGCTCGTGTCGAGGTACTCGTTCTCGTCCTGGTCGGCGACGAGCTCTTTGGCCTCGTCCTTCGTCTCTACCGTCGGGAAGGAGCCGAGCAGCGGGCGCTTCGCTGTCTCCTTCATCGACAGCATTGCGATGCCGCCGAGTGCGGCGAAGAACATGATGTAGAACGCCGGCATGTAGATGTTGCCGGTCAGCTCGATCAGCGCCTGGCTGAACAGCGGCGTCGTACCGCCGAACAGCGACACCGCGAGGTTGTACGCGATCGCCATGGCGCCGAACCGGGATGCCGTCGGGAACAGCGCCGGCAGGGCAGATGCCGAGATCGCGACGTAGAACGCGACGGGGATCGCGACCATCGCCAGCGCGATCGTGACCGCCCACTCCTCGCCGATCTGCATCACCGTGAACGCCGGCACCATCAGCACGATGGTCGACACGACGGCGATGCCGTAGACCGGCTTGCGGCCGATGCGGTCGGAGAGCTTGCCGATCAGGGGAAGGCAGGCGCTCATCACGATGAGCACGGGAACGGTGGCGATGGCGGCCATGAGGTTGGAGACGCCGACCTCGGTCTCGAGATACGTCGGCATGTAGCTGGTCAGCGCATAGGCGGCCGTATTGGTCGCGGCCACCAGGCGACGCCGATGATGACGACCCGCCAGTGGTGCCGGAAGATACCGATGATGCCCAGTCGTCCGAGCGGATCGGTGCCGTCCGCCGAGCGGGTGTCGGCCTCTTCGGCCTCGAATGCGGGGGTCTCGGGGATCCGCAACCGGAACCAGATCGCCACGGCCCCGAGCGGAATCGCGACGAGGAACGGGATGCGCCATCCGTAGTCGACCATCGCGCCGGTGCCCGAGATGCTCTCGGTGATCCAGGTGGTGATGGCAACGGTCGAGGCACCCGCGGCGAAGCCGACGTAGGAGCCGACGTCGAGGAACGAGGACCAGAAGCCGCGGGAGCGGTCGGGCGAGAACTCCGAAACGTACGTGGTCGCACCGGCGTACTCCCCGCCCGTCGCGAAGCCCTGCACCATCTTCAGCACGTACAGCGGGATGACCGCCCACAGACCGATCGCCTCAGATGTCGGCAGCAGACCGATGAGCGCCGTGGCGATCGCCATCATGGTCATCGTCAGGAACAGTACCCGCTGCCGACCGATCCGGTCGCCGAGCGGACCGAGGATGAACCCGCCGAGCGGGCGCACCAAGAACGAGATCGCGAAGCCGAACAGAGTCAGCAGCAGACCAAGACCGCCGGGCGCATCCTCCGTGAACACCTTCGTCAGCGTCACGGCCAGGTAGCCGTAGATGCCGAAGTCGAACCACTCCATGAAGTTTCCGACCACGGTTCCGGATATCGCGGTGCGCAGTTTGGACTTTTCGACGACGAGGACGTCGTCGACCTCGAGCCTCCTGCGGCGCGTGATCGCCTTCTTGCGGTTGGACATGCTGACTTCCCCCTATGCAGCGCGGCCGCCGTCCATGAAGCACGGCCTCTACCGAATCGAACGCGCTCAAAGTTATCCGGCTCATCCGGAAGCATCGCGCAGGTTGCCCGGCGTTCCCTGTGATATCGGGGTTGCGGTGGTTCAGAGCCGGGCCGATGCCCGTCGGTCGCGCTGTCAGCGTTCGAGAACGACGGCGAGGCCTTGTCCGACGCCGATGCAGATGGCGACGACCGCGATTCCTGTGCCACGGCGCCCCAGTTCATGTGCGGCGTGGCCGATGATCCGGCCGCCGGAGGCGCCGAGCGGATGCCCGATCGCCAGCGCCCCACCATGGATGTTGAGCTTGTCGGGATCAAGGTCGGGCCAGCCGCGCAGGCACGCGAGCGACTGCGAGGCGAACGCCTCGTTCAGCTCCACGAGATCGACATCGGCCCAGGTGCGTCCCGCGCGGGTCAGGGCCTTGTTCGCGGCCTCGATCGGTGCGATCGGGAAGTCGTCCGGATCGACCCCGTGCGCCCCGCGGCCGGTGATGCGGGCCAGTGGTTCGGCATCGAGGGCGCCCTCGGCGCCGAGCAGCACGGCCGAGGCGCCGTCATTGATCGACGATGAGTTCCCCGCTGTCACGGTGCCGTCATCGGCGAACAGCGCACGGAGCCCGGCGAGCTTCTCCACCGTCGACCCGTCACGGATGCCCTCGTCCCGGGCGAGCTCCGCACCGGCGACCTGCACGATCTCCCCGTCATACACACCCTCGGCCCACGCACGGGCGGCGAGTTCGTGCGAGCGCACAGCGAACGCATCCTGATCCTCGCGGCCGATGCCCCGCGTGCTCGCGGTCTGCTCCGCTGCCTCACCGTTCGATATCGTCCAGGGCGTCGGCAGCATCCGGTTCGTCATCCGCCAACCGATCGCCGTGTTCCACATCGTCTGATTACCCGTCGCCGGGTACGGTTTCGCGAACTTCTCGATCACGAACGGCGCCCGGCTCATCGATTCCACGCCGCCCGCGAGGATGATCTGGGCATCTCCGGACTCGATCGCCCGCGACCCCTGGATCACCGCCTCGACGCTCGACGCGCACAGCCGGTTCACCGTCACACCGGTCACGGAGGTCGGGAAACCTGCGAGCAGCGCACCCATCCGCGCGACGTTGCGGTTGTCCTCCCCGGCCTGATTCGCGTCCCCGAAGATCACATCATCGATACGCGCGGGATCCAGGCCCGTGCGCTCGATGGTCGCGCGCATCACGGTCGCTGCGAGATCATCCGGACGGATGCCGGCCAGCGCACCGCCCGCACGACCGAACGGCGTGCGAACAGCGTCGTAGATGTGAGTCGTGGTCATGAGAGCTCCAGCCCGATCTTCTCCAGAGCGTATCGCGCGGGTGCGGGTGCTGGCGGATGCTGCAGCCGGCATCCCGAGCTCACGGGTCGTCACTTTATACTCACAGGAATACTTTTGCTCGCTAACAGGTTGTCCATGAAGAGGCGGAAGCCCACCGGCATCCACCTCTTCACATCTCGATGACTCGCTCGCACAGACGGGCAGAAGAAGGAGAAGGATGACAATGTCAGAGAACACAGCTTCCGAGAACAAGGTCGCGCTGGTCACCGGTGCCGGGCAGGGCATTGGCCGCGGTATCGCGCTGAAGCTCGCATCCGACGGGTTCGATGTCGCGATCGTGGATCTGCCGTTCCAGGAGGAGAAGGCCGCTGGCGTCATCTCCGAGATCGAGGCGCTGGGCCGCAAGGCGATCTTCGTGGGCGCCGACGTCTCGAAGAAGGATGACATTGTCACCGCCGTCGACCGTGCCGCCGCCGAGCTCGGCAGCTTCGACGTCATCGTGAACAACGCCGGAATCGCGCAGGTGAAGCCCATCGAGGAGATCACCGAAGAAGAGCTGAACAAGATCTTCGCGATCAACGTCAACAGCGTCGTCTGGGGCATCCAAGCCGCGGCCGCCAAGTTCACGGAACTCGGCAAGAAGGGCCGCATCATCTCGGCCGCCTCGATCGCCGCCGTCAAGGGATTCCCCATCCTCGGTGCCTACTCGGCGTCGAAGTTCGCCGTCCGCGGTCTCACCCAGGCAGCCTCGCAAGAGCTGGCCGCGAAGGGCATCACGGTCAACGCCTACGCCCCCGGCATCGTCGGCACCGGCATGTGGGACGAGATCGACAAGCGCCTGTCCGAGATCAACGGCAAGCCGATCGGGCAGAACCTGAAGGAGAACGTCGAAAGCATCAGCCTCGGCCGCATCGAGACCCCGGAGGACGTTGCCGGAGTCGTCTCGTTCTTCGCCGGACCGAACGCCGCGTACGTCACCGGTCAGACCCTGCTCGTCGACGGCGGGATGCTGTACAGCTGAGGTTGAGGGGCCGGGCGGCGCGGCGCGTCGGGGAGTGGCTTCGACTCGCTCCGCTCGCTCAGCCCGTTTCGTCTCGCTGCGCTCGCTCAACGACCCGCGGGGGCGGGCTGCGGAAGCGGGCTGCGGGGGCGGGCTGCGGAAGCGGGGCTGCGGAAGGAATACCGCGGGGCGGGTCGCGGGGGCGACCAGACGGCGGGCACGCCGAATGCGTGCCGTTCCTTGATCGCGGCAACGGCTGGAGACGCGAGGAACGCGAGCACGTCGGCGGCCTGAGCGGGCGAGGCGGATGCCGTCGCCACCGCCCCCGCGAACACAGTGTCGATCGCGCAGTCCTCCGGCATGACGCCGAGGATGCGCACGCCCGGCTGCCCGACCAGCTCGCTGAGCTGCTGGAACCCGAGGTCGACCTCGCCCTGACTCTATACATGTCGCTTGCGGATCTGAACCAGCTGCGCACCTTCGTCGTCCTCTACGAACTGCGCAGCGTGACGGCCGCTGCGGAGCGGCTGCACGTGACGCAGCCGACCGTGAGTTACACGCTCCGGCGCCTCCGAGAGAAGTTCGGTGATGAGCTGTTCCGGCGCGAGGGGCGCGACATGGTGCCGACGGCGAAAGCCACCGCACTGTTCGCTCCCCTGCACGAGGCTCTCGCCCAGATCGACGATACGGTGAGCGATCCCGAGGCGTTCGAGCCGGCCGGATTCAGCGGTGATCTCGCGCTCGGGCTCACCTCGATCGGAGAGCAGACGTTCCTGCCGCCGATCATGGCGGCGCTCTCGCGCGCGGCATCCGCTCCGCATCTGCAGGTCGAGCGGCTGGACTCGGATCAGGTCGAGGACGGGCTGATCCGTGGATCGATCGACCTGGCAATGACAGTGTCGATGATCGGCAGCCCGCGGCTGTGGCGCACGCATGTGCGCGCCGTCGAGTACGTCGCCCTGTCGTCTGCGGAGCATCCGCTGCCCGAGACCACGCCGCACATGTTCGCGGGCCGACGCTTCGTGCGCGTCTCGGCCCGCGGCGGGCATGTCTTCCCCCTGCAGGTGCTCACCGAACACGGTCTCATGCCGCAGGTCGCGCTGACCGTCGAGGAGTACTCGACTGTTCCTGCCGTGCTGCAGTCCACCGACCTCGTCGTGCTGCTGCCACGACACGTGGCCGAAGTGTTCAGCGGCTGGTTCGCCGGACTGCGGATCGCCGATCTTCCGTGGCCGGCGCAGAGCACTCCGGTGTCGCTGTACACGCGGCGCGAGGCGAGCCTGTCACCGGCGCAGAAATGGTTCCGCGCCGTGGTTCTGGATGCCGTCGCCGCCGGCGAGTACCGGCGGAAGGGAAGCTAGGACTTCTTCTGGTTCCAGCTGGCCTTGGCGGGCGCGAAGGGGCTGCGCACGTGGATCGCCCACGTCGAATGCGGGTGGATGCGCAGGAGCGCCGTCTCGTAGAACGTGACCGCCTCGGGGGTGAGACCGGGCAGCACAGCATCCTTGTCGACGGTGTCTTCTGCGCGTGGACGCAGCGCCTTCCACACCAGCTGCACCTCGGGAGCGCCGGTGGGGATGCCGTCGACATCGAGCACCGCGCGGTCCCAGGGCAGGGTCAGGCGGGGATCGCGCTTGTAGACCCAGGCGCGCGGTGCGCCGTCTTCGACGTTCACCTGCAGGACCCAGACGTTCTTCGCGTCATCGCGGACGAGCACGGGTTGCAGATCGGTATCGGCCGGGGCATCCGCGAACGGCACGATCTCGTCATCCTCGCCGCCCGGAGCCCAGGCGCTGTACCCGTCCGGGAGACTCTCCACCAGCGCCGTGAGATCGGTGGCGATGACGCTCACGTCGACGTTCGCGCGCTCGCGGATCGGCTGACCGACCCAGCGATCCAGCGCCGCGCCGCCCGACAGCCACCACCGTACCGATGCCGCGGCGAGCAACTCGGCGACCGCGGAAGGCGCGAGCGGCTCCCACGCTGTCGCGGAGACGGGTGCGGATGGGGCCATGGATCGAGGCTACCGCTCAAGCGCACCGCACGACTCCGGAGACCCGCCCCGGATTCCCGCCCCGCCGATCAGCCTCGCTTGGCGGGCGTCCGGTTCTCGGCGCTCATCATCCACGCGAACTGCTCGAGCTTCTCGATCACCGCGTGCAGGATGTCGGCGCTGGTCGGGTCCTCCGCGTCGACAGCGTCGTGGACGTCGCGCATGGTGCCGACGGCTGCCTCCAACCGCACGGTGATCAGATCGACCGTCTCGCCGGTGTCGATCTCGCCCTGCGGATACTCCGGCAGCGTGGTGGTCGATGCCACGGTGTCGCTTCGACCGTCGGGAATGGCGTGCAGGCCCCGCATCCGCTCCGCGATCGTGTCGCTGAACTCGCGCACCGCTTCGACGATCTCGTCGAGCAGAAGGTGCGTGTCTCGGAAGTTGCGTCCGATCACGTTCCAGTGCGCCTGCTTGCCCTGCATCGACAGCTCCAGCAGGTCGACGAGCACCGCCTGCAGGTTCTCCCCGAGCTGCTTCGATGCGACGAAGCCTTTCTCGGCGTTCTGTCTTTTCGTGCTCTTCTCTCCGGCGCCGCCCCGGGCGGAGCGCCTCGTCGCTGCCGTTGTCGTCTTCGTCGTTGCCATCATGACCTCCTGTTGTCGACACTATCCGTGCCAACGGGACCGGATGCAGGGGCTTGACTATCCTGCGTGCGCATGCGTGCCCGGAACCGCCATGCCGTCACGACGAGCACCAAGATGGCGAGCACAACGGCCGTGGCCGCCACGACGGGCGCCGCGGGTTCGCCCGCCCACCGGCCCACCGCGATCCATACCAGCCCCCAGCAGGTTGCAACCGCCGGCGCCCATCGTCCCCCGCGCCACGCGGTGAACAGCGCGATGAGCCCGGCGACGATGAGTGTGATCGTCCCCGGCACGCCGGGCGCCCCCGACCAGGCGGTGATCCCGGCGTCGGCGAGCCAGGCGGCGAGGTTGGCTGCCGCAGCCACCGTCACCCACCCGAGATACAGGCCGATCACCCCGTCGATGAGCACGGCCTCGGCGACGGTGCCGCGGCGCGGCCGCCGGCACGCGCGCACGAACGTCGCCAGTAGCACGGCCAGCAGGACCACGATGATCACGAACGATTCCGCGATCCGCCACGCGAGCACGCACACGATCCACACGGCGTTCAGAAGAGCGGATGCTGCGACGCCGTAGCCGACCGCCCGATGTCGCGGCTTCGCCGCCTGCGCCGGCACGAACTGCCAGAGCGCGTACGCCAGAAGACCCAGGTAGATGACCGACCAGATGGCGAAGGCGAAGCCCGCCGGTGCGAGCACCGTGGCATCGGCGGCGAACGCTCCGCCCGCAGCATCCGCTATTCCTTGGCCGCCGAACAGCCCCGATCCGAACAGGGCGGCGACCAGCGATCCGGCGACCGTCAGTGCGACGACGATCCGGCGGACGCGGTCAGACTTCTCCGTCTGGGACATGCCCCCAGAGTAGAGGCGAGTCCCCCGGGCTCACTCCGCCGGCAGCGGCGTGGCGCAGACCGTGAGGCCGTCGATGGATGCGCGGTACTGCTCCGCGGTGAACGGAAGCCCGAACTCCGGCGCGGTCTGCCCATCTGCGACGGGTGCCTTCGACGCGATCGCCGCGAGCTCCCAGGCGAGATAGGCCGCGGAACTGCCCCGGGTCGCGGAGTTGTTCAGCACGACCGCGACGGCGAAGCCGGTCTCGGGGTCGGCGTAGGCCGCTGTCGAGTATCCCGGCGTCCACCCATGCTGGCCCACAAGCGGGCCGACCAAGCGGGCACCGCCGGTCGCCTGATACCAGGTCGGCGCTTTCGACGACGCGGGCAGGGGCGAACCGAACTGATCGGGCTCGGCCCCGTCCTCCCGCAGACCCTGGCGTGCCGTCGCCTGCACGAACGCACCGAGGTCGTCGATCGTCGACACGGCACCCGAATCGGTGAATCCCGTACTGGAGGAGAGCACGGTGGTGTCGGCCTGCGCCGTGCAGTCGTAGCCGCCGTCGATCGCTTTCAGACGGTTGCCGCTGAGGGGGTTGTCGCCCGGTGCTGCCGCGGCCGGTCCGGGAAGCGACGTGGCCGCCAGATCCAGCGGGTCTGAGATGTACTCCTCGACGAGTTCGGATGCGGTCATGCCCGACGCGCGCTCCAGCGCGAGACCCAGAAGCAGGTAGCTCGCATCGGAGTCACGGTACGTCGTGTGCGGTTCGGTCCGGTCCTGCCCCAGCCCGAAGGATGCCAGTTCGAGCGGTGCCCACACGCGCTTCGGAGTGTTGGCCCAGGCGCCGCGCACTGCAGATTCGGACGATCCGATGCCGGCGGTGCCGTTGCACAGATCCAGGAGAGTGATGTCGCCCAGCTGGGCGACGCCGGAGACGTACTCGGGCACGGGTCCGTCGAGCTCGACGACATCGTCATCGGCGAGCGCGTACAGGATGTCGCAGGTCATCAGGCGGGTGACATCGCCGACCCGGAATGTCATGTCCGCGGTGACCGCGGTCTGATCCTCCACCGATTGCGTGCCGAGTCCGGTCACCCAGGTACCGCTCCACGGCACCCAGACACCGACGATCGCACCGGTCGCACCCGTCTTGGCCATCGCGTTCTCGACGGATTCCTGAAGCTGAGCCGCCGTCTCCTCCGGGAGCGCCTGCTCCACCTGATCCGGTGCGGTATATGAGAATGAACCATCCGATGAGCACCCGGTCAGCACGAGGGCGAGCGCGACGGCGCCCGCTGCGGCGGCGCGCAGACGGCGTGACGAGACAAGATGCATGTAGAAGACTCCCGGCGTGATCGGTCTCACCGATTCTAAGGTGCTCCGCTCGAAACACCGTGTGCTTCGATCCGCTTCGGGCAGACGTACAGTAAAGACCATGCCCCACATCTTCGACAGCGACGTTGTCGCGGCCATCCTCCACCACATGAATGACGACCACGTCGACGACAACCTGCTCATTGCTCGTGCGTTCGCCACGGCATCCGATCTGCCCATCACGGATGCTGTGATGACCGACCTCGACGGGGACGGCGGCGTCTGGCAGATCACCCGCGCGGGCATCGCGGAGGAGCTGCGCGTGCCGTGGCCGGGTGGCCCGATCGACGAGCGTCCGGCGGTGCGGCGCGAGGTCGTCGCGCTGTATGACGCGGCCTGTGGGAGGCTCGGCATCGAGCCGCGCCCGCACGCTTGAGGCATCGGGGGGCTTCCCGATCAGGTTAGGTTCCCCTTACACTGGGGCCATGGCTGAAATCCTCTCCTTCTCCGCCGCGCTCCGTGAGCGCTCGTCCAGCTCGCACTCGCGCAGCGAGCACGCCGGGTTCATGGCGGACCTGCTCAAGGGCGAAGGATCTCGCGAGGACTACATCTCCCTCGTCGCCCAGCACTACTTCATCTACGAGGCACTCGAGTCCGCCGGCGAGCGCATGCGGCGCGACCCGGTGGCGTCCGTCTTCATCAGTGACAAGCTCACCCGACTGCCCGCCCTGGAGGCCGACCTCGAGTTCCTCGTCGGCCCTGACTGGCGTGAGCAGATCGTTCCGCTGCCGACGACGGAGCGCTACGTCGCCCGCATCAACGAGGTCGGCGCCACCTGGTCAGGCGGTTTCGTCGCCCACCACTACACCCGCTACCTGGGCGACCTCTCCGGCGGCATCTTCATCGGCCGGATCATGCAGCGCCGCTTCGGCTTCGAGACCAACGGCGTCGGCTTCTATCTGTTCGACGACATCGCCGACCCGAGCGCATTCAAGGACGTCTACCGCGAGCAGTTGGATGCTGCTCCCTGGGATGACGCAGAACGCGAGCGCGTTATCGACGAGGTGCTGCTGGCCTACCGGTTCAACACCGAGCTGTTCGAAGACCTCGACCGAGCGCGCGTCGCGGCCTGAGGGCGGTTTCAGCTGCCGGAGACTTGCGGCGTCGACGACTGCCGCGCCTCCCAGGCCTCGCGCATGAACCGGCGAACGTCCTGATCGACGCGGATGTCACTGGGCCGCAGCGGTCGTGACAGGTAGAGGCCGTCGAGCGCGGTCAGCCGCGACAGCGCCACGTACGTCTGCCCCGGGGCGAAGGCGCCGCCACCGAGGTCGATGATCGCACGGTCGTACGTCTTGCCCTGCGACTTGTGGATCGTCACCGCCCACGCCAACCGCAGGGGAAACTGCGTGAACTCCGCGATGACGTCGCGGCTGAGCGTCTTGGTGTTCTGGTCGTACGAATAGCGGAACCTCTCCCAGACCGCTGGCTCGACGTCGACGTCTTCGCCGTCGATCTCGACGCGCACCGAACCGCCGAGGATGCGTTTGACTGTGCCGATCGTGCCGTTGACCCACCGCGGCGGTTCGCCTGTCATCGAGACGTCGTTGCGCAGGAACATGACCTGCGCCCCCACCTTGAGCTTCAGGTCGGAGTCGGCTGGAAAATTGCCCTCACCGCGGCCGAAGTCGCCGTTGATCTCGGCGCGGGCTGTCTGCTCCTTGCCTGGAAGGGCTGCGAGATGGCGCCGATTGATGTTGTTGACGATGTCGTTGCGCGTGGCGAGGGTGATCATCGGGATCTCACCCGGTTCGGGATCGGGCGGCGTGCGCGTCCCCTGAGTGTTGAGCACCTCGGCGATCTCGGCGGTCACCCGTCCATAGCGCACGGCGTTCAGCATGGCTTTGAACCCGTCGTCGGACTGCCGATGGATCTGCACGAGCTCACGCACGTGCAGCGGTGCGCCGTGCCGGCCGAGGTCCATGAGGCCGTCGGCGTCGCCCATCGTCGCGCCCGCCCACACCTTCGCGTCGAAGAACCAGAATGAGCGGTAGTGATCCTGCACGTAACGCAGCTCGTCTCCACGCGGGGGCACCGGTGCCAACTGGTACGGGTCGCCGAACATGACGACCTGCACCCCGCCGAACGGTTCGGCCCGCCGGCCTCGCGCCTGGCGCAGCGCCCGGTCCATGCCGTCCATGAGGTCGGCGTTGACCATCGACACCTCATCGATGACGAGCGTGTCGATGGCGTTGAGGATGCGGCGGGTGGCGTCGTTCTGCTCGATCTCGCCCTCGGCGATGAGACCGATCGGCAACCGGAACAGCGAGTGGATCGTCTGCCCCTCGACGTTGAGGGCGGCAACGCCGGTCGGCGCGCAGATCGCGATCTGCTTCTCGGTGTGCCACGCGAAGTACTGCAGCAGCGTGGATTTTCCGGTTCCGGCGCGGCCGGTGATGAATACGTGCTCCCTGGTGTCCTCGATGAGCCGGAACAGCTCCTGCTGTTCATCGGAGAGGGCGGGAAAAGACACGACTCTCATGGTACGTCGCATGGGCCGTCGTGCTCGGCACTGTCACAGCCCGTCCTTCTAGACTTGCCCCATGGATCAGGGCTCGACGACGCCCCGGCGCCGCCGGTTGTGGGTCGATCTGACCGCGCTCGCGGTCGTCGGCGCGCTGCTGATCGCCGCACTCGGGGCGAGCGTGGTGGGGCTGTATAAGGAGTTCTACGGCCCGGCCGCATTCGTCACCCGCTACCTGGACATGCTCTCCACCGGGCGAGCCGCCGACGCCCTGCTCATGCCCGGGGTGGCGCTCGATCGCAGCATCCTCGAGGAATCGGGCATCGACGCGACGGCATCCGAGGCGCTGCTCCGCGAGGCGGCCCTCGCACCGCTGACCGACGTCGACGTCGTCTCCGAAGAGACGTCCGACGACGTCACCGCGGTCACGGTCTCGTATCTCGCCGGCTCCCACCAGGGCACGACCACGTTCGAGGTCGAGCAGGCCGGATGGGCGGGAGTGACCCCGAACTGGCGGTTCGCGCAGTCGCCCCTCGCCGCCGTCTCGCTCACCGTGCTCGGTGCCGACAGCTTCGCGGTGAACGGCTTCGAGGTCCAGCGGGCGCAGGTTTCCGCGGCCGGGACCGCGTCGCCGGCAACCGATCCCGTGCCCATGCTCGTGTTCACACCCGGTCTCTACGCGGTGAACGTCGGCACCGCGATCTCGGCGTCGCCAGGGGTCAGCGTCCTCGCCGACTCGCCGCTCACGCAGACGCCGATCGAAGTGCAGACCGCGCCGACCGACGAGTTCATCTCGGTCGTGCAGACCCGCGTCGAGGAGTTCCTCACCGAATGCACCACGCAGCAGGTGCTGCAGCCCACGGCGTGCCCGTTCGGTCTCGAGGTGCAGAACCGCATCGTCGAGCCGCCGGTGTGGTCGATCACCGAGCAGCCCGCCGTCACCGTCGAGCCGGATGGCGGACAGTGGAAGATCCCGCCCACCGACGCGGTGGCGCACATCGAGGTCGACATCCAATCGCTCTACGACGGATCGATCGAGCACGTGTCCGAGGATGTGCCGTTCCGCGTCGACGGGACGATCGCGATCCTCCCCGACGGGTCGGCGTCGATCCGCGTCGGTGCTCCGACAGAGGGCTGACGCCGCAGCCTGCGCCCCTCAGCGGCCGCGCGCCGCTTCGCGCTTGTCGCGTTCTGCCATCTTCGCGAGCTTCGCGTTGTACTCCTCGAGCTCCGCATCGCCGGTTCGGTCGGCGTTGCGGTCGGTGCGGCGCTGCACCTTCGTGTCGTCGCGGCTCCACTGGATGGCGACCGTGATCGCGAGGATGAGCGTCGGGATCTCGCCGACCGACCAGGCGATGCCGCCGCCGATGTACTGATCCTCCATCGGCGTCGGACCCCAGGTGCGGCCCATCGCCCCGAACCACTCGGCAACCATGAGCCCCTCCTGCATCATGATCGCCAGGCCGAAGAACGCATGCATGGCCATGACGGCGATGAGGGTGATCAGACGCCCCGGGTAGGGCAGCCGGTACGGCACGGGGTCGATGCCGACCAGGCTCATCACGAACAGGTAGCCCGAGATGAGGAAGTGGATGACCATCCACTCGTGCCCGAGATGCTCGTACATCGCCCACCGGACGAGGTCGGTGAAATAGAACGCCCACAGCGAGACCACGAAGATCCCGGCCGCGACAAACGGGTGGGTCACGACCCGCGAGAACGGCGACTGGACGGCCCAGAGGATCCATTCGCGCCCGCCGCGCGTGCCGTCGTCGCGCTTGTGGATGCTGCGCAGCGCGAGCGTTATCGGCGCTCCGGACACGAGCAGCAGCGGTATCGCCATCGACAGGATCATGTGGCCCAGCATGTGCACGCTGAACAGGTACTCCTGGTACATGTTCAGCGGCCCGCAGGTGACCCAGACCAGCAGCAGCAGCCCCAGCATCCAGAACACGGTGCGGTGGATCGGCCAGCGATCCCCGCGCCGGTGCAGGCGCCAGACGGCGGCGAGGTAGAAGAAGGCACCGAAGGCGGCGGCAACGGCCCAGAGGATGTCGTAGTCCCACCCCGTGAACCACTTTTCGATCGTGAACTCGGGCGGCAGCGGCGAGCGGGTGAGGATCTCGGCGGGCGTCTGGCGCACCGCCGCCGTCTCGCCCACCGGCGGCGGCGTGCGGGCGAGGGCTGCGGCCGCACCCGAGGCGAGCCCCATCAGCGCGACTTCGCCGAGCACCAGCATCCAGAACCAGTTCGACGCGCGCGCCCCGGCCAGCCGCGGGATGAGCCGCGTGCGGTACCAGGCGCCGAGCAGTCCCATGCCGCCGAGCAGCACGGCCTTGGCGATGATGATCAGGCCGTACGGCGACCAGAGGTCGTCCCACCCGGCCAGGCCCACCGTCGAGCGCACCACGCCCGAGACGGCGACGACGAAGAACGCGGCGATCGCGATGCTCGAGTAGCGGCGTACGAGCGCCTGCGGATCGACGCCCTTCATGAAGTGCAGGATCACCAGCAGCATGAGCCCGCCGAGCCAGACGGCGGCGCCGACGGTGTGCAGCAGGATCGAGTTCACGGCGGTGATGTGGCCGTCGAGTTCACCCGAGTGCCCCTGCTGCGCCATCGGCAGGAGAGCAGCGACGGCGATGATCGCCGTGAGGAGAGTGGGCGTCCAGCTGCGCCACGCGAAGGCGAGGATCGTGACGACAGCGCCCATGATCGTGGTGATGAGCCAGGCCTGGCCGAGCGGGAGGGCGAGCAGGAAGCGGCCGAGGTCGGTGCCGAACTGCTCCCCGAGGCTGATCTGCGGGTTGAACGC
>JBQDFB010000032.1:2390-7029 GCA_052085045.1 Microbacteriaceae bacterium | reverse complement strand
GGGACGGCCTTCGTGAAAGGAAGCGGTCTTACTTGACGGCAGCCTTGAGCTTGGAGCCAGCGGTCACCTTGACGCGCTTGCCGGCCGGGATCTTGATCTCGGCGCCGGTCTGCGGGTTGCGGCCCGTGCGGGCGGCGGTGTCGACCTGCTCGAACGAGATCCAGCCCGGGATCGAGACCTTGCTGCCCTTGGCAACTGCGTCGGACACCGTGCCGAAGAGCGAGTCGAGGACGCCCGAGACGGTGGCCTGGCTCTGGCCGGTGGCGGAAGCGATGCTCGCGACGAGCTCGGTCTTGGTGATGGACTTGTCAGCCATGTCATCCTCCAGCGACGGGTTCACGTCGCATAATTCGTGGTTCGGGTGACGGATGCCGCCCGTTGGTCGATCGACCGCATCGAATGTACCAACCGAGACCTGTTTTTCCGCGTCATTTCGCAGGTTTTGGGGTTTTATTGGGCGTGTCGAGTCACACCAGTCACTCCAGTCACAGGATTCGGTGTGCGCCGCGCCCTGTGGCGGATGCTGCCGCTCACCCGCTGGGGAGGAGAACACAGCGTTGGGAGGAGGATGCTGCGCCAGAACTCCTCCCCAGCGTGAGAACTCCGCCCGAGGGATCAGGCCGCCCGAGGATCAGGCCGCCCGAGGGATCAGGCTGCGAGGTGCAGCCGCTGCGCGATGGCCGTCATGATCATCGCCTGAACCTCGGGCCACTGGTTGAACAGCTGCTCGTAGCTGATCCTGATCACGTGATAGCCCCGCAGCTTCAGCTCGGCGTCGTGCCGAATGTCGCTCGTGCGCTGCGCACCGACGTGGTGGCCTCCGTCGATCTGCACGATGAGCCGATCACCGATGAGGAAGTCGACGCGGTGGCCGAACAGCCACGCCTGCGGCAGGATCGGGAGGTCGAGCCACCGCAAGCGGGTGAAGAAGATCGTCTCCGTTCCGGCATCTGCGAAGGGTTGTGCGTCCTCGACCATGCGGCGTGCTGCTGGCGGCAACGGCGATCGACGCATCACAGCGAGATCCAGCATCCCTGTTCTCAATGCGGATTCCCATACGGCGAGCGCGGCCTCGTAGGGCTGGCATCGGGCGACGAGGATGAGCGCGTTCTCCAGAGAATCCTCACAGGACTCGGGGTCTCTGGGAAAGATCGGCGCATTCCAGTGGATGACACCCCGCGAGACGCGGGCGTGCCCGGAGTTCGGCGGGGCGGCGACGTGCGGCTCCGAAGAATCGAGCACCCACAGCTCTTTTCGTGCGGCCAGCGTGACGCAGCTGAGCACGACCCGTCGGCGCGCGGCTGCGACGAGCATGGGATCCGCACCGCTGAGTGCCACCCACCCACGGCAGGCGGAGAACAGGAGCCCGCGTTCGCGAGCGCGACGAAGCGCGTGATCACTGACGCCGGCGCGACGCAGTGCATCGATGCGCGCCACGCCACCGCGGTCGCGCAGCTCTTGTATCGGGTCCATCGCTCGATCCTGGCGCGATGCACATGCGTCGAACGGCCGCATCCGCACGTTCCGTGGATAACCCCTCCCGCATCGGTGATGTGCAGAGGGGCTCGGCGCGCTCAGCGTTGGGCGGAGAACACAGTGTTGGGAGGAGGATGCTGCGCCAGAACTCCTCCCCAGCGCGAGAACTCCTCCCCAGCGCGAGAACTCCGCCCGAGGCTGCGGCGGGGCGGGCGCACGCCCCGGGCACACGAAAGGGGGGCGAGGATCCGAAGATCCTCGCCCCTTCAAGCGATGCTTACCAGCTCGACTTGGTCACACCGGGCAGTTCGCCGCGGTGGGCCATGTCGCGGAAACGCACGCGCGAGATGCCGAACTTGGTCAGCATGCCACGGGGGCGTCCGTCGATGGCGTCACGCGAACGCACGCGCACTGGCGACGCGTTGCGCGGAAGCTTCTGCAGGCCGACGCGGGCGGCCTCGCGGGCCTCGTCGGTGGCGTTCGGGTCGACGAGCGTCTTCTTCAGCTCGGCGCGACGCTCGGCGTAGCGCTCGACGATGACCTTGCGCTGCTCGTTGCGAGCGATCTTGCTCTTCTTAGCCATGGATCAACGCTCCTCTCGGAATTCGACGTGCTTGCGGACGACCGGGTCGTACTTCTTGAGCACGATGCGGTCGGGTGTGTTGCGACGGTTCTTCTTGGTCACGTAGGTGTAACCGGTGCCCGCCGTCGAGCGGAGCTTGATGATCGGACGTACGTCCTGAGCCTTCTTGGCCATTAGAGCTTCACACCCTTCGCCTGGAGGTCCGCGACCACCTTGTCGATGCCGCGCGCGTCGATCACCTTGATGCCCTTGGCGGACACGTTCAAGCTGATCTTACGACCGAGCGAGGGCACGTAGTAGGTCTTCTTCTGCACGTTCGGGTCGAAGCGGCGCTTCGTCCGGCGGTGCGAGTGCGAGATGTTGTGACCGAAGCCGGGAACTGCTCCAGTCACCTGGCACACTGCTGCCATGTGATTACTCCTTCATTACCGTGAGACCGGACGGCCTCACCCAAGATCCCTTGTCTGCGCGCCGCAACCCCGAAGTCAGACTCAAGGACCGAGCAGCACGCGAACTGCGCACAGGAGTGTGCGCAGACAAGGAGTCAGTCTAGCATGGCCTGGGCATCTGCCGCGCCGCGTCCCCAGCGGAACGCCGACACCGTCGGGTCGCCCTCGATCCAGAAGCGCCAGGGGAAGGCATCCGTCCCCGCAATCCCTGCGACACCGACGCGCGGACCGGAGACGACCTCGACTTCCTCCGTACCCCACCACAGCTCGGCGCTCGCGCCGTTCCGCTCCGATCCGTCAATGGCGTCGATGCCGTCATGAAGTGGATGCCGCAGGCCCGACACCTGCCCGAATCGTCCCGGTCCGCGAGCGAGGTCGCGCCCGGCGCGACCCGAGCGGGATGCCGCAGCATCCGCTCCGTCGATGACCTCACCGGCGCGAAGCAGCACACCACCGGCCGTGCCCGCCGGCCCGCACACGACGTTCACGCACGAATGGATGCCGTGGCTGAGGTACACGTACAGATGACCCGGCTCGCCCCACATCGTGGCGTTGCGGGCGGTGCGGCCCATCCGCGCGTGCGAACCGGGGTCGGGAACGTCGCCGGTGCCCTGCCCGTGATACGCCTCGGTCTCGGTGATGCGCAGCCGCACCTCGGTGCCGTCGACGACGGTGCGCAACTGGGCGCCGAGCAGCCGGGGCGCCACCTCGAGGGGCAGAGCCTCCAGGTCGGTCCGGACAACCCGCGTCATCAGAACGACGGAGCCATCTGACACCACGACACATCGAACCCGGTGAGTGCGACGAGCTCCTCGCCGCTCCTCAGATCGAACAGGTGCGTCTCGAGCGTCTTCGGCAGCGGCACGAGCAGGTTGTCGTAGGCGTTGTCGGTGAGGTTCGGCGCGACGGTGACGGCCGCGTACTGTCCGCTCGGCGACGCGCACGCCTGCAGGATCGCGTTGCCGGATTCGACCTCCACCAGCGGTTCCGCGACACCCTCGTCATCGACGCGGATGGTCGCCTGACCGGTGGGCAGCCCCGCAGCATCCCGCGCGACGACGTGGCGCAGCGTGCCACCGGGGAACGGCGTGATCTCCGTCGCCGGGCCGAAGTCGGGGTCGGATGCTGCAAGCGGCGTCTCGGACCCGTCCGCCAGATTCAGCTCGACGGTCGTCTGATCGGCCCGCTCGACGATGGCGGTGTAGGTTCCGCGTGAGACGCCGAGCAGCCGCGACGCGAGTCCCATGCTCTGAGCGCCGGCGTCGCCGGATCGGTCGTCCAGCGACAGCGCTCCGTCGAAGTCGATGAACAGCACGGCGGCCGAGTCGGGTACGAACTGCCATTCGGCGATACTCGCCTCTTCTCCGCCCACTTCGATGATCTGCGGCTCTCCCTCGCCGCTGAGCAGCTGCGTCACGAGCACGCTGGCGCGCCCGCTGTCCTCGGAGATCTTCTTGTCCGAGTAGGTGTAGCCGACCAGTCCGCCGCGCTCGGACACCTGCACGGAACTGACGAATCCGTCGCCGGGGAGGGGGAGCTCCCGCTGGTTCTCGCCGTCGTGATCCATGACGAGGATGCGGGAGCCGTCATCGTCTTCGACCGCGACGACCAGCGAAGTCGACGTCGAACGGTAGTCGTTGATGCGCGGGTGTGCGAAGACGGGGACGGCCTTCTCTCCGCTGAGATCGGTGCTGAAGATCGAATCGTCGTCGTCTGTGCGGTTCAGCAGGAAGATTTCGGATGCCGGTGTGGTGAACGTCGTCGACAGATCGGACGTCGGACCGTCGCCTTCGCCGCTTACGCCCGCGACCCGCACCGTGTAGTCGGTCGCGTCGTCGAGGGGGACGGTGAAGCGGATGCCGACGTTGCGGCCGGCGGCGTCGATGGTGAACGGCACGGCGGGTTCGACGGAGACCTGCGACTCGTCGACCTCCTGCAGGGACTGATTCGCCGTGAGGATGACACGGCTTCCCGAAACCTGGATGGCCTCGGCGGCATCGACCTGCACCTCGGATACCCGAGGCCCCTGGAAGAGACTGACCACGCTGAGCCCGGCCACCACGACCACGAGAACACCGACGACCGCGAGGATCGTGTAGAGGAACCGGCGGTTTTTCGGGGCTGGTGGCTT
>JBQDFB010000032.1:0-2290 GCA_052085045.1 Microbacteriaceae bacterium | reverse complement strand
CCGTGGTCCTCAGTACTCATACGGATCCCCGGGCTCGTCGACCGCGACGACAGAACTCGGCAGCACGCGCAGCGAGCCGTCGTCATCCGCCGTGACCGTTCCGGTCACCTCGATCCACTGCCCGGTGCTGGTCACGTCAGCTCCGAACTCTCCGGCATCCATCGCGACCGGAACCGCAGCGGGCTGCGCATCGATCACACAGTGGGTGATGATCATGCGGGTGAGGTTGACGGCATCCGATTCTCCCGGTGTCACGAAACCGACCAGGGTGACGGGTGCCCCGTCGTACGCCTCCGGGCGCGACGCGGTCGCGAACACGCTCGACCACTCGCCGATCCCGAATGTCGTCGTGTCGGCGACGCCGAGCGTGGGGGTGTCGGCGCCGGCGAACAGGGTGCCTGCGCCGGCGGCATCCGTCCGTGACATCGCGAGCTCGACCGACAGCGAAGCCGGCGGCAGCACGAGGGCGGCTGCGACAACACCGGTCGCCACGACGCCGGCCGAGATCGTACCGACGGTGGTGAGGGTGCGCCGGGGGGTGTCCTCGGCATCCTCCGCCGGCGCGTGATCGTGGCCGTGGTCGGATTCCGCGCCCAGCGGCAGGGTGAACGACCAGATCGCACCGACGAGCACGACGACGGCTCCGGCGCAGGCGAACCAGATCGACTCGGGACTGATGAACAGCGTGAGCTGCCCGGTGATGCCCAGTCCCACGGTGACGACGGCGATCAGCGCGGCGAGGCCGACACCGAGCCAGCGCGTGCCGACAGCGGACCACCGCGACGTGGTGTGCGACTCAGCCAAAGACGTTCACCCCGATCCCGATCGCGAAAGCGCTCGCCAGCACCACGACGACGATCCCGACGAGGGTGCGGGCAGTGAACGTGGTGCGCAGCAGCGCGAGCATCTTGATGTCGACGAGCGGACCCACCAGCAGGAAGGCGATCAGCGCGCCCGACGAGAACGTCGATGCGAACGACAGCGCGAAGAAGGCGTCGACGTTGGAGCAGATCGCGACCGTCATCGCCAGCGCCATCATGGCGACGATCGACAGGACGGGGTTCGAACCGATCGCCAGGAGCATGTCGCGCGGCACGAGCACCTGCACGGCTCCGGCGAGCGCCGAGCCGATCACCAGCGCCGGCATGACCGCACGCAGCTCGATGATGAACTGCGTGAGGCTGCGGCGGGCCGGGGTGCCGTGCTCGTGCGTGACCCGCTCGCAGGTCGCGGTGAACTGCCGGGTGAGCATGGCGTCGGGGTCGGGGTGTCGACTGTAGATCCAGCCGATGAGGTTGGCGATCAGGTATCCGCCGACGAGACGCGCGATGAGGATGCCGCCGTCGAAGCCGAATGCGGCGTGCGTGGTGATGATCACGATCGGGTTCACGATCGGGGCGGCGATGAGGAACGTCATCGCCTCGGCGGGCGCGAGCCCGCGCATCATCAGGCCGCGGGCGAAGGGAACGTTGCCGCACTCGCAGACGGGGATCAGCATGCCGAGCAGCGACAGCACCGCGCGCCGCGCCCAGCCGGCCTTCGGCAGCCAGCGGTGGATGAGATCCGGGGGCAGCCAGACCTGCACGACGATCGAGAGCACGACGCCGAGGACGATGAACGGCAGCGCCTCGATGAGCACGCTCAGCGCGAGCGTGAGCCCGTCCTGCGCGCGGGTGGGCAGTCCGTCTGGGAACAGCGCCGGCGCGAATCGATCGATGAGGAACAGCACGGCGATGACGCCGACGCCGATCCCGACGCCGATCCACGGCGAGCGACGGCGCGGAAGCGGCGCGCCATGCCCTGCGGACGGTCGACGCGTCGAGGTCGCCGTGCTCACGCGCCCTCTTCGGCGGCACGTCGATTGGTGCACGGAGTGCACAGGCCGAAGATGTCAACGACGTGCTCTGCCTCGCTGAAGCCGTGCAGGGCGGCAGTGCGGTGAGCCCACGCCTCGACGTCTTTCGCCTCGATCTCGACGGTCAGCCCGCAGGAGCGGCAGATCAGGTGGTGGTGGTGCCCCTCGGTGGTGCAGGCGCGGTACAACGCCTCGCCCTCGGGGCTCTGCAGCGAGTCGGCATCGCCGGATGCCGCCAGACCCGACAGGGCGCGATAGACCGTGGCGAGGCCGATGCCGGTCTTCTCGTCGCGGAGGGTGGCGTGCAGGGACTGCGCGCTCACGAAACCGCGCGCGTCGGCGAGCGCATCGCGCACACGTTCGCGCTGCCAGGTGTTCCGTTGAGCCATGCCCTAGATTCTAGGCCGCAAGCGGTGTGTCGGGCCTGGGAGCCGC
>JBQDFB010000031.1:15635-23502 GCA_052085045.1 Microbacteriaceae bacterium | reverse complement strand
CCGGCGATCCCCTTGACCGGGAGCACCCAGAGGTCACCGGACTCGCTGTCGAGGATGGCGGCAGTCTGCGACCCGAGTTCGACCTTCGCGGAACCGGGGATCGTCGCGCTGTCGCCGAGCGATACCCGTGACGGGTCGACAGCGGTGAGCGTGGAATTGGTGTTGTCGGTGACGAGGACCGTGGACTGGTCCTGCAGGATGTCGAAGCTCTCACCCGTCGTGCGCAGGCCGCCATCGAGCAGCGTCGACTCATTGTTGAAGTGCCCGACCATGAGGGCCGATGACTTGGTGATCCAGACACCGCCGTCGTTCAGGTCGACCTTGGTGGTCGGATTGCCCTCATAGGCGAAGGCGAGAGTGCCGATGGCGAGGATGCCGGCTGTGAGCCCTGCGATCGATGCAGCCGTCTTCGGCTTCGCGCGCATCCAGGACAGCGCCTTCATCCTCAGTTCCCCCCGGTGGATTTCACAACAGTGCGCCGGATCATCCGACCCCGGGCGCACCGGTACATCCTAACCGCCGGATCTGAACCGCTCGATGGGGAGGACTCCCCGTCGGAGTGTGATCAGTCGTACTGCGCGGGCACCCAGAGCATCTGCGCCGCGATCACGCCGCGGTCGCGGCTGACGATCTGCGCACGGCCCGGGATGGCCGGCACCGGTTTGACCTTGCCGATGAGCTGGCCCTCTTCTGGGTTGCCGCTGAGGAGGATGCCGGTGGCGCCCAGGTCCGTCATCCGCTGGATGATCGGGTCATACGCGGCACGGCTCGCGCCACCGGTGCGGCGGGTGATGATCACGTGCAGACCGAGGTCCGATGCCTGCGCCAGCAGCGGTGCGAGTACGGCGATCGGGTTGCCCTGCGAAGTCGCGACGAGATCGTAGTCGTCCACGAGCACGAATCCCTCCGCTCCCGTCCACCACGAACGGCTGCGCAGCTGCTCCGGCGTGACGTCTTGTCCTGGCATGCGGCTGCGGAAGAACTCCGCCAGTTCGCGCACACCGGGCTCTGCGAGCTCGTGCGAAGTGAGGTATGCACCCAGGTACTCCGTCGGGATCTCGCCGAGCAGCGCTCGGCGATAGTCGACGGCGAAGATCTTCGCCTCCTTCGGCCCGTACAGCCTCATGATCTCGTGCACGACGCCGCGCAGCATCGAGGATTTCCCCGCGCCCGCATCACCGTAGAGGTAGAGCATCGGTTCGGCGCGCTGGTCGATCGAGACCGGGGCGAGGTCGGCCTCGTCGATGCCGAGAAGCATATTGCGCGGTTCCTTCCCTCCGCCCCGTTCGGCGGCGAGCGCACGCAGTTCATCGTGGGTGATGCGCTCGGGCAGCAGCCGCAGCTTGGGCCCAGGGCCGCCCGGCCAGGCGGCATCCACACGTTGCACGAGCTGCTCCACGCCATCCGCAAGCGCCGAGGCATCCTCCACGCCATCGATCCGCGGGACCGCGGTGAGCATCTGCAGCCCTCGTGAGTCGATGCCCCTGCCGGGGCGACTGGTGACGTTTGCGGCGGACTTGCGGTTGACCTCGGAGTCACTGGGGTCGCCCAGCCGCAACTCGATCCGAGTACCGATCAGGTCCTTGATGTTCGCGCGGATCTCCATCCACCGAGCGGCCGCGATGATCACATGGATGCCGTAGGTGAGGCCGCGCGCAGCAATGGCCTGGATCTGCGCCTCGAGCATCTCGAACTCGCTCCGCAGCGTCCCCCAACCATCGATGACGAGGAAGATGTCGCCGTATCCGTCGTCCACCAGTCCCTGAGCTCGGCGCTGACGGTACGTGTCGATCGAATCGATCCCGTTCTCTCGGAAATACACCTCGCGCCGGTTGAGCAAACCGGTGATCTCCGAAACGGTGCGCCGGACGACCTCAGGCTCGGAGCGGGTCGCCAGCCCGCTCAAATGCGCAAACCCCTGCATGCCTGCGAAGCTGCCGCCGCCGAAGTCGATCACGAAGAACTGCACCTCGCGCGGAGTATGCGTCAGTGCCAGCGCTGCCACGGTGGTGCGCGCCAGCGTGCTCTTACCGCTCAGCGGTGCTCCGACGATCGCCATGTGGCCGGCCGCACCGCCCAGCGAGACGACGAGGTTCTCACGACGCTGTTCGAGCGGGACGTCGACGATGCCGAGCGGTACCGTGAGTCCGCCGACGGCGCGCCAGCGCGGTGAGATCAGGCCGAGCTGCGGGTCGACGACGAGATCCCCGAGGAGAACATCCAGGGAGGGCGGAGTCTCCAGCGGCGGCAGCCAGACCTGATGCGCAGCGGGCCCCCGGCCGCTCATCCGCTCGACGGCGAGCTCGAAGGTGCTGCGCTGCTCTTCGGGTTCGGCGCTGACCATGTCGGTCTCGTCGGGCTCCACAGCCGGCGCTTCGGGCGCGTTCCTCGCTGCGGCCGTGAACAGTTCGACCGCCGCGGTCTGCGATCTGCGCTGCTTCCGCGATACGGCCCGGCTCCGGCGCGGCGGCTGCCCGGAAACGTACGCCGCACGGAACTGGGTCATCGTCTCGGTGTCGGATTTGAGGAAACCGGCACCGGGCTGCGGAGGCAGGTGGTACGCGTCCGGCACGCCCAGAACCGCGCGAGATTCGGATGCTGAGAACGTACGCAGACCGATCCGATAGGACAGATGCGAATCGAGACCGCGGAGCTTTCCCTCCTCGAGACGCTGCGAGCTCATCAGCAGATGCACCTGCAGCGAGCGGCCCAGACGGCCGATGTTGACGAAGGTGTCGACGAACTCGGGCTTGGCTGCCAGCAGCTCGGAGAACTCATCCGCGACGATGAGCAGCGCCGGCAGGGGGGCCAGATCTGTGCGTCCGCCGCGGCGGGCCTTCTCGTAGTCGGTGACGTTCGCGAACGGGCCGGTGGCTCGCAGCAGCTCCTGCCGGCGAACCATCTCGCCCTGCAGCGCATCCTGCATGCGGTCGACCAGCGAGATCTCCTCGCCGAGGTTGGTGATGATCGCCGATACGTGCGGCATTCCCGACATTCCGGCGAACGTCGCACCGCCCTTGAAGTCGACGAGAACGAAGTTGAGCTGTTCTGGCGAATGAGTCAGTGCGAGTGCGAGCACGAGCGTTCGCAGCACCTCCGACTTACCAGATCCGGTGGCGCCGATGATGAGACCGTGCGGGCCCATACCCTGCTGAGCAGATTCTTTGATGTCCAGGATCAGCGGAGAGCCATCCTCCGCCTGTCCGATCGGCACGCGCAGACGGTCGCGCTCCAAACGTCCGGACCAGGCGCTGTCGAGGTCGATGTCGCGAACGTCGGGCAGCCCGAGCAGGTCGACGAGCTCTGCCTGCCCGCGGACGACCGATGCGTCAGCCGGTGATGCTGCGCTCGCGTCCTGCATGGAGATGAGTCGGCGCGCGGTCGCCTCAGCCTCGACGATGCTGATCGCATCCGGTACGAACTCGCGAGCGGGCACCTGCCTGCTGACGAGTTCGCTGACCCCGGTCGCGTCTGCGGCGAGCGCAACGCGCAGGGTGTTGTCGTCCTCCAGGTCGTCCCATCGGTGCGGGAGGTCGATCACGGTGACGCCGGTCACGCCGCCGCGTGCCACCAGCGCACCTCCCCCCGACACACCGTCCGTCAGCACGATCACGTGCGGCAACGTGGGGACGGCCGCGCCGCGGATGAACCGGGAGCGCTCACGGACATCGGCCGGGAGCATGTTCTCCAGCTCTTCGATGCTCGATCTGATCATCCGCGCCGACCCCAACGCATCGCGCTCGGTGCCCGAGTGCGTGTGCGGAAGCCACTTCGCCCATTCCCACTGCGAGAGCGACTCCTGATCGGCGGCGATGACGATCTGCAGGCTCTCCGGATCGTGCAGGGTCGCAGCGTGCAGGAGCATCGCCCGCGCGAGCCCGCGCACCTCGGCCTCGTCGCCGGTGATCTCGACGCGTGCGTAGTCACCGAGAGTGACGCCGAGCGGAAGCTCCTTCTGCGTCTCGTGCGTGAGCATGAACCGGTGCGCAGCCGAAGCGGCGACCGGGTCGAGCTGGGCGAGCGGAGGCAGCTCTGGCGCTTCCAACGTGATGCACAGCGGCTGATCGCTGATCCCCATCCGCACCGAGAGGAAATCAGGGTCGGTCGGGGCGCGTTCGCCGACGCGCGTGCGCTCCTCGGCGATATACGGCAGGGCCGAGGGCGCAGGCAACTGCCAGTTCGCGCCACGGCGCTGCTGATGGGCGGCGACCCGGATCGAGGAGCGCAGCTCCGTGAGGTAGGCGAGATATTCCCGTCGCGCCGCGAGTGTGGCGGCCTGTTTCTGGGCGCGCTGACGCCAGCCGTTGACGAGGACGAAGCCGAGAGAGGATACGAGAACCATCCCGCCGATGAGGAAGCCCGCGGGGCCCGAGTTCGACATGCTGACCATCACGACCGCTCCGACGCTGCCCAACATCGGAAGCATCGAGGCCAGCATGTTCGAGCCGCCCTCACTGGCCTGGAGTTCAGGAGGTGCTTGTACGGTGAGCCGCCCCGAGGGGACGCGCGGCGGTGCGAGCCGGGGGCCGGTCATGCTGTGACCTGCGGCTGATCGACTCCGCCGGACCACAGCGGGTTGATGGTCACAGCCCGGTCGCCCACGCGAACCCAGTTGCCGTCTTCGAGCAGGCTGCGCTCTCCGGGAAGGAGCTCGGCGCGACCACCGCCTTCCGAAAGGATGTCAGACCCGTTGGTGGACCCGAGATCCGTCACCCACGTGCGTCCACGGGAGTGCTCCAGCCGGAGATGGCTCTTGGACACCGTGCTGTCCGGATCGTTGATCACAACGAGCAGATCGCCCGGCTCGGCCGGAGACGGGCGTCGCCCCAGGGTGACCGCGGCGGGAACATCGATCCGTACGCGCTGGCCGGTGTCGAACACGAGCAGCAGCGCAGCGAGGGCCGGATCCGCGGCCGTCGATACCGCTGGAGCGGACGCGCGTGCGACCGTCGGCACCGGATCGGAGACACGCGGTGCCGCGTCGAGGACGACAGGCTCGTCGTCCTCGTCGTCGTCGATAGCAGGGCGCGCTGACATGCTGATCAGCTGCGGGGGAGCCAGCGTCGGGGTCGATGTGGCACGGGTGAGCACAGCAGCGCCACCGCGACGCGGCGCAGCGACCACAACGGTCTCGGCGGCCAGGTCTGCCCAGGACTGCCGCCGTCCATTCTTATCGAATGCGCTGGAGGCGACCACGAGCCAGGATCCGATCCCCACGACGAACCCGGCCCCGGTGATCAGCGCTCGAACGAATGCGCGGCCGACACCGGGCGAGATCGGCGCGTCGACGCGAGACGCACGCAGGCGCAGCAGGAGCTTCCCCGGTGTCGCTCCGGTGCGCGCGAGTGCCACGGTGAGACCGATCGCGAGCTGCAGAATGACGACGAATGCAAGAGCGATGCTGTTCGTCGCCCACAGCACAGCGGCACCGAGCGCCGCGACGATCAGCACATCGATGGTGAATGCGATCAAACGCGTACCGGTGGCTGCGGGAACTCCGGCGAAGGCTGGTCCGAGCACGGTCGTCGTCCGGTCGGGCCCCGGCGCTGCCTGCTGCCTGGAGCTGGTCTCTCGGCGCCGACGCAGTGCCGGAGTTCCTGCCTGGGGCGCTTCCGGGGCGTCAGGAATGATCACCGACATCGGTTCGGGGGCACCCGATCCACCTGCTGGTCCCCCCGGGGGTGCGCCGATTCCACTCACGCTGCCATCATCCCACGCAGGAGAGTGAGGATATCTGCGTGCAGCAGCGCCGCCGGGAGCGCGAGCGCCACGGCGAGAGCCTCGAACACGTCACCCACACGCGACCAGGCCAGCGAGCGCGCACCGCGTGAAACGGGGCGAGTCACGGCGACAGCGACGACCGCGATGAGGAACATCCCTACGGCAACGATCAGCAGTTGCGACGCCGCGGGGGCACCGCCCGCCCCGGCTCCGAACCACGGGCCGATACCCGCGGAAACCGCCACCACCGCCGTGACGAGGACGACGAACGCCGCAAGTCGCGGAGCCCAGCGCAGCAGCCGGGAGCCGGTGTGCCGCGGCACCAGCAGCAACGACAGCACGACGCAGATCAACAGAGCGATCCCGCCCGAGATGACGAACGGATCATCGCCCCATGCTCGCAGCAGCACCACCGGTGCGGACAGTGCCGCGATGAGGCTGAGCACGACGGTCCCGGATCCGAGCCGCGCCCAGGAATCTGCCACGACCTCATTGATGCCCAGCGCGTCCACACTGGTCGGAGACTCGGGAATGGCTCCGCGCACCGTCCATCGGTTGCTCATGAAGTGCTTGTAGTCGATGAAGGCGCCGTCGGGCAGGTTCACCAGGGCGCTCGGAAGTGCGCGCAGCATCAACGGAGCCAATCCCAGGCAGATCGCGGCGGCCGCGAAGGGCCCCCAGCGCAGCAGGAGTGTCGCTGCCCAGACCGCCCCGAAGATGACCAGGACAATCGAGACCGTACCGGCCGCCGCTCGGACAGAGCGCACGCGCGTCATCAATGCGATGAGCGCTATGCCGACTGCCGCCGCGAGGAAACCGGCCGCGATGGACAGGTGCCCCGCATCTTCCAACGATGCGGGGATCAGGAGCGCTCCTGCGGCGAAGGACAACGCGGCCGGCGCGACCACACCACGCAGCGCGAGGACATCGTGCGCACGCCCCGTCCACACCACAGCCGTTGTGAGCGCCCCGATCAGCGCGACCAGAGCGGCAAGCAAGCGCAGGAACGGATCGAGTGCAGCGGCTATGCCGGCAACGGCGACCAGCAGCAATGCCGCGACTGCCAGCAGCACCCAGCGGGCCCCATGGTCGGTCCGCTCTTCATCCCTCCGCCCGGCTCTGCTCTCAGCACGGGCGGCGACGACATCAAGATCGACGAGCGTGTACAGCCCGCCCTCGACGAGGTCCTCGGCGAGGGTCGTTGCATCGATCTCATATCCATGCGGCCCGAGCACGGCGAGTGCGCCCGTACCACCGAGACCGCTGACGACCAGTGCATCCGCGAGACTTTCATCGAGAGGGAGGGCCAGATCCATCCGTCCGCTCTGGCCCGCCAGCGCGATACGCCGTCGCTCGATCAATCCCCCGTTCACAGCAGTACCCTACTCGTCGGGCGGACGGGGTTTCATTCCGTCCGCCTATTCACCGCTCCGTCGACGCGTCACGTCTCCGGATTGTCTTCGCGTGACCCCGCACGGGAGCCCTTCGACCGCGGCAGCGGCTCTTCATCGTCTTCAAGGCGTGGCGCGATCGGTCCACCCAGGCCCGAACGGGATCGCTTCTTGTCCTCCGAGCCCGTGCCGCCGCCGGCCCCCATCATCATGCCACCGCGCCCGCCCGCGCCCGCACCGGAACCGCTCGCCGCGCCGCCAGCGCCAGCGCCAGCGCCAACACCACCGGCGCCGGCGCCGGAACCGAGCAGGCCACCGCCCTTCAGGCCGCCCAAGCCAGCGGCACCGCCGAAGCCGGTGGCACCGCCCAGTTTCGTTCCCGCTCCGATCGCGAGCGCACCAGCACCACCGCCGCCGATCGCACCAGGAAGCGCCCCACCGCCACCGGGTCCGCCGGGGCCACCAGGCATCCCCGGGCCGTTTCCCCCCGGGCCGGGCCCGCCGGGGATGCGACCGTCCGGGTTCGGGTCGTCGACAGACGGATCATCGGGATAGTTCGGGTTATCCGGGTCACGAGGATAATCGGGGTAATCCGGATCACGCGGGTAATCCGGGTAATCCGGGTCACGAGGATAATCGGGGTTATCCGGGTCACGAGGAAAATCAGGAACATCCGGATCACGAGGATAGTAAGGAGTGTCCGGACCGTCAGGCCCGTCCGGACCATCCGGACCGTCAGGAACACCAGGGCCGTC
>JBQDFB010000031.1:0-15535 GCA_052085045.1 Microbacteriaceae bacterium | reverse complement strand
CCGGACCGTCAGGCCCGTCCGGACCATCCGGACCGTCAGGAACACCAGGGCCGTCAGGAACACCAGGGCCGTCCGGAACACCGGGGCCGTCTGGAACACCAGGGCCGTCCGGAATACCAGGACCACCAGGACCACCGGGGCCGCCGGGATCACCAGGACCGCTGGGGTCTCCAGAATCTCCTGGGTCGCCAGTCCCACCTTTATCGAATGACACCCGCGCGAGTTCCCTTCGGGCCTCGGCGACCTTGCGCTTCGGCTCGTCGATCGCCGTGGCGACGGCTTTCACTGCCGCGCGAGCCTTCTCTTCGCGCTGCCCGCCCAGGAAATCGCCGATGACGTCGAGGGCCTTGTCTGCGGCGATCGGTCCGAGGATCGGGTGCACGACGACGGAAGCGCCCTTGACCGCGTTCTCCCAGAACGGATCCACCTCACCGCTGGGCAGCTCCGCTCCCATCGCGGTCCGGCGGGCGGTGTTCGCGGCGTCGACGGAGGTCGAAATCGTCGACACATGCCCCTTGACTTCGTCGAACTTCGCGCGCAGGTCAGTAACTCGAGCGCGCATCGCATCGCCGGACTCGCCCTGCCATGCTTCTTCTGCTTCGGTGAGCGTCTTCAGTACGGAATCCAGCGACTGCAGCGACAATTGGAGCGCATTCGCCTTGGGAATGTGCCAGTCACTGATCGCACGGATGCGGTTCAGTTCATCTTCTGCTTCACTCATCGATACCCTCCGTCGTCTCTTCCACCGGCGTAGCCCCCCGCCATGTCGTGTCCACCTTCGCCCGGCGCCGTCGGCGTCGTCACCCCTGCAACCGCGCGCCGGCGCGCGGCCATCGTCAGGATCAGCGCGAGCACCCCGCCCAGGACGAGGACTCCGAGCGCACTTCCGCCGATGGCCCACAGCGGCGACGGCGAGCCATCGTCATCCGGGACGGGTGCCGCCATCGTCGGACTCGCCGTCGGCGCCGCGTCCGCGGCCCGCTCCACGTCCTCCGCCGTCGGACCCATGACGGCGTTGAGCTCGAACTGCGGATTGTCGAACAGCGGATTCTCGTCGGGGTAAGAAAGCGGATCGTCGGTGAGCATGCTCGTCAGCGAGATCGCCCCGAAGCCGACATCGTTGCTCCAGTCGAGCTCATGCTGCTCTCCGCCGGTGTTGTGCAGCATCGTCTGGATCAGCTGATTTCCCGTCGCCTCCGGGAACTTGCTCTTGAGCACCGCGAGGAATCCCGCCACGATCGGCGTCGCGATCGAGGTGCCGTCGCTCAGCGTCTGCAGCTGCCATTCCGGGTCCACGGCGGGTTGCAGCACACCGATTCCCGGCGCGCCGACGACGACGAAATTGCCCGTGTTCGGCGTCAGGGGTGCACCATCGAGCCCCTTGTCGCCCTTCTGGATCTCGCCAGCCTCATCGAAAGCCTGAACCGCGACTACGCCGTTCAGGCCTGCGGGTGGCTGGGACGCGCCTGAGTCATTGGGAAGGCCCGCGACCACGACGACCCCTTCGGCATACGCGCGTGCGATCGCATCGTTGACCACGCCGGAAACACCGCCGCCGATCGAGATCGAGACGATGTCGGCACCGTCTGTCACTGCGGCATCGATCGCCCGACCGACGCCGTCCGTCCCGCTGTTCTCACCCGACTCGTCGAAGCACTTCAGATCACCGGCATCGCTCTCGTCCCTCGTTCCCGCGATGCCGTTGTAATAGATGACCTTTGCGTCGGGAGCGACGCCGCGCAGCGGCAGTTGTCCCGGATCCGTCGCGCCGGTTCCGAGAATCATCGAGACGACACCCGTGCCGTGATACGCGACGTCCGGGTCCGTCGAGACGGTGGGAATCTCCGCTCCATCGGCCGTGCGGCAGAAGGAGGGTTCGACCACCTCAAGATCAGTGCCGCGAAGAGCGGCGATATCGGGGTTGATCTGCGAGTCGATCACCGCGATCGTCACATCATCCCCCCGGAAACCGGCATCATGCGCATCCTGCACATGGCCGTTGTCGAAGTACCACGAACCAGAGGACAGATCGTCCTCGGCGTGTGCGGGCGCCACAGCACCCACAGCGAGCACGGCCACGACCGTCGCTGTGCCCACCACCGCACGAAGCACGGGTGCTCGGCTCACTAGTAAGTCCCCCCGGACCCCTCGCTCTGCTCGCCTGCGGATTCGAGCAGGGCAAGCAGCCGGCGACCCTCGTCAGCGAACTCGGCGTCCGTCTCCATGAGAGTCTTGACCGCCGCACGAATGTGGTCCTGAGTGTCGTTGACGACATCGACGATCTTCGTAGTGACGAAGCTCATCTCGCGAGCGGCGTAAGTCACCTCATCGCGGAACGGCTTCGTGACCGTACTGGTGCCACCCTCCGAGACCGCCACCTCGACAGCTGCAGGGAACTCCTGCATCTCCCGGAGGATTTTGCCCAAGGCGCCGGCGACGCCCTCGACGACGATACTGATCGTCATGTCCGTGTCTGCCTCTCACTCATATCCGTCGACTCGTGACCGTTGCTTCGCCGAATCCGCACCGGACACAGCACGGGTGCGCGTCCCGAGGGACCGCACCCGTGGCTGTCGTCACGCCAGGAAACGCTGCCTTGACCCCTTGTCGCGAGAGGTGTACTCCTCGCTCATCTCCTGGGTCTTGGTCGCGATCTGCGAGAGCAGCTGCTGCAGCTCCTTGAGCTTGATGTTCCAGTCGCGCTGCGCAACGTCGTACGCTTCCTGCGCCTCACCGCTCCACGAAGCGCGAAGCTTGTTGACTTGCGTCTCCAGCGTTTCCAGGTGACCGTTGATTCCGGTGGCACCGGTACGGATCTGGCCGGAAAGAGCAATTACCTGAGCCGGATTGACCGACATTGACTCCAACATGATCTACCTCGTTCTATCTCGCTCAGGCGCCCGACATCATCGAGCCGAGGCCCGTGATCGTCGTACGCTGCTGGTCTTCGGTCTCGGCCTGGTCGCGCTCGGTACCTGAGAGGGCGTCCTCGAGCGTCACCAGCACCTGGTTGAGCTGGCTCGTCTTGTGGTCCCACTGGTTCATCAGCGACTGGAAGGAGTTCGACGCGGGGCCGGTCCAGTATGCACGGACCTGCTCAATCTCGCCGCGCACCTTCTTGACCTCACGGTTGATCTCGGTGTTAGCAGTGTGGACCGCCGAGGCGCCTTTCCTTAGCGCGCCTTCCTCTGCAGAGATGACCTTGTTCATAATTCACTCTCCTCCGGTTGGGATTTCGAGAACTCAGGGCCAGGTAGCTGGCTCCCGGCGGTGTCCTCACGAACGACGGTAATCGGTGCCGCCCAAAGTCACCATGGGCAGAACTCCCCGCACCCGTTCCGGACCCCCGCCGGGCCATCTTATAGAGTTGACGCTGTCGCCGGCACGATTCCGCCGGGATCAGCGACCGTGTGGGGGGCCGGCATCAAATGGACCAGGGCAGCGCTGCGGGCGCCGTGCTGAGGCTCTCGATCGTCAGCGACGACAGACGTGTCGATGCAGGCGTGCCCGCACAAGTGCCGCTCGTGGAGATCATCCCGGGCTTCGCCAGGAGCCTCGGCGTCCTCGATCCCTCGTTCGCCCACGGCGGCTACGCTCTCCACCGGGCTGACGGCACGTCGCTCGATCCCGCCCTCGGAGCCGCGGCGCAGGGTGTTCATGACGGAGAACTGCTCACGCTCGTGCGCGGCGGGCTCCTGCCCGAACCACGGGTCTACGACGACGTCGTCGAAGCCGTTATCGATGCGACCACAGCGCAGCACAGCAACTGGATGCCGAAGGACAGCGCTCGCACGGCGCTGGCGATCAGCCTCACGTTCCTCGCCCTGTGCGGCCTGTTGCTCGTCGCAAGCGGTGCCGGGCTGCTCTCGGCGATCGTCGCGGGCTCTGGCACTCTCGTCCTTCTCGTCGTCGCCACTGTGCTGCTGCGCCTCGACCAGAACGAAGCCGGGCACGCCCTCGGACTCGCAGCAGCCGTCTATGGCGGGCTGTGCGGCTACCTCGCGGTGCCGTCGACCACCCCGTGGGGATGGCCGTTCGCCGCCGCGGGACTCGGGCTGCTGATCGTCGGTGGGGTGAGCCTGGCGCTCACGAAAGACAAGCCGGAGATTCATCTCATCCCGATCGTTCTCGGCGCCCTCATCGGCGTCACGGCGACCTCCACCGCTCTGTTCGGCAACGTCATAGCGCCCTACGCCCTGATGCTGGCGGTGACGGCGACCCTCGCGAACGGGATCCCGTGGCTCGCCCTCGGCTCCACCCGCATCCGGGTCATATCACCGCAGAGCGACGTCGACGTGTTCAGCATCCCCGAGCCCATCGACGGCGAAGACGTCAAACGTCGAGCCACCGCGGGAACCCGGACCCTCATCTCGTTGCGCGCCGCGCTGGGTGTCGCCGCCCTCATCGCGACCCCACTGATCGCCTCGCAGGGTATTCCGGGGGCGATGCTCTGCCTGCTCGCCTTCATCGGAATGATGTTCCAATCCCGTCAGGTGCACGCGCGGCTGGGAGTGCTCACGCTGATGATCCTCGGCGCGCTCGGTCTTGCCGGCACGGGGCTCACTGTCGCTGTTACGCAGCCGGATCTGCGGCTGAGTCTGCTGGCAGTGCTCCTCGCCGCCACCGTCATTCTGGTGGGTCTCACGCTGCTGAGCCCGCGAGCGCGCCTCCGGCTCGGGCGCCTCGCCGACACCGTCGAGATCTTCGCGATGGCCCTGTTGCTGCCGCTCGGAGTGGTAACGGCGGGACTGCTGTAGACGATGGCGACGAAGAAAGAGCTCATCGAGGCGCAGGGCTTCAGTCGCCGACGGCTGCTGTCGGCGTTCACCGGAGGCGCTCCCGGTGGCAAGGAGCTCGAGCCCGCGAAACCGCTCCGCGCCGTCGCAGCAGGTATTGCCCTGGCCGCGATCGTGGTGCTCGGCGGCCTGTTCTACGGCATGCTGCGCCCGGGGCTCCCCCAGGGCTGGGAGAACAACCGCCTGATCGTCGCCACCGACACCGGCGCCCGCTACGTCTCCGCCGAAGGCGTGCTGCATCCTGTGATCAATACCGCCAGCGCGCGTCTGCTGATTCCCGCAGACGAGTTCTCCGTGGTCAGCACCGACAAGAGCACCCTTGCCGGGATCGAGGTCGGTGCGCCGATCGGCATCCTCGGCGCACCGGATGACCTGCCCGCACCTTCTTCTCTGCAGAACTCCGGGTGGACGGCCTGCGTGGACGAGGATCCGGCCGCGGCGATCGCGGTCGAGGCGAAGTCCATCGCGACAGTTCAGCCCGGAGCAGGAGCGGTCGTGCGCCGCGACGACGACCTGTTCGTGATCGCCGGCGGCCTGCGCTACGCGGTGCCGGCAGGCGAGGCAGATGCGGTGCTGCGCTCCGCGGGGCTCGGCACCGCAGACATCATCAGCGTCGACGGGCGCTGGTTGAATCTCTTCCCACCCGGCGAGAGTCTCTCACCAATCAACCTGCGTGACGTGGGTGCGCGTATTCCGGACAGCTCCCTCACCGTCGGAGAGATCGTGCACGTGCAGGGGCGCCCAGCTGAAGAGCGGTACGTCGTCACGAGCACGGGCGAGGCTGCTCCCCTCACCCCGCTCGCGTACCAGTTGTATCTGCTCGGAAGCGGGGCGAACGCGGGTGCCGAGCACGACGTGACACCGGCTGAGATCGCGGCGTTGCCCACGGGCGACGTCGCCGGCGGATCAGACTGGCCGGAGGCCCCTCTGGCGGCACTCACCGATCCGCAGACCCCCTGCGCGTTGCTGGACGAAGAGGGACGAACGGTCTTCGCTGCGACGGATGCTGAACTTCCCGCGGAGCGCGAGACGGTGAAGGTCGCGGTCGGCTCCGGCGCCCTGGTGCGGGTCGGAGACGGCGATACCAGCGGTCATGCCCTGGTCGACGAGTCTGGGGCGGCGTACGCGATTCCGGACGGTGCAGAAGCGATCGGTCGGCTCGGCTACGCGACAGATGAGGTGGGCGCTGTACCCGACGCCTGGCTGGCGTACTTCGCGGCCGGCCCTGCTCTGGCGATCGAGGCCGCGGGAAGCACACCGGTGAGCGGCGAATGACCGAACGCTCCCGCCTCCGGGGTGTCGTCGCCCTGCTCGCCGGTGTGCTCGTCATCCTGTCCGGCACCCCCGCATTCGCCGCGACAGCGCCGCCGGCACCGATCTCAGCGGAGCCGCAGCAGACGGTGACCCCGGTATCGGCGGCCGGCGACGTCTGCAAGCCGGGGAACGTCGTACTGACCCCGCAGACCCCGCCGGCGCTCGTCGCGCTGGGGGCTGAGGCGGTGGCCTCACGCGCGACCGGACAGGGTGTCACCGTCGCCGTCGTCGACTCCGGCATCGACGTGCACAACCCCCATCTGACGGATGCCGTGGTCGGTGGGGTCAATCTCGTCGGAGACGATGAGCGGTCCGACGGCCTCAGCGACCCGCACGGACACGGCACCGTGGTCGCGGGAGAGATCGCCGCACGCCGGGTCTCCGGCTCCGGCGTGGTGGGGCTCGCGCCCGACGCGACATTGCTGTCAGTGCGCGTGTTCCGCAGCGACAGCGAAGAGGACCGGGAGAAGGGCTTCGGCCCGACCCCAGAGCGCATCGCCGCCGGGATCCGCTGGGCGGTCGATCACGGGGCGAGCGTGATAAACGTGTCGATGAGCATGCAGCAGAACGCGCCGCAGCTGCGTGCGGCTGTGCAGTACGCAGACGCTCGCGGCGCGTTGGTGGTCGCCAGCGGCGGCAACCGCGCATCAACCCCGGATGCCCCTGATGACGTGCGCTTCCCTGCCGGGTATCCGGAGGCCCTCGGCGTCACCGCCGCCGGGGCGAACGGGCGTGCAACGGATGACTCGGTGCACGGCCCGCAGGTCGACGTTGCGGCGCCCGGGGCGAGCGTGCTGAGCACCGCAACTGGCGCCGGCGACTGTCTGTACAGCGAGGACGCGCCATCGGCCAGTTTCGCGACCGGCTACGCGAGCGCCACGGCCGCCCTTGTCGCGCAGGCGCATCCCAGCGAGCCGCCGGCCGCGTGGGCCTACCGGCTCACTGCCACGGCCGTGCGTTCGGATCCCGATCGCCGCGACGACGTCGACGGGTGGGGTTTCATCCAGCCGCTCGCCGCGATCGACCTGCTTCCGGATGCCAGCACGCGGGGACCGGCGAGCCCGTTCTTCGACACGAGCGCGAGCGCCGTGCGACCCGAAGGAGCCCAGATCGAGTCCGCCCCGACCGAGGCTCCCTTCGCTCTCACCCGCGAGGCGACACTACTGGTCGCCATCGGAGCTGCCGCCGCATTGGGGCTACTCTCCGCGCTGCTTCTGCTGCGGCGCCATCGGGCGAGTCGGGCAGACTCGGATCCTTCGGGGAAGATGAGGGATCCGGATGCCACGTCACCCGCTGCGGACACGAGGGCCGAAGGGACCTACGAGGGCGGCCTGCTCGACCGGGCGCCGACCCCGCCATTCTGAGTAGGGACAACTGCGCCGACAACAATGAGCCGCCCCGCGAATGAAAGACGCTTTGCCCCATGAGTGAACCCATGTCTCGGAAGCCCACCGCACCAGACGAGAGTGCTCGCCGCTCGCCCATGCCCACGGTCGCCATTTGGTTCTCCATCATTGCTCTCGTGCTCTGCATCCTCCTCGCGCTGCCGTACCTGGCGCTGAGGTCTCCCGTCGCGCTGCTGTTCTTCCCGCTGGCGGTAGGCACCGGCATCGCCGGGATCATCCTCGGAGTCCGGGCGCGTCGGTCAGCCGCCCGCGGAGGCTGGGCGCTGATCTGCTCCGTCGTGGCGCTGCTCATCAGCAGCGTCATGACCATCGTCTTCATCGTCGGCATGATCTCGGCGACGTCGATCAACAAGGTCGAACTTCGCGGACAAGGGCCAGAAGGCATGTCTGCGTCGATGTCCCACGACGCAGGCGACCGCACCGAAACATGGCCGGCGGAAGGATGGGCCGAGTTCAACACGAAGGAATCGTGGGCCGAGCTGACCCTCGAGGCTCCCGACGACGCGCAGTCCGAGACCGTCAATTGCCAGATCATCTGGAACGGAGAGGTCGTCGTCGACGAGACCTCCGATAACGGCACGGTGACCTGCCGCTACGACGCCGGCTGAGCGACCCCTACTTGCTCGTCAGTTCTCTGTAGAGCTCCTGCAGATCTGACGAGCAGTCGATGAATCGGCCTTCTTCGGTCTGGTCGACCACCGTCGTCCCGTTGATCAGGATCTCGCAGCTGATCGACTGGGGGCCGATGTTGTTCGGCGCGATCGCTGCGAAGAATTGGATCTCGCTGAGACGTGTGGTGTAAGACTCTTCGAACTCGTCGGTGGCCGCGACCTCTGCCACCGTCGCCTGGGACGCACCAGATGCCGGAGGCTCGGTGTAGGTGACGGTGAAGTCGCCCTCCGCCTGAACACGAATCTCGACCTGAAGCTCGTCACGAGGCGGCCCGGTGTCCAATCGCGTGAGTGAGCCGATGATCGTGATCACCGCGATCACGATCGGCACAGCAAGCGCGAGCGCACTGACCACGACGAGCGGATCAGCGAACGAGGGCCGATTCCCTCTCCGGCGAACAGCGACGACGCTGACGACGAGCGCTGCCACCCCCACAACAAGACCGAGGATCCACAGTCGCAACCAGAACACGCCTACCGCCGAAAATGTCAGAGAAGCAATAGCAAGCGACCATCCGATCGGTCGAAGATCGGTCAACTGAGTCTCACTCCTTACGCTCGCTCCTGCTCACGGCTGTTCCGTGATCCGCATCCCGACATCGCCCAGTTTGAACGCCGCTGAGAAAGCGACGCGCATACCGGGGGTCAGCTCAGACCACTCACCGGCTGTAACAACCCGTGAGCCGTTGGTCGAGTTCAGATCCGTCAGGTGCCACCCGGCGTCGTCGAACTCCAGTCGGGCATGCGTCTTCGACAGGGTCCGGGTCGCATCCGGAACGGCGAGCAGCTGCTCATCCGGGCCGCCCGCGGGGCTGCGTCCGAGCACGACGCGTGATGCGGTGAGCTCGAACCCGGCGCCATCGTCGAGCACGATCCGCCACGACGGCGGGGCCGGAGCGATCACGGCCGGAGCTGACATGACCGGAACCGGCGCGGAAGCAGGCGAAGGAACAGGAGCGGGAGCCGGATCGGCGGGCGGTGGCGCGCGGTCGATCGGCACCTCGTCGATCAGGGTCGGCTCCAGCGGCGCGGGGATCGGGATCGCGTAGCCGGATGCATCGCGAGCCAGGGGCGTCCGCCGTGGCTCGGAGAGAGTCCGGACGCTCGCGGCGCGCGGCTTGGCGTCTTCTGCCATCGGCTCATCAGCCTGCGCGAGCAGCGTCGCCCACAGCGGCGGCACGAGAATGCCCAGCGTGGTGAAACCCGCCCCGTGACGGAAGCGCACGTTCGTCCGGTGCACCGCGACGATCTTCAGATACAGTCCGTAGAACTGCACCAGGGGGATGAAGTAGAACACCACTGACCATGCAGGGACGCCTCCGCGGGAGAGGATCTCGGCCTCGTTGAGGACCGGGACCCAGCCCTTCCACCCCTCCCCGCCGAGGCGGGGGAACAACCGAGAGAGCGCGATCGCGTACCAGACGAAAAGCCCCATGCCGACGACGAGTATCCCGGCGCCCGCGCCCCAGAGGAGCGTGATCAGCGCCGGATCGACATCCCGCATCCGATCCCCTTCCGTCGTGGTCCCGCCGCATCGACATTAGCTCACCACAGGCCCGCCATTGCCGCGTCGGACAGCGCGAGCCAGTGTGGGCAGTCCTCCCCATCGCCTGTTGCGGATCGCGCCGTTACTCTCAGAATCGCGTAGGTGAAGGCCATGAGGAGCTGACGAGGAAGGCGTTGAGGTGAACAAAGAATTGAAGGTCAGTGGCGGACGGATCGAGGTCCTGGTCGGCCACATGGCCGACGCCCATGAAGAGATGACGCGAATACTCGAAGCACTGACGACCGCTCTCAACAAGCTGTCGGGTGAGTGGAGTGGGGAGGCGCAGGATGCATACGTCCGCGCTCAGACCGACTGGCTTCGAAACATGGGAGAACTGGACGCCGAACTGGACCGTGCCCGTAGGAATACGTCGCTGTCCAACGAGGCTTTCACCAGTGCTGCAAAGTCGGTCCGTCGGCTGTGGAGCGAGTCGTGAGCGCATCGGAGTCGATCCAAGATCGGCTCGCCGCGATCTTGGCGGAAGATCCCGCGGTCTGGCAGATAGCTGACGAGACCGACACGGTCCGGCTCTCGGTCGACGCAGACGGTGCACTGCACACGCTCCACCTCACACCGTCATGGTGGCGGCGAGTGACGCCCGAGGAGCTCGGTCCCCTCGTGTTCCGGTTACGACAGGCGAGCGCCGCGTCCCGGTTGCACACGATTGCCGAACTGGAGGAGGAAGGACTGCGTCGCACGGATACGGATGTGAAGGAAGTCCCGCCGCTTCCCAACTCGGATGCTGACTCTCTGGACATTTCACGTCTCGCTACCGAGCTCGGTGACGTTCTTTCGGCATTCAGCGAACTCGACCGCTATCGCAAGGCTGTCCGATCGTCGACCTCAGAATCTGCGGAGTTGCGCAGTGCCTCGGGGAACGTGACACTCGAGCTGGTCGGCGGATCGCCGCGACGTCTGGTGGTCGACAAGATGAACGTCCAGCTGGTCTCTGAGAGTGAGATCGCCGCCGAGATCATCGAGCTCTTCAACCGCGCGAGAGGCTGGTTCGGCGAGCGTCGAGCCGCCCTCATGAACGAGTTGCCTGCGCTGGCCGGCGTCGTGCGCGCAGTACGCAGCGCCTGATGCCCCTCCCCCCAGCACACAGTTCGGATCGGTTGACGAGAAGAGAGAACAGCGATGAGCTACGAAGACTATGAAGCGGCACTGGAGGATCTCCGAAAGGACTCCGCCGCCTGGGGCGACATTTCCGAGACCTTTTCATCCGTCGTAACGATGGTCGAAGGTTGTGCGCTCCCCCGGTTCTCGATGGACGGCATGGGGCATATGGTCGGCGCCGAGGAGAACTACAGTTCCGCCCACAGCACAATCTACGATCTGTTGAGTGCGGCACCGGGCGTGTTCGAGCAGATCTCAACGAACCTGAGCGACACAAAGGCACGCTACGAAGAAGCCGACGGATACGCGCAGTGGCAACTGGACCAAGACTGAGCTGCAGAATGTCGTCAGTAGCCGCACCTGAGAGGACACCATGGTAGATACATTCGTCTCCCCGACTGATGAGGGATCGTTCACGGAGATGGTCAGGAACATCACTGATGGAATCGAAGAGGCGCGTACCGACCTCGAGTCCTGCTCGACCACGTACGACGCAAAAAAGGACAGCATCTCGGCCTGGGACAAGTTCGTGGACTGGTTCACGTCCAACATGAACGAGGTCGTGGAGAAGCTCAATGCGGCCATTGAGAAGTTCAACGAGTTCGTGCTGACGATCGGCGATTATCTCAGCCCCGGAAACCCCTTCGTGATGTACGCCAAACGCGACGATTGGCTCCAGGTCAAGCGGGACGTGACGTCATCGAAGACGACGATCACCAGCGAATACCTCAAGGCGGACACGACTTGGAAGGGATCGACTGGAGACGGGTACGGCGACCTCGCCGGGCGCCAGCGCATCGCCATCGACACGATCGCGGGTTACACCGACTCGATGGCAAACTTCCTCTCGGACTATGCCAAGAAGATCCTCGATTCCTGGATCGAGTTCGGCGCACGACTGATCACATACCTCATAGATCAGATCGACGCCGCTGCCGCGTTCGTGACCGCGGATCCGCTGGAGTGGTTGGACATCGTCCCCAAGATCGTCACGCTGTGCACCAATCTTGCACAGCTCGCCGTCGACCTGGGTGAGCAATTGGGGAAGAACTTCACCGAGTCCAAGGATGTCGCCGACCAGCTCAAGCAGGACATGGCGAATCTGACCGGCTTCCCGAACGGCACCTGGCCGACGGCTACGATTTAACTCGTGATTCTTTCAGATCGTCGACCCCGCCGAATGCTGCTGCCTGCTGCCGGGGCGGCCGCCATCCTCGTGTTCGCGCTGAGCGGGTGCGCTGCGTCAGGCGAGCCAGCGCCCTCACCCACGAACACCGAGTCGCTGTACACCGCGGCCGACGGTGCGGAATCGTCGGCCAATTCGTTCTTCTCGCTGCTCGCGGCTGGCGACATCGCTCCGGAGTTCGTGCAGGTTGAACCCGAGGTGGACCTGGACCTTGAGAAGCCGTTGTCCGCGTTGTTGGCCCCCGAGGTCTACGCGCAAGTCCAGGATCGCCCGAAGATCCAGTCCGTCGACGACGTCGCCGCGTCGGAGGACGGGGAAGACGCGACGGCATCGGTGACGTACGAGCTGGCAGGTGAAGAGCTCACCGAGACGCTCGATCTGCGTCTGATCGCCGCGCACGATGACAAGCCGTGGGACTACGCGATCGTCATCCCGAAGGACGAGTTCGGGATCGACGCGACCGGCGTCGAACTCCTCCCCGCAGACACCGAGTATCGGATCCACGGCGTCGACGTCAGCGCCGCGTTCCACGAGGCCCGCGGCTGGAGCGACAACGGAGAGGTGCCTCGAATTCCCGCCTTCGGCGGCACCTATCCGCTCGAGATCACTGTCCCCGGAGACAACGGCTTCACCGACACCCTGGAACTGCAGACGTCGACCTTCTACGGAGGGGACGGCACGGATGGAGAGCTCGCCACCCTCGCCCACGCGCACGGCTTCTAGGAGCGGCTTCTAGCTCGGCTCGGGCGCCGCCCGCCAGCATCCGTCGACGTGATCGTCGACCATGCCTGCCGACTGCATGAGCGCGTACATCGTGGTCGCACCGACGAAGCGGAACCCGCGCTTGCGCAGCGCTTTGCTCATAGCCGTCGACTCGGGCGTCACCGCCGGCACGTCTTCGAATGAACGAGGCCGGATGGCGGGGGCTGGCGCGAACGACCACATCAGCTCGTCGAGGTCGCCCTCCCCCATCTCGGCGACCAGGCGTGCGTTGCCGATCGTGGCGAGGATCTTCGCGCGGTTGCGGATGATCCCGGCATCCGCCATGAGACGTTCGACGTCGTCGTCATCGAACCCGGCGACGCGCTCCGGCTCGAACCCCGCGAACACCTCGCGGAACCGGGGGCGCTTGCGCAGAATCGTGATCCAGCTCAGACCGGCCTGGAACCCCTCGAGCGACATCTTCTCGAACAGCGCGCGGTCGCCGTGCAGCGGGAAGCCCCACTCTTCGTCGTGGTACCGCGCGTACTCGGCATCCTGCCCGACCCACGCGCAGCGCGCGCGTCCGTCGGTTCCGTCGATCAGCGAGGTCATTCCCCCAGCGTATGCGCCGCGGCGGTCGGCTACTTCTTTTTCTTCTTGAGGGCCTTCTCCGAGATGGGCGCCTCACCGGATGCTTCGAGCTCGGCGTAGTACGCGCGCGCCTCGTTCTGGCGCTCGAGCTCGACACCGCTGGCGATCGGTGCGCGCACGTGCTCGGGCTCGTACCCGAAGGCGTTCACGAGGTCGAGCGCGTGCGGACGCAGTCGCAGGCACAGCCGGTCGATGTAGCTCGACACGGCGGCTGCGCGCTGGGTCGACAGGCGCCCGTTGATGATGTGCCAGGCGAGGTGCTTCTCGACGAGCTGCAGGCCGAACAGGTCGCGCAGCCAGGTGAGCACCTGCCGGGTGTCATCGTCGGGGATGCTGTTCACCGCATCGGTGAAGGCCTCCCACTGCAGCAGCTCACCATGCGCGCGGGCGGCTTCGATGAGGTCGGCCTGGTTCTCGTTGAAGAGCTTCTCGCCGAGCACCTTGTCCTTGCCTGCCGGGCGCAGACGCCCGGCGATGTCGGCGACCATCTGCTGCACACGGTCGGCCAGCAGCTCGTGCTGCTGCTCAGCACGCAGGCCGTTCTCGACCGAGCGGGCTGTCGAGCCGAAGTCGGCGATGTTCTGCCCGAACCGTCGCAGCCCCGCACCGTGGAAGACCTTGCCCGCCGTGTGCTCGAAGGCGAACTTGGCGAGCGCCGCAGCATCCTTGTCCTTGAACTGCTTCGCGAAGTCGGTGAGCAGGCGCTTGCCGACCAGCTGCAGCAGCACGTTGTTGTCGCCCTCGAAGGTGACGTAGATGTCGAGGTCCTGGCGGAGCCCGACGAGGCGGTTCTCGAACATGTAGCCGGCGCCGCCGCAAGCCTCGCGGGCTTCCTGCAGCGTGTCGAGCGCGTGCCAGGTCGAGAGCGGCTTGAGGGCCGCGGCGAGCGTCTCGAGGTCTTCGCGATCGTCCGGAGTATCGGTGCGGCCGGAGAAGACGCCGTCGAACTTCTGCAGGAACTCGTCGTGCGCGAAGATCTGCGCGTAGGTGGTCGCCAGGCGCGGCAGCAGGCGGCGCTGGTGCTTGCCGTAGTCGAGCAGCACGACCTCCTGCCCGTCGGCTCCGTCGAACTGTCGGCGCTGGGTCGCGTAGGTGATCGCGATGTACAGGCCGAGGGCGGAGCCCCAGGATGCTGCGCCGTCGAGCGACACGCGACCCTGAACCAGAGTGCCGAGCATCGTGAAGAAGCGACGGCCCGGGCTGTCGATCGGGCTCGTGTAGGTGCCGTCGGGGGCGACGTCGCCGTACTTGTTCAGCAGGTTGGTGCGCGGGATGCGCACGCTGTCGAAGGTGAGTCGGCCGTTGTCGATGCCGTTCAGTCCGCCCTTGAAACCGTCGTCCTCGCGGGTGATGCCGGGGAGGTCCTGGCCGTCATCGCCGCGCAGCGGCACATAGAAGCAGTGCACGCCGTGGCTGACGCCGTTCGTGATCAGCTGCGCGAACACGGTGGCCGCGACACCGTGCAGGGCGGCGTTGCCGAGGAACTCTTTGGTCGCGCCGCGGAACGGGGTGTTGATCACGAACTCCTCGGTCTCGGGGTCGTAGGCCGCCGTCGTTCCGGCGGCTGCGACGTCCGAACCGTGGCCGATCTCGGTCATGGCGAACGCGCCGGGGATGGAGAGGTCCATCACTCCGGGCATCCACTTGCGGTGGTGCTCCTCCGTGCCGAGCTGCAGAATCGCCGAGCCGAACAGTCCCCACTGCACGCCGGCTTTGATCTGCAGGCTCGGGTCGGCGGCGACGAGCTCTTCGAAGCCCGAGATGTTGGCGCCGTTGTTGTCCTCGCCGCCGTACTCCTTCGGGAAGGCACGGTGCACAGCCTTGTTGTCGACGAGGAGGTGCAGCTGGCTGAGCACGCGCTCGCGGTGCTCGTTCATGCTGAGGTCGTCCTTGCGCCAGAACGCTGGGTCCTTGATCATCTCGCGTGCTGTGCGGCGTGTGTCGGCCCAGGTACCCAGGAGCAGGTCACCCACCCGGTCGACGTCGATGCGCGGTGCTTCGTCGTCTGGGGGTGTCGTTGCAGTGCGGACGGCGGCGTCGACCATGGGTGCGTTCCTCTCGGAGAGAAGTAGGGATGCTTCGATCGTAGGAGTCCTCCAATCCGCGGTAAAGCGTGCTGTGTATTCCCTCCAATGGAGGTAGCGGGT
>JBQDFB010000030.1:0-24116 GCA_052085045.1 Microbacteriaceae bacterium | reverse complement strand
CCTACTATCGCGACCTGTGGAATGAGACCTGATGTCGCATCCCGTGATGTTCTCTCCCGACGATCCCCTGCTCGCACGCGTGCGCGGCATCGCGCTCGCCCTCCCCGAAGCCGATGAGAAGGTCAGTCACGGACGCCCGGCCTTCTTCACGCAGAAGGTGTTCTGCTACTTCGGGGGCTCGGAGCGCCGTGCAGACGGATGGGCCACGCACGATGCCGCGATCATGGTGCGACCGGATGCCGACGATGACCCGGCCCTGCGGCAGGATCCGCGGTTCTGGGTGCCGATGTATCTCGGGCCATCGGGCTGGCTCGGCATCGACCTCGACGACACCGACTGGCAGGAGATCGCCGAGCTCATCGACGCGTCGTACCGGATGACGGCGCCGCGCCGTCTCGTGAAACAACTCGGCGCGCGCTGAGGCTCGCCGCGCCTCAGCTCCACACGAAACGGAACGTCCCCGCGAGCACCGCGGCGGTCAGCGCGAGCGCCATGATCACGATGACGCCGAGCAGGGCGACGGCATCGCGACCGTGCAGACGCGAGGTCCTCGACCAGGTGCGCGGGATGCCGGACCCGAACCCCCGCGCCTCCATCGCGAGTGCGAGACGCGTGCCGCGCCGCACAGCGAACACGAGCAGCACGAAGGCCATCGAGAAGAACCGGCGGATCGCTCCCCTGTCGCCCACGCCGCGGGCCCGGCGGGCCAGTCCCATGGTGCGCCAATCGTCGAGGAACAGCCCGAGCATGCGCGTGCCGGCGAGGATGCCGAGCACGAACCGGCTGGGCAGCTTCGCCACCTGCGCGAGCGCGTCGGCGAGCTCGGTCGGATCCGTGCCGCCGAACAGCAGGATCGTCGGCAGCCCGAGCGCGACCACGCGCAGGCTCACGGCGATGGCGAGCGCGATCGAGTCGTCGCTGATCGTCGCGAACCCGAGGCTCCAATAGATCTGACCGGCCGGTTCGGCGTACAGCAGCATGCTGAGCCCCGCGATCGGGGCGAAGATCACGATCGGCAGCAGCCGGCGCAGCACGGTCGACAGTCGCAGCCCGGTCAGCGGCAGGCACAGCAGCTGCAGTCCGATCGCGACAAGACCGCTCACGACGTCGATCGACGCGAACAGCGGTACCGACAGCAGCAGGGCGAGCAGGAGCTTCGTGACCGGGTTGACCCCGTCGAGCCAGGCGCGGGGCGCGGTCAGCACGGCGGCGCTCATGTGCGCACCGCCTGGGGTTCCAGCGCGATGCGGTGGCCGCCGAGGTGCCGGACGACGCCCTCGTCGTGCGTGACGGCGATCACCGAGGTGCCGGCGGCGATCTGCTCCTGCAGCAGGCCGACCAGTTCGGCCCAGCCGCGGCGATCCTGCCCGAAGGTCGGCTCGTCGAGCACGATCACCTCGGGGGATGCCGCGAGCACCGTCGCCACCGACAGCCGCCGCTTCTGCCCGCCGGACAGCGTGAACGGGTTCGCCAGCGCGAGCGGCGCCAGATGCAGCCGCTCGAGCAGACCGTCGACGACGCTCGCCGTGCGGGAAGCCGACCACCCGAGCGCCGCCGGCCCCACGGCGAGTTCATCGCGCAGGGTCTGCGTGAGGAACTGATGCTCCGGCTCCTGGAACACGGTGCCGATGCGGGTGAGCAGTTCGCGCGACGTCCAGCGGAACGGCCGCCGCCCCCCGCGACCCGCCAGATCGGCCGCGGCCTCGACGGACCCGGCCTGCTCAGGGATGAGCCCGGCGAGCGTGAGCGCCAACGTGGACTTGCCGGCCCCGTTCGGCCCCGAGATCACCGTTGCCTGTCCGCGGGGTGCGCATACGTCGAGTGCGGATTGGACGATCGCACGCGGGTCTCGGGCGATCGCCAGGCCGGATGCTGCGAGCACCGCATCCGTCTCACTCGGAGCGGCGGGCAGCTCGGGCAGGTCGACCTCGAGTCCGGGCACCCAGACGCCGGCGTCCGCCAGCATGCGCCCATGCTCGGCGAACACGCGGTCCGGGGCGCCGTCGGCGAGGACCCCGCCGTCGGCCGCGAGCACGATGACGCGGGTCATGAGATCGGCCCACACCGCCGTGCGGTGCTCCACGACGACGAGCGTGGCGCCGGTGGCATCCATGGCCCGCTCGACGCTGGCCCTGACCTCGGCGACGCCCTCGGGATCGAGATTGGCGGTCGGCTCGTCCAGCAGCAGCAGTCCGGGGCGCATCGCGAGCACGCCGGCCAGCACGAGCCGCTGCTTCTGCCCGCCCGACAGCGCTTTGGTCGGGCGCTGCAGGGGGACGTCGAGCCCAACGGCATCCATCGCCTGCGCCACCCGGGAGGGAATGTCGGATGCCGGAACGCCGAGGTTCTCGCACCCGAAGGCCACGTCGTCGCCGACCTTGGACAGCACGATCCCGGCATCCGGATCCTGCATCACGAGCCCGGTCTGCCCGCGCCGCGACTCGGGAGCGGCACCGTCGACACGCAGCGAACCGGTGCCCTCGCCCTCATCGGCGTCGCCGAGGACGCCGGCGAGACCGGCGAGCAGAGTCGACTTGCCGGCGCCGGATGCGCCGAGAAGCAGCACCCGCTCGCCGGGCTCGATGGTGAAGCTGACGTCGCTGACGGCCGGGCGCTTGCGCCCCGCGTAGCGCCAGCCCCAGCCCGCCGCCTGCACGCGGGCCGGAGAGGCGGCGGCCATATCAGACCTCGCGAACGAGCTCGCGCCCGGCGGCGAATCGGTTCAGAGCACCGGTCGCGGCCAGCGCGCGCACCAGCAGCCAGCCGACGATACCGGCGAGCACGATGCCCGACACGGCGACGCAGACGAGATAGATGGTGTTGAACTCGAGCGACTTGAGGATGTTCGGCGAGCTGCCGTAGAACAGCTCGAAGACCCATGCAGCGATGCCCGCCCCTGCCCCCGCGAGCGCGGCGACGACGATACCGAACCGGCGGTACAGGAACAGCGCGAAGATGAGTTCTGCGCCGAGGCCCTGCACCAGGCCGGACAGGATCGTCGAGACGCCCCAGACGTTGCCGATCAGCATCGAGACGATCGCGGCGACGAGTTCGACGACGAGGGCAGCGCCGGGCTTGCGGATCACGAGCCCGCCGATCACACCGCCGATCAGCCAGATGCCGACGGCGATGCCGCCGAGGCCGGGTGTCAGTGCATCCGCGGCCCCGAACCAGGCACCGCCGACGACGTTCCAGCCCCAGAAGACGAGACCGATCGCGACACCGAGAACGGCGGCGACGACGATGTCGACGACGCGCCAGCGCCAACGGTTCTGCGTCTGTGACTGCGTGTTTGCGGACGTGCGTGTAGACGTTGTCATACTGCTCCTCCCTGCGCCGGCATGATCCGGATCAGGTTCGACGGTCGAAGCGCTTGTCGCTCCCTCTCAGCCCGGCTGGCCCGGACTCCCGTGGTTGTGCAGACGATCATACCCATTCTGCGGAGGCTGTGCCTCACGCTCCGTTCGCGCGCGATTGGGTAGCGTGGGCTGGTGACCTCTGACGACACGACGCCCGCGCACACGGCGACGACCCGTCGCGCGATGCGCTCTCGACGGCGTTCGGCCGCATCCGCGGCGCCGCCGGTGCTGAGCTTCGACGACGACGAGGATGGCACCATGGCACCGGCCGGAGAGGTCCCGGAAACGGCCGAAGACCTGCCGGATTCCGGGGATTCTGGGCCGGACGACGGGCCCCAAGCGGCGGATGCTGCGCCCGAGGACACACTCGATGACACGCTCATCGAGCTCGAGTTCGACTCCCTCGACACGGCGGACGAAGATCTCGCCGACGTTCCCGAAGCACCGGTGGCGCCGGCGGCCGAATGGGCCGATGAGAACAGTCCGGCGACGGCGCTGACTTGGCTCGAGACCGCTGATGTCGTCGAGGGGACGCGGACTCCGGATATCGATTCGGTGACGAATCAGCCCGCCGGCCCCGAGCTGCTGACAGGTGCCAGGCAGCGACCCGCGCTGCTGACCGCACGCTGGCTGGCCCCGATCGGCACTCTCGCCGCCTTCGTCATCGCCTACGCCGCGACCACGCTGCTATGGCCACTGCATGCTGTTCCGCCGGTCGTGGAGGCGGTCGAGTTCGAGACGACTCCAGCGGCTGCGGCCGAGATCAACTGGCCGGCTGCGGGAAGCTCCGGCGTCGGCATCGCGGGCGTCTCGTCGATGGCATCCACGGGAGACGCAGCATCCATCGCCAGCCTCACGAAGGTCGTCACCAGCCTGATGGTGCTCGACCGACTGCCGCTCCAGCTCGGCGAACAGGGGCCGGAGTACGCGTTCACCTACGGCGACAGCGTGGAGTACTGGGACTATCGGCGGGCCGATCAGTCGGCGCTGGATGTCCCGGTCGACGGGGTGCTCACCGAGTACCAGCTGCTGCAGGGGACGCTCCTCGGCTCAGCCAACAACTACATCGACTACCTGGCCCGCGACCTCTGGGGGTCGGACCAGCAGTTCGCCAGCGCCGCCGAGATCTGGCTCGCCGAGCGCGGGCTCTCCGGCATCACCGTCGTGACCCCTTCGGGCTTCGACGAAGGGAACGTCGCCACCCCCGAAGCTCTGCTGAAGCTCGGGGAACGGGCCATGCAGAACCCCGTGTTCGCCGAGATCGTCGGCACCGCCGCAGCGGACATCCCCGGCGCCGGACGGGTCGAGAACACCAACGGCATGCTCGCCGACCCCGGCGTCGTCGGCATCAAGACCGGAACGCTCGTCGGCTGGAGTCTGCTCACCGCCAAGGACGTGACGATCGGAGACACGACGATCCACCTGTACGCGGCCACGCTGAATCAGGCGAACAACGATGAGCGCCTCGCGGCTACGCGGTCGCTGTTCTCACAGGTCGAAGACGCGCTCGCCGACCTCGAACCGGCGGTGCCGGCCGGAACCGTGGTCGGCGAGGTCAACACAATCTGGGGGACGACGGTCGACATCGTCTCGGATGCCGATGCCACCGTTCTGCTCTGGAATGATGCCGCCTCCACGGCGGCCGTCGACTTCACCCTCGACGACCAACGCGCCGAGGGCGACGGTGTCGGCACTCTCACCGTGAACGGGCCAGTGGATGCCGCGTCCGTCGACGTGTCGCTCGCCGACGAGCTGTCGGACCCGAGCCCGTGGTGGCGCCTCACCCACCCGCTGGACCTGTTCGGCATCAACGGCTGACGGTTCTGGGTCAGCTGTCGCTGGCCTGCTCGGCGTTTTCTACGACGTCGGCCGCGCCGGTGACGACGGTCGGAATCGAATCGGTCATGGCCGCTTCGGCGTCGATGTCGGTCGCAGCCTGCTCGAACTGCGACTGATACAGCCGCCAGTAGGCGCCCTCGGCCGCGATGAGTTCGTCATGCGACCCCTTCTCGACGATGTCACCGTGCTCCATCACGAGGATGAGGTCGGCGTCACGGATCGTCGAGAGGCGGTGCGCGATCACGAACGACGTGCGCCCCCGGCGCAGCGCCGCCATCGCCTGCTGCAGGAGCAGTTCGGTGCGGGTGTCGACCGCACTGGTCGCCTCGTCGAGGATCAGCACCTGCGGTCTGCGGACGAAGGCGCGCGCGATCGTGATCAGCTGCCGCTCACCCGCCGAGACGTTCGCCGCATCCTCTTCGAGCACTGTGTCGTACCCGTCGGGCAGCGAATGCACGAACCGGTCGACGTAGGTGGCCTCGGCGGCTTCGAGGACCTCTTCGTCGGTCGCCGACTCGCGCCCGTACCGGATGTTGTCGCGGATGGTGCCGGCGAACAGCCAGGGGTCCTGCAGCACCATGCCGGAGCGCGAGCGCAGGTCGTCGCGTGTCATCTCTGCGACATCCTGCCCATCGAGCAGGATCGCACCGCCCTCGACTTCGTAGAACCGCATCAGCAGGTTGACCAGCGTCGTCTTGCCCGCACCCGTCGGTCCGACGATCGCGACGGTCTGGCCGGGATCCACGCGGAACGACAGGTCGCGGATCAGCGGCTGCTCCGGCGTGTACGCGAACGACACGTTCGCGAACTCGATGACCCCGCGTCCGTTCTCCGGCGCCTTCGGAGCATCCTCGGCATCCGGCTCCTGCTCCTCCTGATCGAGCAGATCGAAGACCCGCTCGGCGGATGCCGTACCGGACTGGATCACCGGCAGCATCCCGCCCAGCTCCGTCAGCGGCTGGGTGAACTGCTGCGAGTACTGCACGAACGCCTGCACGTCACCGATGCGGATCTGCCCGCCGGCGACCATCACTCCACCCAGCACGGCGATGCCGGCATAGGTGAGGTAACCGACGAACTGCATCGAGGGCATCATGACGCCGGAGAGGAACTGCGCCTTGAACGAAGCCTGGTACAGCTCTTCGTTCTCTGCCTGGAACGCTTCGGACACGGTCTTCTCACGCCCGAAGACCTTGACCAGCGCGTGACCGGAGAAGGCTTCTTCGACACGGGAGTTGAGCCGGCCCACCTTCTTCCACTGCGCCTGGAACGCCTTCTGCGACTTCGGCCCGATCACGCCCATGATGACGCCGATGAGCGGCAGCGACACCAGGGCGACCAGAGCCAGCTGCCAGGAGATCGAGAACATCATCCCGACCACGCCGATCACCATGAGCATCGAGGTGATCGCGCCCGAGAGCGACTGCTGCAGCGTCTGCGTCATATTGTCGACGTCGTTGGTGACGCGACTGATCAGCTCACCGCGCTGCACCTTGTCGAAGTAGCGCAGCGGCAGCCGGTTGATCTTCGCCTCGATCTCTTCGCGCAGTCGCCACATCGTCCGCACCATGATGACGTTGATGATGTAGCCCTGGATCCACTGCAGCAGCGCGCCGACGACGTACACCGCCATCGCCCAGAGGATCACGATGCGCAGCGCCTCGAAGTCGATTCCGGCGCCGGGCTGGAACCGCTCCATGGCGCTGACCATGCTTGCGAGATCCGGCTGACCGGCGGCGGTCAGTGCATCGACGACCTGCTGCTGGCTCATGCCGGCGAACTGGTCTGTCAGCGAGAGCGAGATCACACCCTCGAAGACGATGTTCGTCGCCTCGCCGAGGATCTTCGGCCCGGCCACAGAAAGCACGACGCCGATCGCCCCGAGGAAGGAGGCGAGGGCGAAGACCCAGGCATAGGGCTTGAGCAGCCCCAGGAAACGGCGGAAGCTCGGCCAGAAGTTCTTCGGCTTGCCGCCCATCGCACCGGGTTCGTCTGCTCCCCCGGCGATCATGGCCTGCTGCGCTTCGCGCTCCTCTTCACTCAGCTCGAGAGAGCCGGCGGTCACTTCGATCGGCTCGCTCATACCTCTGCCTCCTCGGCGCCGAGCTGGGAATCGACGATCTCGCGGTAGGTCTCGCTGGTCTGGATGAGCTCGTCGTGCGTGCCCAGCCCTGCCACCTTGCCGTCATCGAGGACGAGGATGCGGTCGGCGTCTGTGATCGTCGAGACGCGCTGCGCGACGACGATCTTCGTCACGTGCGGCAGCTCGCGCCACAGCGCCTGCCGCAGCCGCGCATCGGTGGTGAGGTCGAGCGCCGAGAAGGAGTCGTCGAACACGAGGATGTCGGGCTGCCGGATGATCGCTCTGGCGATCGCGAGCCTCTGGCGCTGACCGCCGGAGACGTTCGTACCGCCCTGGGCGATCGTCGTGTCAAGGCCCTCCGGCTTGTCACGGACGAACTCCGCGGCCTGGGCGATCTCCAGCGCACGCCACATCTCGTCTTCCGTCGCGCCCTCGCGCCCGAAGGTGAGGTTCGACCGGATGGTGCCGCTGAACAGGAAGGGACGCTGGGGCACGAGCCCGATGCCCTCCCAGAGCCGATCCAGATCCGCCCGGAGCACATCGACACCTTGCACCGACACGGTACCGCCGGTGGCGTCGAAGAGGCGGGGGATGAGCGAGACGAGGGTCGTCTTGCCCGCGCCGGTGGAGCCGATGATCGCCACGGTCTCGCCGGGGTCGGCGCGGAACGAGATGCCCGAGAGCACGGGCTGCTCTGCACCCGGGTACGTGAACTCGACGTCGTCGAAGACGACCTCTCCGGGGCGGGGCAGCTGCTCCACCGGATCGGTGGGGCGCACCAGCGTGGATTCGGCGTCGAGGACTTCGCTGATGCGGTCGGCGGAGACGGCCGCGCGGGGGATCATGATCGCCATGAAACTCGCCATCATCACGCCACCGAGGATCTGGCCGACGTACTGCATGAAGGCGAAGATCGTGCCGATCTGGGCGTTGCCCTCGTTCACTTCGATACCGCCGAACCACACCACGGCGACGATGGTGACGTTCAGAACGAGCATGACGAGGGGGAACATGAGCACGAACAGCGAACCGACTTTGCGGCCGACGACCATGATGTCGGTGTTCGCGAGTCGGAATCGCTCCTCCTCGATCGCCTCGCGCACGAAGGCCCGGACGACACGGACACCGCTGAGCTGCTCGCGCATCACGCGGTTCACCGCGTCGAGCCTCGTCTGATAGCTGCGGAACAGCGGAACCATCCGCGCGATGACCGCGCCGGCGAGGATCAGCAGTACGGGGATCGATACGCCCAGGATCCAGCTCAGCCCGACGTCCTGCCGCAGGGCCATGATGATGCCGCCGATCGCCATCATCGGCGCCATCACCAGCATGGTGGCGCTCATCATCGCGAGCATCTGCACCTGTTGGACGTCATTCGTGTTGCGGGTGATGAGCGAGCCGGAACCGAAACCGGACACTTCGCGCTCACTGAAGCTCGAAACCCGCGCGAAGACATCGCTGCGGATATCGCGGCCGAGGCTCATCGCCGCGCGCGCGGCGCAGAAGGTCGCGATGATCGCTGCGATGATCTGCCCGAACGCGACGAGCAGCATGATCGCGCCGATGCGGATGATATGACCGATGTCACCGGTCGCGACGCCGTTGTCGATGATGTCGGCGTTCAGCGTCGGAAGAAAGAGAGCGGCCAGCGCAGAGGCGAACTGGAACAGCAGAACTCCGAGCAGGAGCCAACGATAACGAGAAAGGTAGCGGAGAAGGAGTTTCCCGAGCATGTGGTGGATTCTTTCTGAAGGGGCCGAGAAGGCCACAAGCAAGCGTGCCACGCACCACCGACATTGCACATCCCCTGATCTGCGATATCCGCTCAGGGCGAACGATCCGCAGATGGGACGAGAATTCTCGTCCCTGTCGAAAAAGCCCGGGCTCAGAACAGCGGCATGTGCGGCACGAACGCGACGGCAGCGGCCCCGGCATCCGTCGTCAGCTCCGGGATGGTCGCCGGTCGCCACTTCGGCGAGCGGTCCTTGTCGACCAGCTGAGCGCGGATCCCCTCCGCGAGATCCGGATGCTGCGTCGCGAACCACATCACGCGGCGGTACTCGCCGATGAGCGCGTCGCGCAGGTCGCCCTCGCGCGCCTCGCGGACGGCGTCGAGTGTGACCGCGAGCGCGGTCGGCGAGAGCTCGGCGAGCGTCGCGGCCGCGGCAGTTGCCGAGACCTCCGCGTGCGCGGACAGGCGCTGCACGATCTCGCCCACGGTGGCGGCCGAGAAGACCTCATCGATCCAGGCCCGCTCGGCTTGGAGCGCCGAGGGCTCCGGCGTCTCGTCGAACAGCAGCACGAGCTCGGACGGACTGGTCGGGTCAGCGCGCTTGCCGAGCGCCTCGCGGAGTTCGTCGAGGTGATGCGAGGGCACATAGTGGTCCGCGAAACCGGCGTAGATGGCATCCGCTGCCGACATCGTGCCGCCGGCGAGCCCGAGATATTCACCCAGCCGTCCGGGCGCGCGCCCGAGCAGGTAGGTGCCGCCGACGTCGGGGGTGAACCCGATCCGAGTCTCCGGCATCGCGAGGCGGCTGCGCTCGGTGACGATGCGGATCGCGGCGTGACCGGCCAGCCCGATCCCGCCGCCCATGGTGATGCCGTCGGCGATCGCGACGACCGGCTTGGGATACTGCGCGATCATGAGGTTCAGCGCGTACTCGGCACGGAAGAAATCCGCCGTCTGCTCAGCCTGCCCGGCCGTGATCTGGTCGTACAGCGCGCGCACGTCGCCGCCCGCGCACAGTCCGCGGTCGCCGGCACCGTCGATCAGGACGATGTCGACGTCCGAGTCATCGCGCCACGCCTCCAGAGCACTGCTGAGCCGGCCGATCATATCCGCATCGAGAGCATTGATCGCCCGCGGCCGGTTGAGCGTGAGATGGCCCAGCGCCCCTTCGGTGCGAACGAGAACCGGGGACTCCGCGTCGAAATCAGTCACAGGCCCACGTTACATCGGCCTGTTCTGGGGTTTCTCCGCCCGGTCGATGCGGGATTCTGCGTGTTTTCCGGCAAGATGGGAAGAACGCCAATGCAGGAAAGGCACGGGATGGCAGAGGGACAGCTGATCGAGTTCGACCGTGCGACCAAGCGCTTCGGCGCGGTGGCCGCCGTGTCGGACTTCTCCGCGCGCGTCAACCCCGGCGTCGTGACCGGGTTCCTGGGCCCCAACGGCGCCGGCAAGACGACGACGTTGCGCATGCTGCTCGGACTCGAGCGTCCGACGAGCGGAACGGCGACCATCGGCGGTTCCCGCTACGCCGAGCTGCGCAGCCCCGCACGCGTCATCGGCGCCATGCTCGAGGACCCCGGCTTCCGCGCGCGGCGCACGGTCGAGCGTCACCTCATCGGCGCTGCCAAGTCCAACGACATCCCGCTGTCCCGCGTCGGCGAGCTCATCTCTTTCGTCGGCCTCGAGAACGATGCCGACTCGCGCATCGGTACGCTCTCGCTGGGCATGCGCCAGCGGCTGAGCGCCGCGTCCGCACTGATGGGCGATCCCGGTGTGCTCGTCCTCGACGAACCGGCCAACGGGCTCGACCCCGAGGGCATCCGCTGGATGCGCGGTCTCATCCGCAGCCTCGCCGATGAGGGGCGCACCGTCCTGGTCTCGTCGCACGTGCTCTCTGAAGTCGAGCAGATCGCCGACGAGATCCTCGTGATCTCACGCGGTGAGCTGAAGTTCGCCGGCACGATGGAAGATCTCGCCGACCCGCGCACCGGCCCCGTGGTCGTGGATGCTGAAGACCGCACCGCGCTGTCGCGCGCGCTGCAAGACGCCGGGTACGAGTTCGAGATCCTGCGCTCCGGACTCACCGTGCGCGGCAGCGACGCGGCGACCATCGGCGGAATCACCGCTCGCGCCGGCGTCGCGCTGACGACGCTGCAGCAGCGCGGCCCGACCCTCGAAGACGTATTCCTCGATCTCGTGCACGACCGCTATGTGCCCTCGGCACCGGCGACGGATGCCACGACCGCCGTGCCCGTTGCAGACGCCGAGCCTGCGGCGGAGGAGAATGCCGTCATCGACGAGGACGAGGCGCTCCGGCTCGATGCTCTCGCCGAGCCCGTTCCGTCCCCGGAGGCGGACAGCACCCCTCCGGACGTTGAGCGAGCCGAAGGCGAGACGAAACGCGCTGAGCAAGAAGCGGAGCGCGTCGAAGCGGACCTCGACCCGTCCGACTCCGCTTCCGACGGGCGCCCGCTCCCCGGTCTCGCCGATCTCGCGGCCGTGGCGAGCGTATTCGCGAACCCTGTCACCGACCCGAACACAGCAACCGGTACGGTCGAGTCCGCCGAAGCCCAGGCTGCCGAAGACGAGGCTGAGGAAGCCGCGACCGAAGAAGCCGAAGCCTCTGACACCGGCCGGACGGACGATGCCACCCGCGTGATCGACGTCGCCTCATCGGACAACGAAACGACGAACGAACAGCACTGATCACCAAGCGCTGAACATCGAGCACTGAGCACACAGCGCCGAACCGGGAGCGCTGACCTCAGGCCGGTCGCGGCCGGATGACCGGACGCTGACGCCCCTTCACGACGGGGATCGGCGCCGTCGCGGCGATCTCGACGACGTCGACGGCTTCGTCCGAGACGTCGAGCCGCAGCGCCTGTGTGAGCGCGAGACCGTGCCGGGTCGTGAAGATCAGCCGCTGGAACTCCTCGTCACCCTCGAGGTCGATGACCACACTGGGTCGACGTCGCCGGATCAGGACGAAATCTGTGGTCGCGGCGCCCTTCCAGGTGCCCGCCGCGAGGACGCCGGGGATGTGCGTGCCGGGCGCGCGGACGCCACGCAGCCAGGTCCATGCGTCATCCGTCAACTGCACCTTGGTGATGGTCTCGCGGGCGATGCGCAGGTTCTCCCGGTGGAAGGTCGCGGCGCGCTCAACCGGCGACAGCACGACCTCGAGCCGTGTGTGGTCCAGGAGCAGCGTCACCATCCATCCAGTCTGCCAGCGTCCGCGTGGTTTCTGTCTGCGACTTCCTCACAGGACCACAACGATCACCTTGTGGCTGTGCGCCAACGAGCGTGTCAGGCGGGGCGGGCGGATGCCGCGGCGCGAGCCGCCGCCGGGAGCGCGGCCTCGATGCGGCTCAGCGCCGCGTCGTCGTGCGCCGCGGTGAGGAACCACGCCTCGAAAACGCTCGGTGGCAGCGCAATGCCCTGCTCGCGCATCGCGTGGAAGAACGGTGCGTAGCGGAAGGCCTCCTGCGCCTGGGCCTCGGCGTACGTATGAGGAGCCTGCGGGGCGAAGGCGACGCCGAACAGGTTTCCGGCGCGCGGGATCGCGTGCACGACGCCGGCCTCGGTGAGCGCGGCATCCAGAGCAGTCGAGATGCGGGCGGCGGCGGCATCCACGCGGGCGTAGACAGCGGGGGTCGCGAGGCGCAGGGTCTCCAGGCCAGCCGCGACCGACAGCGGATTCCCCGAGAGCGTGCCCGCCTGGTAGACCGGCCCCGTCGGGGCGAGCTGGTCCATGACGTCTGCGCGACCGCCGAGCGCCGCCAGCGGCATGCCGCCGCCGATGACCTTGCCGAAGGTGATGATGTCGGGCAGGTACTCCTCGCCGAGCGACGCCTGCAGCGCCCAGTACCCCGCGTGGTGCACGCGGAACCCGGTGAGAACCTCATCGAGGATCATCAGCGCGCCGTGCGCATGCGCCGTGTCGGCGATGAACCGGTTGAAGCCGGCGTCTGGCGCGACGACGCCCATATTGGCCGCTGCAGCCTCGACGATGACGGCGGCGATCCGGTCGCCGTGCTCGACGAACGCGGCCTCGAGCGCTGCACGGTCGTTGTACGGCAGCACGAGGGTCTGCGCAGCGACCGGCTCCGGCACGCCGGCCGAACCGGGGAGCGCGAGCGTGGCGACCCCCGAGCCCGCCTCGGCGAGCAGGCCGTCGGAGTGGCCATGGTAGTGACCGGCGAACTTCACGAGCAGGTCGCGTCCGGTCACACCGCGTGCGAGCCGGATCGCGGTCATCGTCGCCTCGGTGCCGGTCGAGACGAGGCGCACGCGCTCGATCGGCGCGAGATCGCCGAGCCGAACGCGCTCAGTGATCTTGCGGGCGAGCGCGGTCTCGCCCTCGGTGGGCGCGCCGAAGGACAGCCCACGGGTCGCGGCCTCCTGCACCGCCGCGACGACCTCGGGGTGGGCATGGCCGAGCAGAGCCGGTCCCCAGGACGCCACGAGATCGACGTACTCGTCACCGGCCGCGTCGGTGACGTACGCCCCCCGAGCGGATGCCAGGAAGCGGGGAGTGCCGCCCACCGAACCGTATGCGCGGACCGGGGAGTTCACGCCGCCGGGCGTCACCGTGCGCGCGGCCGAGAACAGTTCGTCGTTGCGGTCAGTCATGGCGTGCCTCCTGTTGTGTGGGTTCGGAGCGGGTGGTTCTGTGCGGGCGGTTTCGACTCGCCTTCGGCTCGCTCAACCCGTTTCGTCTCGCTTCGCTCGCTCAACGGCCTGCGTTGAGCGGCGCGAGAGCCGAGTCAGCGAGCGCGGAGCCAGCCGGCGGCCTCGGTGGCCCAGTATGTCAGCATGGCGTCCGCGCCGGCACGGCGGATCGAGAGGAGCGATTCGAGTACGGAAGCGCGGCGATCGATCCAGCCGTTTGCGGCGGCCGCCTCGATCATCGCGTACTCCCCCGAGATCTGGTACGCCCACACCGGCACCTGCACGGCGTCGCGCACTTCGCGCAGCACATCGAGGAAGCTCATCGCCGGCTTCACCATCACGACGTCGGCGCCCTCGGCCTCGTCGATCAGAGCCTCGCGAACACCTTCCCGACGGTTGCCGGGGTCGAGCTGGTAGGTGCGGCGGTCGCCCTGCAGCTGCGAGTCGACGGCTTCGCGGAACGGACCGTAGAACGCGCTGGCATACTTCGCCGCATAGCCGAGCAGCATGGTGTCGGTGAAGCCCTCAGCATCCAGCTCTCGCCGGATCGCGGCGACCTGGCCGTCCATCATGCCCGACAGCCCCAGCAGGTGCGAGCCCGCCCGCGCCTGCGCGAGCGCCATGGCGGCGTAGCGCTCCAGAGTCGCATCGTTATCCACCGACCCGTCACCGGCGAGAACGCCGCAGTGCCCGTGATCGGTGAACTCGTCCAGACACAGATCGGTCTGCACGACGAGCGCGTCGCCGACCTCGGAGGCCAGCGCCCGCGTGGCGACATTGAGGATGCCGTCGGGGTCATCTGCACCTGACCCGATCGCATCGCGCACGGCGGGGACACCGAACAGCATCACTCCGCCGACCCCGGCCTCAGCCGCCTCAGCGGCAGCCCGACGCAGGGAATCCATGCTGTGCTGGACGACGCCCGGCATGGACGAGATCGGTGCGGGATCGTTCAGGCCCTCGCGCACGAACATCGGCAGCACGAGCTGTCGCGGCGAGAGCGACGTCTCGCGGGTCAGAGCGCGCACGGCCGCCGACTGGCGCAGCCGCCGCGGACGGACCTCGGGGAAGCTCACGGAGCGAACTCGTCCGCCGCATGCGGGAGCGTGAAGTGCGAGACGGCGTCGATCAGCGCGTCGACGGTCTGCTTATCGGCGACCACGGCGATCGGCAGCCCGGCCTTGCGGGCGTCCTTCGCGGTGCGCGGGCCGATCGCGGCCAGCAGCGTCGTGTCCGGGATGTCGGGGAACTGCTCGCGGACCTGCTGCGCGACCGAACCGCTGGTGATGAGGATCGCATTGATCCGTCCGCTGTCGACGTCGCGGCGGATGCGGTCGGTCACCGGCACCCCGACCGTCCGGTACGCGACAATGCTCGAGACGTCGTGACCGGCGGCGATCAGCGAGCGCGTCAGGACCGGCTTGGCGATCTCGCTGCGCAGGGTCAGGATGCGGCGCGGTTCCGGTTCGAGCCCGATGAGCTGCTCCGCCATGCCCTCGGCGGAGTTGTCCTGCTCCGGCACCAGCGCGACGTCATAGCCGACAGCCTGGAGGGCTGCCGCGGTCGTCTCGCCGACGGCGGCGACCTTCGTCGACTTCGGTACGACAGCGCGATGCGCGTAGAGCACATCGACGGTCGTGGCGCTCGTGATCGTGAGCCAGTCGAACGCACCCTCGGCGAGCTGCTCGAGTGCATCGTCGAGGGCGGCCTGGTCCGTGGTCGGTCCGAAGTTGATCAACGGAGCGACCACGGGGATGGCGCCCTGGGCGCGCAGGGATGCAGCGACGCCGTCGCCCCACGGGCCTCCTCGGGGGACAAGGACGCGCCAACCGGTCAACGGCTTCTCATGCTTCAGTTCGGGTGTGCTGATCATAGGGGTTGCTCTCGGGGTACGAGTTCGGCCGCCCCTTGTTCGAGCAGCCGACGGGCGACAGAAAGTCCGATCTCGCGCGCTGCGTGATTCGGGTCCGCACCATCGGCAGCATCCGCTTCGTTGCCACTGCCGTGCTCACGAATATACCCCGGGCTCAGGGTTTCCGTGACGTCGAGCCCGATCCGCCGCTCGCTGGCAGGGTCGTAGACGATGGTTCGGACGCGCACCGCGTCGCCCGTGACGACCGCGTGTGCGGCCATCGGCGCCTGGCAGCCAGCATCCAATCCTTCGAGGATTCCGCGCTCCACCGAGATCGCCCGTCGCGTGCTCTCGTGGTCGAGATCGGCGAGCGCTGCCCGCAGATCGGATGCCGCGTCCGCCGTCGTCTCAACAGCCAGCGCCCCCTGGCCGGGAGCGGTCGGCCACTCGGCCAGCCCGAGCTCCTCACGCTTGAGCTTCGTCTCAGACCCCAGGCGTGAGAGTCCTGCGGCCGCGAGGATGACGGCATCCAGTTCGCCGCTCTCGACGCGAGCGAGACGGGAGTCGACGTTGCCGCGGATGTCGACGACCTCGGCACGGGGCGCGCGCAGCCGCACCTGGGCGATGCGCCGCGGCGAACCCGTGCCCACCTTGGCGCCGGGCCGCAGTGCGTGCAGCGGGGTGCCGTCGCGGGTGATCACGACGTCGCGGGAATCTTCGCGGGCGGGGGTGGCGGCGATGACGAGCGCCTCCGGGACGGCGGTCGGAAGGTCCTTGAGCGAGTGGACGAGGATGTCGCACTGGCCAGCGACCAGCGCCTCGCGGAGCCGGGTGGCGAAGACGCCGAGCCCGCCGATCTCGGAGAGGGATGCGCGGTTGGTGTCGCCCTCGGAGACGATGGGGACGAGCTCGACCTTGCGTCCGGAGGCCTTTTCGAGGGCTGCGGCGACGTGCCCCGACTGGGCCTGAGCGAGAGCGCTTCGACGAGTGCCGAGACGAATGGTGGTTGACATGGCGCCTACTGCAGGACGTCCGCGATCTCGTCGAAGCGGAGGCGCCGCCCCGTGTAGAACGGCACCTCTTCCTTCACGAAGCGACGCGCATCGGTATAGCGCAGGTCACGCATGAGATCGACGAGTTCGGTGGGATCGTCCGCCTCGAGCGGCAGCAGCCATTCGTAGTCCCCGAGGGCGAAGGCGGCGACCGTATTGGCGGTGACGCCGGTGAATGCGGCGCCCTTGCGGCCGTGGTCGGCGAGCATCGTGCGGCGCTCGGCCTCATCGATCAGGTACCACTCCGGCGTGCGCACGAACGGGTAGAGGCAGAGCCACCCCTTCGGCTCGATGCCGCGCAGGAACCCGGGCACGTGAGCGCGGTTGAACTCGGCGTCGCGGTGCACGCCCATGACGTTCCACACCGGCAGCAGCGTGCGCAGCAGTTCGGTGCGGCGCATCTGGCGCAGGGCCTGCTGCAGACCCTCGGCTGTGGGCCCGTGCAGCCAGACGAGGAGGTCGGCGTCGGCCTTCAGACCCGAGACGTCGTAGAAGCCGCGCACGACGACTCCGGCATCCTCGATGTGACCGACGATCGTCTCGAGCTCGGTCGCGTCCGTCTCGGCGACAGGAGCATCGGGATTGCGTCGCCAGACGGCCCAGAGGGTGAAACCGGACGGGTTCTGTTCACTCGCTTCGGACATATCCCCCAGTCTGCCCCTTTCGACGGAAAGGGGCGAATGCGGGCCTGTCGACGCCGACGCGGCCGACTCGGGGAACGGCTGTTCAGCGGGCGATGGCGCGGGCGATCGCCCAGACCAGACCGCCGGTCACGGCGGCGACTCCGACGGCCGCGGCGACCGCTCCGGCCGGATTGCGATCCGCGAACGCACGGGCCTTGGCGGCCCCGCGCTGCGAGGCCTTCTCGAGGCGCCGAGGCACATTGCCCTTGATCTCGATGGCCGCGAGCGCCGCTTTCAGCTCGGCGCGAGCGGATGCCACCGGGTCGGTGATCCCCTCGGGAACGACGGTACGGGGCAGGTCGGAATCAGAGCTTGTCATCACCGGCATCCTTCACGATTCGAATATCGGTCGCGACGGCCTGGCCGGGGTTCTCCCGGCGCAGCACCTTGCGGAATTTCAGAAGCCCGAGCACGACGCACAGCAGCACGCAGACGAGCAGCAGCCCGAGCACGGCGAGCGCCGACAGCCACACCGGCCACCACGAGGAGAGCCCGGCGACAGCGAACACGAGGATCATCGGTACGAGCCAGAACAGGAAGAACAGCGCGATGACGAACCAGACGCTGCCGATCCCGGCATCCTTCGCGGTGCGTGAGACCCACGCCTTCGCCGCGTCGATCTCGGCCTTGACGAGCTTCGTGACGAGTTCGGGAAGATCTCCGAGCAGGGTCAGAAAACTGTCGTCGGCGCGGTCACGATATCCGCGGACCATGTCAGCTCCCGTTCGTCTTGTTCGCCGAGCCCGTCGTCGTGCCCGTGCTCTTCGACGTGGACGACGACTTCTTGGCTGCGGAGGACGTCGTCTTCTTGGCTGAGTCCACTGCGTCTTCGACGGCATCTTCAACGTTGGCCGCCGCCTTCTTGCCCGTGGCGATCGCGGAGTCGAGCTTCTCACCGGGGGTATCGCCGTCGCCGACGGACTTGGCAACCTTGACCACACCGTTCCAGAGAGCGCCGGGGACGGCCGACGCCTTCGCGCCGACGTAGGCCTTGGCCTTCTCGACCTGCCGCTGCACGGGCTCCTGGTTCCAGAGCTTCAGCCACTGCGTCTTGATCTGCTCATAGCGCTCGCGTCCGGCGCGCGTTCCGAGCACGTAACCGACGCCGAGTCCGACGACGAGTCCGATCTTCCCCTTCATGGGGTCTCCTCACGTTGTTCCGGTCGAGCCGCTGGCGTGGATGCCGTCGGCCAGGGCTACCAGCGTAACGCCATATGCCGAAAACGGCATCTATGAGCTCAGGGGGTTGACAGTGGTCCGTCATCTCCCCATAGCAGCGCACGGCGGACGCGGTCCGCCTCGGCGATCGCATCGGGCACGACCTGTGCGAGTCCCGTGCCGGACAGCCATGCCCCCACGACGCCGAGGCCATCGACCCGTTGCACAGCACTTCGCACCTCGCGGCGCCGGTCGGCTGCACCGAGCAGCGACGCCGGCTGCGACTGGGTGAACCGGGCCCGGTGCGCGGCGAGCAGCGCCGACGCCGGCAGCTCGACGCCGAGCAGCGCCGATGCCTCGCCCAGGGCCAGTTGTGCGGCCGCTTCATCGTCGAGCTCGGCGGTCGCCGCCGGCTCACCCTGTGCGCCGAATGAGACTCGCACGACGTGACGGCCGGCAGCGTCGGTGCGCAGCCAGTCCCATTTCGCCGTGGCATGCGTGAGCGCCTTGGCCGTGTGGCTGCCGGGCACCGTGAGCACGCCGGTGCCGCGCGGCGCGGCATCCAGCACGGGGGCGTCGAGCAGCAGACTCACGACCTCGATCTGCGGAGCTTCGCCTGCCATCCCGAGGCCGGTGACCTGCCCGGTGAGCAGGGCGCGCGCCGCGGGTTCTGCGGTGGCGATGATGACGGCATCCGCCTCGACGGTCTCGAGGGGTTCGTCGGCCGTGCCGGTCTCGTCCGCCTCTGGCGCGTCCAGCTCTGGCGCGTCGTCTGCCGCCGCGGTCAGGGACACCGTCCATCCCTCGCCACCTCGCTCGACAGCATCCGCCACGACTCCGGTGCGAACGACCGCACCGAGTTCTGCCAGGTCGGCGGCGAGCGCGTCGACGAGTCCGCTCATGCCGCCGGCGATGCCTTCGACGGCGGAACCGGGCGCCTTCGATGCGCGGTCGGCCCGGGCGGCGAGCAGCTGCGCCACGCCACCGGAGAGCGATCCGGTGCGCGTGAGTGCTTCGTTCAGTCCGGGCGCTGCGACCTCGGTATCGACGTCGTCGGGGTTCGCCGAGTAGACCCCGGCGGTGACCGGAGCAACGAGCAGGTCGCGAACTTTCGCCCCCATGCGCTTGGCGACCAGCGTGCCGAGGCTGCGCTCCTGCCCGATCGTCAACGGCGGGCGCAGCCGGTCGACGTACGCGCGCCAGGCGCCGCGCCAGCCGATGATGCGGCGCACGTCGTCGGCGAACGGGTTGGCCGGGATGCCGAGCAGTCCACCGGTGGGGAGCGGCGCAGCATTCGCACCCGCAGCGCCGACGAGCCAGGCACCAGCGGCATTCGGCGTCACGATGCGGTCTGCGAGGCCGAGCTCGCCGATCAGCTCGCGCACATGACCGCCGCGGGTCGCGTACGACTCCGCACCGGCATCCACGGTCACGCCGTCAAGGTCGGTGCTGCGGATGGCGCCGCCGAGCACATCCTCTGCCTCGAGCAGTGTGACGCGCATGCCCACCTTGGCGCACTCGCGGGCGGCGACGAGTCCGCCGATGCCGCCACCGATGATCACGACGTGCCGCTGTGCTGCCGCGGCGGCGAGTTCGGCGGTGCTGTCGGCGCTCATCTGTTCGCCCTCGATTCGCCATCACGGGGGCGTTTCCGCAGTTCATCCGGTCGCTTCGCCCGCACTCCCTCGAACCGCGCGAAGTCGGCATCGAAGCTCACGACCCCGGCACGGTGCTCGATCGCCAGAGCGGCGAGGTGAGCGTCGTTCACGAGATTCCCGGCTGACCCCGAAGCGACGAGCAGACGTTCGAGAATCATCGCGTGCCGCTCGCCCGGCTGCAGTACATGGGCGCTCGGAGCCGCGAGCCAATCGTGCACCTGCGCTATGGCGTCCTCGGCTGAAAGTGGGCGCGGCAGGATTCGTGAGTTCGTCACGATCCGAACGAACGCCAGCAGCGCGTTCCAGCTGAACCCCACATCGTCGTTGCCGTCCAGAGCGTCGTCGAGCCAGCCGACGGATGCCTCATGATGGGGTGAGGTCTCGTTCACCGCGTACAGCAGCACGTTGGCGTCGACGAGCCTCATCGGCCGACCTGCAGGCGACGCGCGAGCTCTTCGTCCTCCAGATCAGCGGCCAATCGCAGTGCGTGCGTGAGGTCGACGCTCATGACGCCGAGGTCTCGCACCTGCGTGTACGACTGCTGCTCGCTGCGCACGGGCACCGTGCCAGCGCGGATCGCGTCGTTGAGCGCACGCTTGAAGGACACTCCGCGCTGCGTCATCAAACGTCGCACAGCCGCCTCTGTATCAGCATCCAAAGTTACCGTCGTGCGCATTCTGACAGCATAGCATCAAGAATATTGATGTCATGCTGTCATATCAAACGGAGTGTGCCAGCTCGACGATTCGGGTGAGCTGGTCGGGGTCGGTCTCGGGCGGGACGCCGTGGCCGAGGTTGAGGATGTGCGCGCGGGCCGCCCGCCCACGTTCGATGACGTCGCGGACGTGCGCTTCGAGCACCGGCCACGGCGCCTGGAGCATCGCCGGGTCGATGTTGCCCTGCACGGTGACGTCCGATCCGAGAATGCCGGCTGCCTCGTCGAGCGGCTGGCGCCAGTCGACGCCGACGGCGGATGCCGCACCATCCAGGCGCATATCTGCCAGGAACGGTCCGGTGCCGACGCCGAAGTGGATGACGGGCACACCGAGGTCGGTGACCGCAGCCTTTGAATGCGGCGCGACATGGGTGCGGTAGTCGGCCGGGTTCAGGGAACCTGCCCACGAGTCGAACAGCTGCACGGTCGCAGCACCCGCGTCGCGCTGCGCTTCGAGGAAGCGCCGAGAGACACGCGAGAGCCAGCCGGCGAGGCGGTTCCACGCGTCAGGATCGGTGTGCATCATGGCGCGAGCGCGCAGGTGCTCCTTCGACGGGCCGCCCTCGACGAGGTACGCGGCGAGCGTGAACGGCGCCCCGGCGAAGCCGATAAGCGGCGTCTCGCCCAGTTCTGCGGTGACGATGCGCACAGCATCCGCAATGGCGGTGGTGTCCAGGCCCTCCGGGTCGATCGCGGTGATGCGGTCGACATCGGCGCGGGTGCGCACCGGGTCGGCGAAGACCGGGCCGCGGCCCGGCTCGATCACGACATCGACGCCGGCCAGCCGCAACGGGATGACGATGTCGCTGAAGAACACCGCCGCATCCACCCCGTGCCGACGCACCGGCTGCAGCGTGATCTCGGCGGCGAGATCCGGGGTGAGACAGGCATCCAGCATCCGCGTGCCGACGCGCAGCTCGCGGTATTCGGGGAGTGAGCGTCCTGCTTGCCGCATGAACCAGACCGGGGTTCGGTCCGGGCGGTCACCGGCGAGTGCGCGCAGCAGCGGGGCGTTCGAAGAGGGCATGAGTCCATCCTCCCATCCGCACCTCAGGAACCAGCTGTCAGCGTGCTCTGTGCGAGGGCGCGTATGATTACTGACGTGCTGCTGTGCGTGACGGCGAGTCACAAGACCGCCTCCTTCCACATGCTCGAACGACTGAGCCGCACCCCTGACGACGTCGCGCCGAATCTGCTGCGCCTCACGACGTGCGTGCAGGGGGCCATCGTGCTCGCCACCTGCAACCGTTTCGAGGCCTACGTGGAGGTCGATGAACCGGTCACCGCGGCGGGCGCCGTGGGCGTCGAAGCGGTGCTCGAAGCGATCGAGCAGTCCACCGGCATCCCCGCCGCCGACCTCGACGGCGCGTACACGGTGCACTCCGGGCGCCGCGTCGCCGAGCACCTGTTCGCCGTGGCATCCGGTTTGGAATCCGTCGTGCCCGGTGAGGGCGAGATCGCCGGGCAGGTGCGCCGCGCATTGACCGCTGCCCGCAAGGACGGCACCACCTCCGCCGAACTCGAGCGGTTGTTCCAGCGAGCAAGCCAGGCGCAGCGCAAGGTCAAGAACGTCACCGCGCTCGGGCGCGCAGGCCGCTCGCTCGTGCGCCTCTCGCTCGAACTCGCCGACAGCCGCATCGCGGACTGGTCCGCCGAGCGTGTGCTGCTGGTCGGCACCGGCGCCTACGCCGCGGTCACGCTCGCCACGCTCCGCGAGCGCGGTGCCGTCGACATCTCGGTCTACTCGCCCTCCGGCCGCGCCGAACTGTTCGCGAAGAAGCACGGCATCGCGGCCGTCTCAGATGCCGATTACGCCGGCGTCGCGACGGGCTCGACCCTGCTGATCACCTGCACGAACGCCGCCGAGGATCCCGTGCTCGGCCCGGAGCACCTCCAAGCCCCGACCGCGGCGGTCGCCGCCGGCTGCCCGATGGGAGCGATCACCTCGCAGCTCGTGATCGACCTCGGGATGCCGCGCAACGTCGATCCCGCCGTCGCGACTCTCGAGGGCGTCGCACTGCTCGACCTCGAGACGATCCGCCTGCACGCGCCGCTCGACGAGCTGCAGGCGACGGATGCCGCCCGCTCGGTGGTGCGCGACGCCGCAGACACCTTCAACGTCGTCGGCGACCGGCAGATCGTCACGCCCGCCGTCGTCGCCTTCCGCTCGCACATCTTCACCCTCATGGAAGCCGAGATCGAACGCGCCCGCTCCCGCGGAGACGAGGATGGCCGGGTCGAGCAGGCGATGCGCCACCTCGCCGGTGTGCTCACCCACACCCCGACGACACGCGCGCACGAGCTCGCCGCAGACGGACGCGGCGCGGAGTTCGTCGCCGCGCTCGAGACGGTCTACGGGCTGACCGTCGACGCTCCTGCCGCGTCGGCCCCCGTGGCCGACATCGCCTGAGCGCGCGCGGTCGTGACCGGCCCGGGCCGGTCTCGGCCCCGGCCCGGGCCCGGTCCCGGCCACCCGGTGTTCAGGTCGCACTTCTCGCCGCTATCCGGCGCCCAGAGCGGCAGACATCGCGACCTGAGCGCCAGTTGGCGCCCGGCGATACAGATCTGTGGTCAAATTTCGGCCGCTTCGGCGAGGAGGGATGCGATCACCTCACGCACGCGGGGAAGATCGACGTTGAGGGTGGCCCACACCGCGTCGTAATCTGTCGCCTCGTAGTGATGCGCGAGCCGATCGCGCATGCGTTTGATGCTCGACCACGGCACCTGAGGGTTCGCGTCGATCATCTCATCACTCAACCGCGCGACGTTCTCACCGATCTTGATGATGATCGATTCGGCCGCAAGCCCCGGCGTATTGAGATCGTCCGAGACGTACCACTCGCGGCCTCGACCGACGAGTCGCGCGCCGTTGTCGCACAACCGCACGATCTCACGCAGCGACCGTTGATCCCTATCGCTCACGCGGCCACCGCTGACCGGAGGATCGGATGATCAGCAGGGAGCCCTCCGTCTGTGACCACGTCGACCGAAACGCCGAGCAGCTGTTCGGCGGCGATGGTGAACTCGGCGATCGTCAGCAATCCGACGTTCGGCGAGCGGGTGACAAGGATATCGAGGTCGCTCTGCGTGGTGTCCGCCCCCTGCCCGGCGGAGCCGAACACACGCACGTTGTTCAGACCGTACTTCGCGGCGAGCTCTTTGAGTTCGTCGCGATGCTGTTCGAGCGCCTCGTGCGGCAAAGGGCGCATGGCCGACTGCAGTCTGTCGATCATTGCCGCCGACGGTTTCCGCCGCCCAGACTCATAAGCGGCGATATTTGGCTGCGCGACGCCGCTGCGCGACGCGAGCTG
>JBQDFB010000029.1:12690-25123 GCA_052085045.1 Microbacteriaceae bacterium | reverse complement strand
CTGCTGGCCATGCCCGGCATCGGACCGTGGACAGCCGACTACGTGCGCATGCGCGTACTCGGCGACCCCGACGTGTTCCTGCCCGGTGATGTCGCCGTCCGGGCAGGAGCCGCAGCATCCGGCCTCCCAGGCGACCCGCGCGCCCTGACCGCGTGGTCCGAGCGCATCGCCCCCTGGCGCAGCTATCTCACCGCACACCTGTGGCGCGCAGCGCCCGTCCGAACCGCCAAGACCTCGAGCAAGGAGCTCTCATGACCGCGCTCATCCAGACCATCGACACCGCCGACGGCCCGTTCACCCTGCTCGTCGACGACGACCAGCGCGTGCTCGCCTCGGGATGGACCGCCGACCGCGACGCGATCATCGCGCGACTGTCCGCCTCAGGGTGGCTCGCCGAGATCCGGCCCACCGAGATCCGCGGGGGGAAGACGGATGCCGCGGCCGCCGTCCACGCCTACTACGACGGCGATCTCACAGCCATCGACACGGTCGCCGTGCGGCAGTCGGGCACCGACCTGCAGCGCACCGGCTGGAAGGCGCTGCGCCACATCACCCCGGGTGACCCGCTGACGTACACGTCCTTCGCCGCCGAACTCGGCAATCCGCGTGCGGTGCGAGCGGCAGCATCCATCTGCGCGCGCAACGCGCCGGCGCTGTTCGTCCCCTGCCATCGTGTGCTGCGTTCTGACGGGTCGCTCGGCGGCTTCGCGTGGGGGCTCGACGTGAAGGAGTCGCTGCTCGCCCGCGAGCGCGCCGCCTGAACAGGCACCCCGCGCGCCTCCGCGGGAATAAGTTCTTGTGCTCAGCTGGTTCACCGTCTTAGGCTGGAAGGCTGTCGCGCCGACCGGTGTGAAGCTTCGGGCCTGAGGAGGACACCATGATTTCGATCGCCATCGCGCAGATCACCACTCCTGGCTCGAACCTGGAGTTCCTGCGCGGCTGATTCCGCCGCTCGCACGCAGTCCGGGCACCGCGATCCGCTCGTCGACGCCCGTTTCACAACCTTCATCTCCGCTTCACAACTCGTCTGAGAGTCATGTCTTCCTCGTCGTCTCTGCCCACCAGGTCTGCTTCGCTTTCCACTCCCGCGGCCCTCTGGCGCCTCGCCCCCTTCGTCAAGCCGGTCGTCTGGCGGTTCGCCGGCGGCGCGGCCAGCGCGCTCGCCGCCGCGGTCATCGCCCTGATGATCCCGATCGTCCTCGAAGAGATCGTCCGCGGCCTCGACAGCTCCGCGAACATCGCGATCATCGTCGGTGGCGCCGCCATGGTGCTCGCCCTCGGCCTCGGCGAGGCGATCATGGTGTGGCTGCGCCGCTGGTTCATCCTCAAGCCCGCGACCGAGGTCGAGTACCAGATGCGCACGCAGCTGTACTCGCGCCTGCAGACGCTTCCGGTCGCCTTCCATGACCGCTGGCAGTCCGGGCAGCTCCTCAGCCGCATGATGCAGGACATCGGCCTCATCCGCCGCTGGCTGTCGTTCGGCATGATCCTGCTCGTCGTGAACATCCTCACCATCATCATCGGGTCGGTGCTGCTGTTCCGCTGGCACTGGCTGCTGGGGGCGATCTTCCTCGTCACCGGCATTCCGATGTGGATCCGCGGGTACCTGTTCGAGAAGCGCTACGGCGTGCTCACCCGGCGCAGTCAGGACCAGACCGGCGACCTCGCGACGAGCGTCGAGGAGAGCGTGCACGGCATCCGTGTGCTCAAGGCTTTCGGTCGGGGCAAGCACGCCCTGAACCGCTTCTCCGGCCAGGCCGAGACGCTGCGCGAGACCGAGATGAGCAAGGCCCGCTCGGTCGGCGGCCTGTGGTTCTTCCTCGATCTGATGCCGCAGATCGCATTCGGCGTCAGTCTGATGTCGGGCATCTGGCTGATCTCGCAGGGGGCCATTCAGCTCCCGGAGCTGTTCGCGTTCTTCGCCATGGCGACGGTGCTGCGCTGGCCGATCGAATCGATCGGATTCCTGTTCTCGTTCATGCTGGATGCCCGCACGGCGACCGACCGCGTGTTCGACATCTTCGCCGAGACCAACAGCATCACCGACCCCGAGAGCCCCATGCAGATCGCTGAGCCCCGCGGTGAGCTCGCTTTTGAGAGCGCGCACTTCCGCTATCAGGATGCCGGTGCCGCCGAGCGCGACCTGCTCGACGGCATCGATCTCGTGCTGCGCCCCGGCGAGACGATGGCGCTGGTCGGTCTCACCGGCAGCGGCAAGACCACGCTGACGACCCTTCCCACGCGCCTGTACGACGTTACCGGTGGCCGCGTCACTCTCGACGGCGTCGATGTGCGCGACCTGTCCCTGGTCGAACTGCGCCGGCACGTCGCGATGGCGTTCGAGGACGCCACGCTGTTCTCCGCATCCGTGCGCGAGAACGTATTGCTGGGCCGTGCCGAGCTCGACGTCCACAGCGACGAGGGGGAGCGCACTCTGCGTGAAGCGCTCGACGTCGCCCAGGCCGGCTTCGTCGACGAACTGCCCGAGGGCGTGGAGACCGTCATCGGCGAGGAGGGGCTCAGCCTCTCGGGAGGCCAGCGCCAGCGCCTCGCTCTCGCACGTGCGGTCGCGGCGGCGCCTAAGGTGCTGGTCCTGGACGACCCGCTCTCAGCGCTGGACGTCGACACCGAGGCGCTCGTCGAAGAGGCGCTGCGGCACGTCCTCGCCGAGACGACCGCGCTGATCGTCGCGCATCGCCCGTCGACCGTGGCGCTCGCCGATCGCGTCGCCCTGCTCGAGCGCGGGCGGGTCACCGCCGTCGGCACCCACTCCGAGCTGCTGCGTACGAGCACGCACTACCGCCACGTGATCTCCAGTCTCGAGGCCGAGGAGGCCGCGCAGACCGGCGCGATCCCGATCATCACCGACGAGAGCCTGGAGGCTGCCGGGGAGGCTGCCGGGGAGGCTGCCGCCACGGCATCCGGTCGGGGCCGCACGGATACGCAGAACGAAGAAGAGGAGGTGCAGGCATGAGCACGGTTTTGACCGGAACCCAGGACGAGGACCGCTCGACCTACACCCGTGAGGAGAGCCGGGCGATCCGCCAGCGCTCGCTGCGGCTGCTCGGCTCGCTCGTGTCGCCGCTGCGCCTGCAGATCGTGCTCGCCGCCGTCGTCCTCGTCCTCTCGACGGCCGGGCAGGTCGCCGGCCCGATCCTCATCAGCATCGGCCTCGACTGGGCTCTGCCCCAGGTGCTCGAGAACGCGAACTGGATGCCGACGTTCGCGATCGGGTCCATCTACCTGTTCGCGGGGGCTGCCGCGGCGGCTCTGATCGGCTGGTACGTCGTGGTCGCCGCGCGCATCACCCAGGCGATCCTCATCGACCTCCGAAAGCGCATCTTCCTGCACACGCAGCGGCTGAGCCTCGAGTTCCACGAGACGTACACGTCGGGCCGGATCATCTCGCGCCAGACCAGCGACCTCGACTCGATCCGCGAGTTGCTCGACGGCGGGCTGAACAACCTCGTCTCCGGCGTGCTCTTCGGCGCGTTCACGTTCGTCGCCCTGATCGTGTGGGACTGGCAGTCCGGTCTCATCCTGCTGCTCGCCGGCATCCCGCTGTTCCTGCTGATGCGCTGGTTCTACTCGCGGTCGCAGGTCATCTTCCGCGAATCGCGCGTGATCAGCGCCAGGGTGATCGTGCAGTTCGTCGAGACGATGACCGGCATCCGCGCCGTCAAGGCGTTCCGCAAGGAGCCGCGCAACAACGCCGCCTTCCAGAAGGTCGCCGGTGAGTACCGCGATGTGAACCGCCGGTCGATGCTGCTGTTCGGCACGTTCGAACCCGGGCTGATGTCGGTCGCGGCGCTCACGCTCGGGCTCGTCGTGCTGTGGGGCGGCATCCGGGTCGCCGATGGCGCGCTGACGGTCGGCGTGCTGCTGTCTGCCGTGCTGTACGTGCGCAACTTCTTCGCGCCCATGCAGGAGATCGCGATGTTCCTGAACTCGTACCAGTCGGCCACCGCCGCGCTGGAGAAGGTGTCAGGCGTACTGGAGGAGGAGCCGACCGTCCCCGACCCCGAGAAGCCGGTCGACCTGTGGGAGTCGCGCGGGCACGTGCGCTTCGACGAGGTCACTTTCGGCTACTCGGGGGAGAAGACGATCCTGCCGAACTTCACGCTCGACATCCCCGCGGGGCAGACGATCGCCCTGGTGGGCACCACCGGTGCGGGCAAGTCCACGTTGGCGAAGCTGATCTCACGGTTCTACGACCCCTCGGCGGGCAGCGTCACCCTCGACGGGGTGGACCTGCGTTCGCTGCATCCGAAGGATCTGCGCCGCGCGATCGTCATGGTCACGCAGGAGGCCTATCTGTTCAGCGGGACCGTCGCCGACAACATCGCGCTCGGCAAGCCCGATGCCACGCTCGACGAGATCCGGGCGGCCGCACGCGCGGTCGGCGCCGACGAGTTCATCGAGGCGCTGCCCGACGGCTACAACTCCGACGTGAACAAGCGCGGCGGTCGCGTGTCGGCGGGGCAGCGTCAACTGATCTCGTTCGCGCGGGCCTTCCTCGCCGATCCTGCGGTGCTGATCCTCGATGAGGCCACGGCATCGCTCGACATCCCGTCGGAACGGCTCATCCAGGACGCGCTGCAGACGCTGCTGTCCGACCGGACGGCGATCATCATCGCGCACCGGCTGTCGACGGTGGCGATCGCTGACCGCGTGCTCGTGATGGAGCACGGCGAGATCATCGAGGACGACACCCCCGCCGCGCTCATCAAGGGCACGGGCAAGTTCGCGCAACTGCATGCGGCGTGGCAGGAGACGCTGGTCTAGGCACCGATACCATCGAAACGTGGATCCGTTCTGGATGCTGGCCGCTGAATGGTGGTGGATCGCTCCGACCGCGGTCGGAGTCGGTGCCGTCACCACCGTCGGCGTGCGCCGCAGCAGCAGACGGAACGGGCGCCGGCTGGCGCTGGATGCTGCACGAGACGACCTGCGCGAAGCCCAGCGCCAGGTCGGCGAGCACCGGCGGGCCGTGAAGCTCGCGCGCGCCGATCACGCCCGACTGGTCGCCGATCGCACGGCATCCCGTGCATCGAGCGCCGAGGTCGCGAGTGCGCGCCGGGCGTTGAAACAGGCTGAGCAGAACGCCAAGGCTGCGTCTGCCGACGTTCGTGCGCGGCGCGTGCAGGTCAGCGTGGCGCAGGCAGAGGTGCCGCCGGCATCCCGGCCCGAGAGCTACCCGGTCGCCCGCTTGCACCGTGCGCACGACGCGGTCACCGCGCGGTGGATGGACTACGAGACCGACCCGGCGAAGCTCATCGCGTACCCCGTCATGAGCGACGGCAAAGATCCGGCGATGGCGGCTTTCCTCGCCGCGGCGCGTGACGCGCGCGATCTGCGGCCCGCGTCGACGGCAGGCATCACGCCGCAGGAGTACGCCGCGTATCGGGATGCCGTGGCCCATCTCGAGCGCGCGTTCGACGTCGCCGAGCACACCGCGAAGGAACGTGCGGCCGGTCGTGACCCGAACGCCTCGCCCGCCTGGCAGGACAGCGCGCACGAGGTGCTCAGCCGGTCGGCCGAAGCGATCGACAAAGCGGCGGGAGCGGCAGCATCCGCCATCGCGGCGTGGTCGGCGCGGCGCAAGTCAGACAAGGACGAACCGCCCGAGCAGCAGGGGTAACCGGCGAACAGCGTGCCGTGCGTGGGAAGGCGACGGAGCCTCGGTGGGGGAGGGGATCCGAGACCCCGCCGCCGGTACTAGGGGGCGACCCGAATCGAGGCGATGACCTCGCCGTACTCGGTTTCGCCGACCTGAGTGAAGCCGACCCGCTCGAAGAATGCGGCAGGGCCGGCGTCGCCGGCCTCGTAGATGACGTCAACGTGGTTCATCTCGCGCTGGCGGGCCTCGTCGATCAGCGCGTCGACCGCGAAGCGGCCGATGCCGCGCCCCTGATCGTCGGCATCGACGTTGATGCGCCACAGCACCGAACGGAAGTGCTCCTCTGGCGCATCGGTGTCGAAGTTCGCGCTGACGAAGCCCACGACCTCGTTGCGGTCGAGCACGACGCGCTGCCACGACGTCTGGGGATTGATCACCGTGGCGGCGATCCCGTACGACACCGGCGCAAGAAACTGCTCCTGCCCCGGCTTCAGTGACAGGTTGTTGACCGCGACGATCGTCGCAGCGGAGAGTTCGACCACGCGCAGTTCAGTCATATGCCCAGGGTAACCTCTCCGAGACGCTGCGTGCGGAAAGATATCGAGAACGTGGACAAGGCCACTCAGGTATCTTGGTATCGAGACAAATTTGACTCGTGAACGGAGAATCTCCCGGTGACCGACGACGCCATCATCTACACCTACACGGACGAGGCACCGGCTCTCGCCACAGCATCGCTCCTCCCGATCGTGCAGGCCTACGCGGGCCAGGCCGGAATCGAGATCGAGACGCGCGACATCTCGCTCGCGGGGCGCATCCTCGCCGCCTTCCCGCAGCGGCTGAGCGCCGAGCAGGAGGTGTCCGACGCACTCGCCGAACTCGGGGGGCTGGCCACGCTCCCCGAGGCCAACATCATCAAGCTGCCGAACATCTCGGCATCCATCCCGCAGCTCAAGGCCGCCATCGCCGAGCTGCAGGGGCAGGGATACGACCTCCCGAACTTCCCCGACGAGCCCTCCTCTCTCGAGGAGAAGGACATCCGCGCCCGCTACGACCGCATCAAGGGGTCGGCGGTGAACCCGGTGCTGCGCGAGGGCAACAGCGACCGACGCGCTCCGCTGGCGGTGAAGAACTACGCCAAGAAGCACCCGCACACGAACAAGCCGTTCCCCGAGGGCTCGAAGACCCGCGTCGCGACCATGGGCCACGACGACTTCAAGCACAACGAGAAGAGCTGGATCGCCGCGCACGACGACGTCCTCACCATCCGGCACACCGCCGAGGACGGCACCGTCACCGTACTGAAGGACAACCTCAAGGTGCTGCCGCGCGAGATCATCGATGCGACGTTCCTGTCGGCATCCGCCCTCGACGCGTTCCTCGCCGAGACGCTCGAGACCGCGAAGAACGACGACGTGCTGTACTCGGTGCACCTGAAGGCCACGATGATGAAGGTCTCCGACCCGATCATCTTCGGTCACGTCGTCAAGGCGTTCTTCGCCGATGTCTTCGCCCGGTTCGGCGACCAGCTCGCCGCGGCCGGTCTCAGCGCCAACGACGGTCTCGGCTCGATCCTCACCGGCCTGTCGAGCATCGATGGCGGCAAGGAGATCGCCGACGAGTTCGCCGCGAGGATCGAGAACGGTCCCCGCCTGTCGTACACGAACTCCGACAAGGGCATCACGAACCTGCACGTGCCCTCCGACGTCATCGTGGATGCTTCGATGCCCGCACTCGTCCGCAACGGCGGCCGGATGTGGGGCTTCGACGGCGGTGAGGCCGACACGCTCGCAGTGATCCCCGACTCGTCGTACGCCGGCGTCTACCAGGCAGTGATCGACGATGTCATCGCGAACGGACCGCTCAACCCCGCGACCATCGGCACCGTTCCGAACGTCGGGCTCATGGCGCAGGCAGCCGAGGAGTATGGCAGCCATGACAAGACCTTCGAGATCGCCTCGGCAGGTCGCGTCGAGGTCATCGACGGCCAGGGAACGGTCGTCATCGAGCACAATGTCGGCGCCGGCGACATCTGGCGTGCCACGCAGACCAAGCACATCCCGATCATGGACTGGGTGCGCCTCGCCGTCTCCCGCGCGCAGGCGACCGGATCGCCCGCCGTGTTCTGGCTCGACCTGAACCGTGCGCACGACGCGCAGCTGATCGCCAAGGTGCACCAGGCTCTCGCAACGCTCGACACGGACGGCGCGCAGATCTCGATCCTCCCGCCCGACGAGGCGACGCGCTACACGCTGGCCCGCATGCGCCACGGCCTCGACACCATCTCGGTCACCGGCAACGTGCTGCGCGACTATCTCACCGACCTGTTCCCGATCCTCGAGGTCGGCACGTCGGCGAAGATGCTCTCGATCGTGCCGCTGCTGGCCGGCGGCGGACTGTTCGAGACCGGTGCCGGCGGCTCAGCGCCGAAGCACGTGCAGCAGCTCGTCGAGGAGAACTACCTGCGCTGGGACTCGCTCGGCGAGTTCTTCGCGCTCGCGGCCTCACTCGAGCACTTCGCCGATCGCACCGGCAACGAGAAGGCGCGCGTCCTCGCCGAGACCCTGGATGCTGCGACCGGAACCTTCCTCGAAGATGACCGCTCGCCCGGGCGCAAGCTCGGCACGACTGACAACCGCGGCAGCCACTTCTACCTGGGGCTGTACTGGGCGCAGGAGCTGGCAGCGCAGTCGAAGGATGCCGAGCTCGCGGCCGCCTTCGGGCCGATCGCCGCCGATCTGACGGCCAAGGAGCAGGAGATCGTCGCTGAGCTCAACGGGGCGCAGGGCGCCTCGGCCGACATCGGCGGCTACTACCGCCCCGACGTCGACAAGGTGGCGAAGGTCATGCGCCCGTCGCAGACGCTGAACGGGATCATCGACGCGCTCTGAGCGCTGAGTCGCGAAAGGGCCGGATGCTGGCAAGCATCCGGCCCTTTCGCGTTTCTGGAGCGAGCGCCGCCGCTCGCGCTATACAAATCGGCAGGCGCTGCATCGAGATGTGCAGCGCCTGCCGAACATTGCAGCGCGAGCGGGCGTCAGCCCGGCGCGGGGTCAGTAGTGGACGTTGACCGTGACGCCCTCGGGCGACCAGTGGTACAGCCACTCGGCGGCGGGGATCGGCATGCCCACGCAGCCGTGGCTCATCGGCGTGCCCCAGTTGCTGTGCCAGTAGACGCCGTGCAGCGCTTCGTCGCCGTTGAAGTACATGACCCACGGCACGTCGGGCTGGAAGTAGTTGGGCGCCTGGGTGAGGTCTTCGTTGCCCATGTTCTGGCTCGAGGTCTTCCACCCGATCTGGAACGAGCCGGTGTGCGTCGCGAACTCTCCAGCGCCAGACGACACGCTCCACGAGTTGACGACGGAGCCGTTCTCGATCGCGGACACCGTCTGCGTGGCGAGGTTGATGTCGATCTCGCGCACGAGCGACGTGCTCTCGAAGGGCACCTCGGTGACATCGAGCGGCTGGACGGCGTTCCCAGCCTCGAGCTGCTCGGCGAAGTTCGATGCCACAGTATCGGTGTCTCCGAGCGTGCGTCCGCTGACACCGGCGGTGATCTCGTCGAGCACGGTGCCGTTCGCGTTGACGATGGCCTCCTGGGCCACCGGCTCGCGCTCGACCACGGAGGGCAGTTTGTCGACGGTCGCCTGGATCGCATCTTGGTCGGCCACGATGCGCAGCTCGCCGTCTTCGTCCACGACATCGAGCCAGGTCGCGGCGACCTCGGGCTTGACCGGTACGGTGCGCTCTTCGCCGACGTAGAAGCCGATCGTGCCGAGCATCGTATTCAGTTCGTCGGCGACGCCCGCGGCGTCTTCGTCGCTCACGGCGGGAGGAGCCACGGCGGGCTCGCCGGAGAACTCGATGGCAGCATCGCCGTCGGCCAGGGCCGAGGTGATCGCGCCGGTGAGTCCATCGAGGTCGACCCCGGAGCCCGGCTCGGCAGCCGTGGTCGTGTAACTGGCCGCGTCTGCATCGAAGACGACGGCGGCATCGACGGCATCCACGTAGCTGGCGGGCACCAGATCGCGCAGGACGTCGTGCGCCACCGCGGGGTCGAGGGCGATCCCGCCGGAGGTGGGCTCGGGCATCCAAGAACCGACGTTCCACATCGGGTGCTCGGCGAAGGCCTGTTCGGCGAGTGCCTGTGCGTCGACTGTCGCGCCGAGCTCGCCACCCGTGACGGAGGCCTGTCCCTCGGCGCCGGTGAGATTGATCTGAACGTCGGCGAGTCGCTCGTTGACGACATCTGCGGCAGCCCCAGGGGTGAGCCCGCCGACCGGAACGCCCGCGATGGTCGTACCCGGAGCGATCAGGATCATGGATGCTGCACCCGCCGCGATTGCCAGCGCGCCGACACCGATTCCGACCCAGAGGCCGGTGCGGTGCTTCTTCGGCGCGGGCTCGCGGGGCGCCCACTCGAGCGGCCTGGAGTCATCGCTCAATGGCGTCGCCTCAGTGATTGCCGTGGTCTGCTCGGCGTCGGCACTGGGTGCGTCAAGGATGTCAGTCACGATTTCACCCCCCGTGGTATCAACGTGACACGTCCTTCTATCATACGGGCCTGAAGATAACGAGGAGGCAACGGTTCCTCAAACGCACGAATGCCCCGGAATCCGATGATCCCGGGGCATTCGCTGCGGCTGCGTGTCAGCTGCAGAGCTCCTGCAGCGCCGTGGCCGACTCCGTCATGTCGCTGGTGATGGTGCTCATGTCGGACGCCGCGTCGAGGTCCTCCTCGACCAGCACCTTGTTCAGCACGTCGCTGAGGGCGACGAAGTCTTCGTAGACGGCGGTGGTCGCATCCTTGACCTCGGCGTTGGAGACGCTGTCCGCTGCCTCACCGAAGGCATCGACGACCTTGTTGAACTGGTCGACGGTGGCCTGCGGGTCGGCCTCACCCGACGTGTCGATGTCAGTGGCGGCGTTGCTCGCCTCCTGCAGCTGGGGAACGACGATGCCGCACGCGTCTTCGACGGACTGGTCGGTGTTGGTCTCCTCTGCCGGAGCCTCAGCCGAGTCGGCGGCGTTGTCGGTGGGCTCTTCTGCTGCTCCCCCCGAGCAGGCGGTGAGGCCGAGGACGGCGACGCTGGCGATGGCGAATGCTGCGATACGACGGTTCATGTGTGATTTCCTCTGTGATGGCACCGCAAAAATGCAGTGCGATTCTCCGGTCGGTGACCTAGTCAAGCACATTGCGTGCGGTATCCCCGATGGGGAGAACAGCCCATCGGCCGAGCCGTCAGCCTAGTAACCTTGTTAGATGCCTCTACTAATTACGGAATCGACATGCTTCTGAGCGCGGAGCAGGCATCGGCCGGTCGTGTGCGCATCTACCGCGACGCGACGGTCCTCGATGGCACCGGCAGAGACCGATACCGTGCCGACGTCGCCGTCGAGGGGGCTCTGGTCGTTGCGATCATCGACTCGGACGACGAGCGCACGCTGGACGTCCCGCCGGGAGCTGTCGAGATCGATGCGCACGGGCTCGTGCTCGCGCCTGGATTCATCGACATGCACGCGCGCAGCGCCCTCGCCTCGCGGACCGCGGACACGCAGGCGAAACTTCGGCAAGGGGTGACCACCGAGGTCATCGGGCAGGACGATCTGCTCACTGCGACCGACGCCGCGACAACGGTGAACGTTGCCGCCCTCGTGCCGCTGGAGAACCTGCGGGAGATGGTCATCGGGCACGAGACCCGACCGGCGACGCCCGACGAGCTCGAGCGCATGTGCGCGCTGCTCGGGGCAGCGCTGGATGCTGGGGCCTTCGGCATGTCCGGCCGACTGACTGACACTCTGGAAGCGGAGGCATTCGCTTCGGAGCTCGAGGCGCTCGGCCGCGTGATCGCTGAGCGGGGTGGATGCCAGATCCATCTGCCGGAGGTGACAACGTTCGAGACCGATGCGCTGAGCCTGGAGGAGGTCGTTCAGCTCCGCTCGGCGACGCCTGCCCGACGGCTCGGTCTCGACCGCGGTGACGCTCCGCGCGGCGTGATCCGCGAAGGGGCGACCGCCGACCTCGTGCTCTTCGATCCGCCGTCGATCGCAGCCGCAGCGACGCATGACGGTTCGCATGCACCGGCGCTCCGCGTCGTGGAGGTGCTCGTCGACGGCATCCCGGTCGTGGCAGACGGCGAGGTCACGTCGGCAACGCCGGGTCGGATGCTGCGGATGCCGCCGCCCCCGCACCGCGCCACGGTGCCGCACATCGACGCCGTGATCGATGAGCAGGCACCGCCGTTCCTGCTCCAGCGCGGCGCCGCGGTCTCCGCACCGGAGGCACTGACCGGCACCGCGACGATCCTGCGCGAGAAGCTGGGGCTCGGCGACGCCACTGACGCCGTGCAGATCGTGCTGCGGATCGACGAGGGTCTCGGCGGCGAAGAAGCGTTCCGCATCGACGTCACCGCTGACCGCGTCGAGCTGACCGGCGCCGCACCCGTCGGGGTCTTCCGCGCCGCGATGACCTTCGTGCAGCTCTGCCCGCCCGAGGGGGTGCCCGACGGCGGAACTGCGTGCATCCCCGCCGGTTCCTGGCATGGCGAGCCGGCGCACGGCTGGCGCGGAGCGATGCTCGACGTCGCGCGGCACTTCCGCCCGGCCGACGACATCCGCCGCCTCATCGACCTGCTCGCCGCCCACCACCTGAACGTGCTGCACCTGCACCTCACCGACGACCAGGGGTGGCGGTACGAGGTGCCCGGGTATCCGCGGCTCACCGAGATCGGCGCCCGCCGCGAGGCGACTCAGTGCGGACACGGACCGCTCGCCACGGTCGAACCCGGCGTGCACGAGGGCTTCTACGCGACC
>JBQDFB010000029.1:6099-12590 GCA_052085045.1 Microbacteriaceae bacterium | reverse complement strand
ACACGGACCGCTCGCCACGGTCGAACCCGGCGTGCACGAGGGCTTCTACGCGACCGCAGAGTTGCACGCACTCGTGGACTACGCCGCCGAGCGGTTCATCACCCTCGTGCCCGAGGTCGAACTGCCCGGTCATGTGCAGGCCGCGCTCGCCGCGTATCCGGAACTCGGCAACACGGATGCCGGAGAACCCGTCACCGCGCCGTGGGAGAGGTTCGGCGTGAACCCCCGCGTGCTGGCGCCCACCGACGACGCGCTCGCGTTCGGACGCGCGGCGATCGACGCCCTGTGCGAGATCTTCGACTCACCCTGGATCGGCATCGGTGGCGATGAGGTTCCCGTCGACGAATGGGCGCAGAGCCCGGCAGTGGCCGAATGGATGAAGCAGACAGACGTCGCGGGGCCGCACGCGGTGCAGCCCTGGTTCACGCGCCATTTCGTGGAGCACGTCCGCTCGCGCGGACGCACGCCCCTCGCCTGGGACGAGGTGCTCGAAGGAGAGGTTCCCGACGGTGTGCGGATCCTCGCCTGGCGCGGACCGCTGGCGATGGCAGAGGCGCTGCGCCGCGGCATCCCGATCATCGGCTGCCCCGATCTGGAGGTGTATCTCGATTACCGCCAGTCCGAGTCCGCCGACGAACCGGTGCCCGTCGGCCCGCCTCTGACGCTCGAGCGCGCGTACTCCCTGACCCTGCCGGACGGAGTCGTCGGCGGACAGGCGAACACCTGGACCGAGCACCTGCCGACCCGTGACCGAGTGGACTACGCGATGTTCCCGCGCCTGAGCGCCATCGCCGAGCGGCTGTGGGCCGGGGGAGAGCCGGGCGACGTCGATGACTTCCTCCGCAGACTTCCCGTGCACCTGCGGCGTCTGGCGAGTGCCGGCGTGCAGTATCGTCAGCTTCACGGCCCGACACCCGATCAGAGACGAACGGGCGTACCCGGGAAACCCATGAGCGTCGCCGACCGCGAGCGGATCGTCGAAGAGCTCGTCGCCGGTCTCAGACTTGCGCAGACCCCTGTTCGTAAGGTGTACTAACAAACATGTCCGATTCGGATGAGCCGCGGCAGGCGACAGCCGCCGAATACGTCAGCGTCGAGCCGCATGCCTTCGGGCCGGCTCGCCACCTGCGCTCGCGCGCCAAGGTGCTGCCCGAGCACGCCCGCGGACACAACAGAGCACTCGTGCTGCAGACGCTGTATCACTCCGGCTCCATGAGTCGTGCTGACCTCTCCCGTGAGACCGGACTCACCCGCGTGACGATCTCCGACCTCGTGGCGGAGTTCATCGCCGACGGCATCGTCGTCGAGCTCGGCATCCGTGAGACCGTGGGCCCGGGGAAACCCCCCATCCTCGTCGACATCGACCGGCACGGACATCAGATCATCGGCCTCGATCTCTCAGACGCCGAGGTCTTCCGCGGAGCAGTCCTCAGCATCGACGGCGAGGTGATCGAGCGTCGCGAGGTCGCCCGCCCGGCACCGTCCGACGGACCGGCCGCGTACGCGGCCATGCTCGAGCTGAGCCGCGCGCTCGTCTCGGCCGCCACGACCTCGCTGCTCGGCGTCGGCGTCGGCACGCCCGGGGTGGTCCGCCCCGACGGGCTCGTGCTCAACTCGCCGAACCTCGGCTGGACGGACTTTCCCCTCGAAGCACAGCTCAGCCGTGACCTCGATCTGCCAGTGGTTGCGCGCAACGACGCCAATGCGGCCGTGCTCGCCGAGTACACGTTCGGTGAGGCTCGATCGGACTTCATCCTCATCAAGATCGGCTTCGGCGTCGGCGCCGGGCTCATCTCGGGCAGCCAGCCGCTGATGGGCAGCCGGTTCGCCGCGGGGGAGATCGGCCACGTCGTCGTCGGAACCGACGGCGGGCCGCACTGCTTCTGCGGGCGCGACGGATGCCTGGAGGCATGGCTCAGCGTCGCCCGACTGCGCGACGAGATCAGCGCCCGTCCCGACGAGCGCGACGCGATCCTGCGCGACGCGGGCGCGCGGATGGCGATCGCCGTCGCACCGATCGTCACCGCACTGGATCTGTCCGAGGTCGTGCTCTCCGGTCCCTCCGACCTGCTGGACGGTGTGCTCATCGACGCGGCCACCGAGACGCTGCGCGCCCGCACGCTCGAGGGCGTCTTCGACGACGTCGTGATCCGCCTCACCCGCCAAGACGACATCGTGCTGCGCGGAGCCGCGGTCATGGTGCTCTCCGGCCAACTCGGGGTCTCGTAGTGCGATCCGCGGCGCCGGGGCGCCCGAAGAGCAGCAGCTCGATCCGCATCGGTCTGGACATCGGCGGCACCAAGACGGATGCTGTCGCCATCACCGCCGACGACGAGATCGTCGGCCGCATCCGCCGCACGACCGGTCACGGCGACGACGAGATCGTCGCGGACGTCGTCGAAGGTGTTCGTGAGCTGCAGTCCGAGGCGGAGTTCGACCTCGCCGAGGTGCGCAGCGTCGGCGTCGGCATCCCCGGCCTCGTCGACGCGGCCAGTGGCAGAGTGCTGCACGCCGTCAACCTCGGCGTCGAATCACTCGAACTCGCCCGGCTCGCCCGCGCCGAGCTTGGCGTTCCGGTCGCTCTCGAGAACGACGTCAACGCTGCGGCACTCGGGGCGGCAGCCCTCCGTGGTGCCGACACCGGCGCGTCGATGGCCTACCTCAACCTCGGCACCGGCGTCGCCGCCGGCATCGTGACGGCAGCCGGACTCTGGCGCGGAGCCCGCGGCACAGCAGGCGAGGTCGGCCACATCTCCGTGGATCCGGCCGGGCGCGTGTGCACGTGCGGGCAGCGCGGATGCATCGAGACGCTCTGCGGCGGCGGTGCACTGGCGCGCGCCTGGGGGCGCCGCGGATCGCTGCCCGTCCGCGACATCTTCGACGCCGCCGACCAGGGAGACACCGAGGCGCTTCTGCTGCGCGCCGATCTCGCACGCGGCGCCGCCGCGGCCGTGCGCGTCCTCGTCCTCAGCGCCGACGTAGAGACCGTCGTCATCGGCGGCGGGCTCACCGCCCTCGGAGAACGTCTCGGCGACGGCATCCGCAGTGCACTCATCGCCGACGCTGCGGGCTCGCCGTTCCTGCGTTCGCTGCACCTCGATGAAAGAATCGAACTGCTTCCCTCCGGCTCCCCTGCGGCCGCCCTCGGCGCCGCGCTGGTCGGAGCGCTCATCCCCGAAGAGGAGATCGTCATCCATGGCTGAAGTCGTCATCGTCGAGAACGCCGCCGCTGCCGGCGCTCTGGTGGCCGATGAGATCGTGCACCTGATCACCGCGAAGCCGGATGCCGTGCTCGGGCTCGCCACCGGATCGACCCCGCTGCCCGTGTACCAGGCACTGGACTCGCGCCTCGCCGGAATCGACGTGTCGAGGGTGCGCGGGTTCGCGCTCGACGAGTACGTCGGCATCGACCCGGCCCACCCCGAGAGCTATCGCTCCGTGATCACCCGCGAGGTCGTCGAACCGCTCGGTCTCGACCCCGCTCGCATCTCGACGCCCAACGGGGCGATCGACGGCGTCGAGCACGCCGGAGCCGACTATGAGGCGGCGATCGAAGCGGCCGGCGGCGTCGACCTGCAGATTCTCGGCATCGGCACGGACGGACACATCGGGTTCAACGAACCGGGGTCGTCATTCGCATCGCGCACACGGGTGAAGACGCTCACGCAGCAGACCCGCACCGACAACGCCCGCTTCTTCGATTCGATCGACGACGTGCCGATGCACTGCATCACGCAGGGGCTCGGCACGATCCTGCGGGCGCGGCACCTCGTGCTTCTCGCGTTCGGCGAGGGCAAGGCCCGGGCTGTGGCCGAGGCGGTCGAGGGGCCAGTCAGTGCGATTCTGCCCGGATCGGCGATCCAGCTGCACGAGCACGTCACCGTCGTCGTCGACGAGGCAGCCGCGTCGCGGCTCCAGCTCGCCGACTATTACCGCCACGCGTTCGAGAACAAGCCGTCCTGGCAGGGCCTCTGAGGCTGCCCCGCCCGGACCGGCGGCCCGGCAACCCGGCAGCCCGGCGGCCCGGCAGCCCGGAGCATGTCGGGAAACTTGCGGGTCGCGGAGGCTCTGACCCGCATCTTCCCCGACACGCGCCGGAGGCGTGTCCGGGAACCTGTCGGTCGCGGGCCGGAGCACCCGCAACTTCCCAGACATGCTCGATTACTCGGGCACGCCCTGGGGGAGCGCGTCGGGCCAGGCGAGCGGCAGCAGGTGCTCGAGGCTCAGCGGTGCGAGCTCGAGCGTGCCGATCTCGCCCGGTGTGATCCAGCGCAGCTCGGCGAGCTCGGCCTGCACGGTGACGGCATCCGCTGCGATCGTGAGCGCGAAGGCGTCGGCGATCACACGGTGACCGGGTTCGTTCGCCGCGGCCGAGATGAACCGGCCGAGCGGCGTGAGGGTGCCCTCGTCGACCCGGAGTCCGAGTTCCTCGTCGAGCTCGCGAGCGAGCGTCTGGGCGGGGTTCTCCCCGGACTCGGGCTTGCCGCCGGGCTGCATGAAAGCCGTGGTGCCCTGCTTGCGTACGACCAGCACGCGCCCGGTCTCGTCATGGATGACGGCGGCGCTCACGTGGATGTCAGGCACCGTCGAACACCTTTCCCGGGTTCAGGATGCCGAGCGGATCGAACACGGCTTTGATCTGCCGCTGCAGTTCCCACTGATCCTGCCCGAGTTCTTCGGCGAGCCAGCGACTCTTCAGCATCCCGATCCCATGTTCGCCGGTGAGCGTTCCTCCGAGACGGATCGCGGCACGGAAAAGCTCGTCGGCAGCCGCCCAGACCTGCGCGGGCACCTCGGGGCCGTCGAAGATGAAGTTGGGGTGCAGATTGCCGTCTCCGGCGTGCGCGACCGTCGGAATGGTCAGGCCGTACGCCGCCTCGATGCGGCCGATCTCGTCGAACATCGCGGGCAGCGCGCTGCGTGGCACCGAGACGTCTTCGATGAGCGTCGTGCCCAGGGCGGCCATCGCGCCGTGCATCGACCGGCGGACCATGAGCAGCCGCTCGCCCTCGGCGGCGTCGCTCGTGACGGTGACCACGCCGCCGGCGGCGCGCAGCGTCTCGGCGATGCGGTCGGCCTCGGCTGCGGCAGCGGGACCGTCGGTCTGGATCGTCAGCTGCGTGGTGCCGGGAGAGGGCGCCGCCATCGCGAGGTGCGCGTGCACGGCTGCGAGCGAGGTGGCATCCATCAGCTCCATGATCGCCGGCTGCGTTCCGGATGCCGTGACCGCAGCGGATGCGGCAGCTGCAGCGCGTACGTCGGGGAAGAGAGCCGTGAGGGTGCAACTCTCACCCTCGATGAGCCGGCGGAGCTTGAGTGTCGCACCGACCACGACGCCCAGGGTGCCCTCGGAGCCGATCACGAGCGAGGTGAGGTCGAGGCCCGTCACGCCCTTGACGCTGCGGTGGCCGAGGTGGAGCAGCCGTCCATCGGCGAGTACGAGGTCGACGCTCAGGACGGCATCGCGCACGACGCCGTACTTCGCGCAGAGCAGCCCGCCTGCGCCGGTCGCGATGTTGCCGCCGACGGTCGAGATGTCGCGACTGGCGGGGTCAGGCGCCCACCACAGGCCGTGCTCGCCGAGCTGCGCATTCAGCTCGGCGTTGAGGATGCCGGGCTCGACGACAGCCAGCAGATCGTCCGGGCGGACATCGAGCATCCGGTTCATGCGGATCGTCGACAGCACGATCTCGCCCGGGCCCGCGTTGGCGCCGCCGGCCAGTCCGGTGCCGGCACCGCGGACGACGACGGGCGTTTGCGTGCTGCTCGCGATCCGCATGGTCTGCTGTACGTGGTCCACGCGTTCTGCGTGCACGATCGCGAGGGGACGCCCGGCGGAGCGATGCCCGGAGCGGTCGGCGCGGGCGGCTTCGAGGCTCTCGTCGGTGACGTCGACGACATCGCCGAGCGCGTTCCGCAGGTCTGCGGCGACGGTCACCGCAGGTTTCGCCGCCCCGCGAAGAGCCCGGCGGCGACCGCGACGACGGCGAAGGCGAGCCCGATCCACGCCTGATCCATCGACCACCACGCCAGGGTCACGCCGGCGTAGATGAGCAGTTCGACGACTGCGCGGATGAACGGATGCAAGCGCAGCACCGGGCGCGGTGAGAGGAACAGCGCCCACACCAGAAGCACGATCAGCGGTGCGCCGATGCCGAAGATCAGGTTCCACGGGAAGACCCACATCGCAAAGCCCCACAGCGCCAGAGAGGCGAGCGCTACGACCAGGACGATGGCCCGGATGATGTCGAGCGGAGTGATGTTCGGCCGGTTCACACCGGGGACTGCGTCGGGGGCTTCGGACATGCTCCCAGTCTATTCGGCGGGCGCGGTGTCCTCGGTCGCGGCGGTGCCCTCAGCCGGACCCTCAGCTGTCTGTTCGGTCGGCTGAGCGGATTCGGGAGCCGCGTCGACGACAGGCTCTTCAGAGACAGGTTCTTCGGCCTGTGGTTCTTCAGGAGCGGGTTCTTCTGCAACCGGCTCCTCGGTCA
>JBQDFB010000029.1:0-5999 GCA_052085045.1 Microbacteriaceae bacterium | reverse complement strand
TCTTCAGGAGCGGGTTCTTCTGCAACCGGCTCCTCGGTCACCGGTTCTTCTGCAACTGACTCTTCAACCGGAGATGTCTCTGGGGCCGCCGTTTCTTCGAGCGGGGGTGCCTCCCCGGAAGGTTCATCGGCCGGGGCTGTTTCGTCGGGTGTCGGATCGTCTGAAGCGATGGGGGGCACCCCCAGGCATGTCACGCCGTTGTAAAGATCTGCCAGGGTGATCGTCACAACTTCGCCTTCGAGATCATCGAGGACGTAGTTGAACGACACCTTGGTGCGAGAAGCGAGGGCAATCTGATCGCCGGTCGGACGCAGGGTCGCGGTGCCCGTGCCGTCCGCACCCAACTCAGCCGTGTAGTCCGAGTCGTTCAGCAGTCCATCGACGTGGATGCTGACGGTTGAATCAGGGGCCCCTGTCAACGGCACCGCGTACTCCGTAATGGGTAGCAGATCGTCCTCGATGCAGGTCTGGGTTGCTGGAGCCCAGTCAGGCGCTCCCTCCGGCAGCGAGGGCTCGGGCTCCGGCTCAGGTTCGGGCTCTTCGCCCTCGCCGCCGCCGTCTTCCTCGCCGCCGTCACCGGTGTCTTCTTCTTCGTCCTGACCCTCGTCGTTACCGGGATCGGGAACGGGCGGCACGCTCTGGTCGCCGCCTTGACTGACGGGGGTTTCCGTGGGGGCGTCGGGAACTTCGTCGGCCACCGGGGGAGCAGCGGGTGGTGTGGTCTCGGGTGCTCGGTCTTCGTCCTTCTCCTCGGGCGCATCGTCCGACACCTTGAGCAGCGGCTTCTCTGTGGAGTCGATGCCGCTGTCCGGCGAGACATCCGTCGAGATCGACGAGTCGTCAGCATCCCCGGCATTGGGCAGCGACGTGACAGGACTCGCGTCGACGAGCCCGGGAACGATCGTCGCGGCCGCGACGACGCCGGCGACTACGAGCGCGGCAGAACCTGCACCGACGAGCGCACCGATGCCGGTGATGGCGCCGCCGGACGTGCCACCTGCACCTCCTGCGCCGCCCGCGGCCGATGTTCCGTCGACGCCGACCGGGAGGCCGACGACGCCCTCGCCCGCCACGACACCGCCCGATACGACGCCGGACGGCATGGCCGCCACGGCGATCGCCTTCGTCCCGCCGCTCTGCAGCAGGGCGGCATATCCGGCAGCGCCGCTGACGCCGAGCACCAGCGGAAGGAGGACCAGTGCGAGACGGCTCGAGACGTCCTTCGCCTCACCGGCGACGATCAGACAGCGTGCACACTCATCGAGATGGGCATCGACGCGCTTGCGGTCGCGCGTGCTCAGATTTCCGCGCGAGTGCGCGCCGAGGTGCTCGATGGTCCAGTGGCACTCGGAATCGGCTCCCGTGCTGCGCAGATGCGCCTGCACCCACGCCTCGCGCAGACCCTCACGGGCGCGAAAAGCGAGCTGCGATACCGCACCGGCCTTCATTCCCAGAAGCGGGCCGACCTCGCCCGGCTTCATCTGCTCGATCTCGGTGTACCAGAGCACTTCCTGCCAACGCGTAGGCAGGCTGCGGAACGCCTGAGCCGTGAGCCCGCGGTCGAGGGCCTCGCTGGCTGCCTGCTCGGTGCTGTCGGGATCGGGGACGGTATCGAGCTCATCCATCGCGGTCTCGCGACGGGAACGCCCCCAGGCCGCCGCCGTGTTGCGGATGCTGGTGAACAGATAGGCGCGGAAGGCCCCGTTCGGACCGCCGCCCTTGAGGACCGCCTGATAGATGCGGGTGTACGACTCCTGCACCAGATCATCCGGATCGATGCTCGAGGTGATCGATCGTGCGACCGCCATCCCCGACGGGTAGTGGCGGCGCCACAGTTCACCGAACGCACCACCGTCACCGGATCGTGTCCGGAGGATCAGGTCGGCGTCTGCGGTTGAGCGGGGGTCTTTGGGTTCGTCAGTCAGCACAAATCATCAATCGGTCGTGGGGCGTGTCGTGTGCCCTCACATGAAGAGACGCGGGAATCGTTGGATCTCCACGCGCCTCAGCCATTCTCCCTCGAAACTCCCAGCCTGGCCACCCCTGTTGATAACTCGGAGAAGGTTCGCAGGGATTTTTCACCAATCGCGTAATGAACGGCGTGCGGTGTCGTCTCATCAGTGAGAGACAGCCGATATGACTCCACCGGGGGGCGGAGTCCGGCACTGGCGCGCGGCAAATGCGCTTGTCGGGCGGGCTCGGGTTCCTCGGGGGAGGAGAAGCCGAGCCCGCCCGGTCTCGGCCGGAGTGGCGAAGGGCCGCCGTCGGGGGATGGCGGCCCACGGCCGGCTCAGCGAGCGGCCGCACCGGTCAGCACCCGCGCGACCTGCAATGTCGAATCCAGCAGCACGGCGTCGCCGACGAAGCCGGGAGCCAGCGAACCGAGTCGGGTGCCGAAGCCGACCGCGGTCGCCGGTGTCGCGGTGAGGGCGCGCACGGCCTCGACGAGCGGCACTCCTGCCTGCACGGCGCGCTGCAGCGCGACATCCTGCGTGAGGGTCGACCCCGCGATCGATCCGGTGTCGTCGGCGCGGGCGATGCCGTCGGTCACGGTCACCCGGACGGCTCCGAGGTCGTAGCTGCCATCGGCGCTGCCGGCGGCAGCCATGGCATCCGTCACCAGCGCCACCCGTCCGGGTGCGGAATCGAACAGCAGCCGGACGACGGCCGGATGCAGGTGCACGTCATCGGCGATGCCCTCCAGCACGACACGGTGATCGGCGGCGGCCGTGAGCACCGGCCCCGGCGCGCGGTGATGGATGCCGGGCATCGCATTGAACGCATGGGTGAGGATCGTGGCTCCCGCGTCGAACGCAGCGGCGGCCCGCGCGGCATCCGCATCGGTGTGGCCGATGGCAGCGGCAGCACCGGCGGCGACGATCAGCCGGATCGCTTCGATGCCGCCGGGGAGCTCCGGTGCGATGGTCACCTGCCGCACGGTGCCGCGACCGGCATCCAGCAGGCGCTGCACATCAGCGGCAGCCGGATCGCGCAGCAACGACGGCTCGTGTGCACCGTGGTGCCCGGGATCGAGGAACGGCCCCTCCAGGTGGGAGCCGAGGATGTCGGCATCCGTCTGCATGAGATCCGCGATCTCGTCGACGCGACGTGCGAGGTCGTCGAGCGGAGCGGTCACGAGTGAGACGACGGCACGGGTCGTGCCGTGCGCACGGTGCAGGTCGCGCGCCGTGCGGATTGCATCGATCCCCTCATCGAAAGACGCGCCGGCGCCGCCGTGCCCGTGGATGTCGATGAACCCGGGTGTGAGGATCGCGCCGGGGCCGGCGACCTCCGCCGCATCCACGACAGTGTCGGCATCCATCCAGTCGGAACCGGCGCCGACGGCCGTGACGAACCCGTCCTCGAAACGCACCCAGCCGCCTGCCGTCTCGGTTCCGTGGGTGATCAGTTTGGCGGAGTGGATGACGGTTGAGACCATGAACAAAACCTACCCCGCACGAGTGATTCCGCTATGCTCGAAACGTCGCGACTGGCGTCTGGGTGGGTCACCACCGGGGAGCGACCGTTACGGAATTCGACCGCGCGCCTGGGCCGATGACATCCATCCCCGATGGCCGTTTCCGCAACGAAAGAAGAGGACATGACTGATCCGCACTTCAACGCCCCGCTCGCAGAGGTCGACCCCGAGATCGCCGAGGTCCTCGATCGCGAGTTGAACCGCCAGCGGACGTTCCTCGAGATGATCGCATCCGAGAACTTCGTGCCCGTCTCGGTCTTGCAGTCGCAGGGCTCGGTGCTCACCAACAAATACGCCGAGGGTTACCCCGGCCGCCGCTACTATGGCGGCTGCGAAGAGGTCGACGTCGCCGAATCCCTCGCCATCGAGCGCGTCAAATCGCTGTTCGGCGCGGAGTTCGCGAACGTCCAGCCGCACTCCGGCGCCACCGCGAACGCGGCCGTCATGCACGCGATCGCGCGCCCCGGTGACACGCTGCTGGGGCTCTCGCTCGACCACGGCGGGCACCTCACGCACGGCATGAAGATCAACTTCTCGGGCCGCCTGTACGACATCGTCGCGTACGGAGTCGACCCGGAGACCTCGCTCGTCGACATGGACGAGGTGCGTCGCCTCGCCATCGAGCACAAGCCGAAGGTCATCGTCGCCGGCTGGTCGGCGTACCCGCGTCAGCTCGACTTCGCGAAGTTCCGTGAGATCGCCGACGAGGTCGGTGCGTACCTGTGGGTCGACATGGCGCACTTCGCCGGTCTCGTCGCCGCGGGCCTGCACCCGAACCCCGTGCCGCACGCGCACGTCGTCTCATCGACCGTGCACAAGACGATCGGCGGCCCGCGCTCGGGCTTCATCCTCTCGAACGACGCCGACATCGCGAAGAAGATCAACTCCGCCGTCTTCCCCGGTCAGCAGGGCGGACCGCTCATGCACGTGATCGCCGCGAAGGCGACGGCGTTCAAGCTCGCCGCGACCCCGGAGTTCGCGGATCGTCAGCAGCGCACGCTCACCGGCGCCAGCATCCTCGCCGATCGCCTCACGCAGCAGGACGTCAAGGATGCCGGCGTCGCCGTGCGATCGGGCGGCACCGATGTGCACCTCGTGCTCGTCGACCTGCGGGATGCCACGATCGACGGCAAGCAGGCCGAGGATCTGCTGCACGACATCCACATCACCGTGAACCGCAACGCCGTCCCGAACGACCCGCGTCCGCCGATGGTCACCTCGGGGCTTCGCATCGGTACGGCGGCGCTCGCCACGCGCGGGTTCGGGGATGCCGAGTTCACCGAGGTCGCCGACATCATCGCCCTCGCGCTGCTCCCCGGTGCGGATGCTGCGTCTCTCAAAGCGCGCGTCGATCGTCTCGCCGAGGCCTTCCCCCTCTACCCGGCCCTCGCCCAGTAACTTCCTTTTCTTCTTCGAGACTGCATTCCGCGGATGAAACGCGCCGGACTCCGCGCGATCTCATCCGCGGAATGCAGTCTCGCGAGACGCACATGAACGGAGCGTGACATGACTGCGAAAGTGTTGGATGGTCGGGCGGCAGCTGCCGAGATCCGAAGCGAGCTGACCGAACGGGTCGCGGCGCTGAAGGCACAGGGCGTCGTGCCCGGGATCGCCACGGTGCTCGTGGGGGCCGACCCGGCATCGCAGCTCTACGTCGGGATGAAGCATCGGCAGTCCGAGGCGATCGGCATGAACTCGATCCAGCGCGAGCTGCCGGCCGATGCCACCCAGGCCGAGGTCGAAGCGCTGATCGACGAGCTCAACGCCGACCCGGACTGCCACGGCTACATCGTGCAGCTGCCCCTGCCGAAGCACATCGACACCGATGCGATCCTCGAGCGCATCGACCCGGCGAAGGATGCTGACGGCCTGCACCCGACCAACCTCGGGCGCCTCGTGCTGAACGTGAACGGGCCGATCCACACGCCGCTGCCGTGCACGCCGCGGGGCGTGATCGAGCTGCTGCTGCGCAACGACTACGACCTGGCGGGCAAGCATGTCGTGGTCGTCGGCCGCGGGGTGACGATCGGCCGTCCGATGGGGCTGCTGCTGACCCGCCGCAGCATCAACGCGACGGTGACCCAGGTGCATACTGGCACACCGGACATGGCCCCGTATCTTCGCATGGCGGATGTGATCATCGCGGGTGTCGGGGTGAAGCATCTCATCCGGGCCGACGACGTCAAGCCGGGCGCCGCGGTGCTCGATGTCGGTGTCACCCGCGAGGACGACCCGGAGACCGGCAAGAGCAAGGTCTTCGGCGACGTGCATCCCGACGTCGCAGAGGTCGCCGGTTATCTGTCTCCGAACCCCGGCGGCGTGGGGCCGATGACGGTCGCACTGCTCATGACGAACGTCGTCGAGGCCGCGGAGCGGCTCGCGGGCTGAGGCCGTTTCGACTCGCTGGCGCTCGCTCAACGCGTTTCGTCTGCGGCGGCTGCGCCGCCTTCGCTCAACGACCGGCGATCTCGGCCGTGCGGGGCGTTGAGCGGAGGGCGGAGCCCGAGGCCGGGGCTACAGC
>JBQDFB010000028.1:0-25679 GCA_052085045.1 Microbacteriaceae bacterium | reverse complement strand
GACGAGCGGCCCGAAGAGGTCACCGACATGGAGCGCACCGTCAAGGGCGAGGTCATCGCCTCGACCTTCGACCGCCCGGCAGAGGACCACACCACCGTCGCCGAGCTCGCCATCGAGCGTGCCAAGCGTCTGGTGGAGCTCGGCCGCGACGTCGTCGTGCTGCTCGACTCGATCACCCGCCTCGGCCGGGCGTACAACATCGCCACGCCCACCTCGGGTCGCGTGCTCACCGGTGGCGTGGATGCAGCCGCTCTCTACCCGCCCAAGCGCTTCTTCGGCGCCGCCCGCAACATCGAGAACGGCGGATCGCTCACGATCCTCGCCACCGCACTCGTGGAGACCGGCTCCAAGATGGACGAGGTCATCTTCGAGGAGTTCAAGGGCACCGGCAACAGCGAGCTGCGCCTGTCGCGCTCCCTCGCCGACAAGCGCATCTTCCCGGCCGTCGACGTCAATGCGTCGTCCACGCGCCGCGAGGAGATGCTGCTGTCGGCCGACGAGGTCAAGATCACCTGGAAGCTGCGTCGTGCGCTCGCGGGCCTCGACACCCAGCAGGCCCTCGAGGTCGTGCTCGGCAAGCTCAAGGAGACGCAGTCGAACGTCGAGTTCCTCGTGCAGATGCAGAAGTCGATGCCCGCTCCCGTCGCCGGTGGTCACAGCCACGGCCACGAGAACAGCATCCGCTGAGCTGACGCGACCGGAACCGCAGCGTGTTCGAGTCCGTCCAGGCGCTCATCGACGAACACCGCCGGGTGCAGGAGGAACTCTCCGACCCGGCGGTGCACGCCGATGCCGGACGCGCTCGGCGCGTCAACCGGCGCTATGCCGAATTGAGTCGGATCGTCGCAGCTCACGAATCCTGGGTGACGGCATCCGATGATCTCGAGGCGGCACGCGAACTCGCGGCAGACGACGCGGCCTTCGCCGAGGAGATCCCCGCCCTGGAGGAGAGCGTCGAGCAGACCCAGGAGCGCCTGCGCCGTCTGCTCATCCCGCGCGACCCCGACGACGCCCGCGACGTGATCATGGAGATCAAGGCGGGGGAGGGCGGCGCGGAATCCGCGCTGTTCGCCGCCGACCTGCTGCGCATGTACATGCAGTACGCCGCGCACAAGGGGTGGAAGACCGAGCTGCTCGAGCGGAACGAATCCGACCTCGGCGGCTATAAGGACGTGCAGGTCGCGATCAAGGGATCGAGCTCAGACCCGGCACAGGGCGTGTGGGCGCACCTGAAGTACGAGGGCGGTGTGCACCGCGTGCAGCGCGTGCCTGCCACCGAGTCGCAGGGCCGCATCCACACCTCGACCACCGGCGTCCTCGTCTTCCCCGAGGTCGACGAGCCGGAGGAGCTCCAGATCGATGCGAACGATCTGAAGATCGACGTGTATCGGTCGTCCGGCCCCGGCGGGCAGTCCGTCAACACGACCGACTCCGCCGTGCGTATCACGCACGTGCCGACCGGGATCGTCGTATCGATGCAGAACGAGAAGTCCCAGTTGCAGAATCGCGAAGCCGGCATGCGCGTGCTGCGTGCCCGCCTGCTCGCCAAGCAGCAGGAGGAGCGGGATGCCGCAGCATCCGACGCCCGCAAGTCGCAGATCCGCGGAATGGACCGGTCCGAGCGCATCCGCACCTACAACTTTCCGGAGAACCGGATCGCCGATCACCGCACCGGCTTCAAGGCGTACAACCTCGACCAGGTGATCGACGGGGTGCTCGACCCGATCATCGAGTCGGCGATCACCGCAGACGAAGAGGCGCGGCTGGCGGCCGTCGGCGGCGGCGCTTAGATCGAGTAATCCGCCGCGAGCGGCAGATCGCTGAAGTCGTCGTGCCCGCGGCGCCGACGCGCGCGTGCCGGCACGCCGGTGAGGATGCTGTCGCCGGGAGCATCCTTCGTCACGACGGCATTGGCGCCGATCACCGTATTCCGCCCGATCGTGATCGGGCCCAGGATCTTCGCGCCCGCCCCGACGATGACACCGTTCGCGAGCGTCGGATGCCGCTTGCCGGTGTCATCGCGGGTGCGTCCGCCGAGGGTGACGCCGTGATACAGCATGACGTCGTCGCCGACCTCGGCCGTCTCGCCGATCACGACCCCGGAGCCGTGGTCGATGAAGAAGCGCCGGCCGATCCGGGCACCGGGGTGGATCTCGATCCCGGTGACGGCCCGTGCGAGCTGCGAATTCGCCCGTGCGGCGAAGCGCAGGCCACGGCGCCACAGCGCATGGGAGACGCGATGCGCCCAAATGGCGTGCAGGCCGGGGTAGAGGACGGCGACTTCCGCGCCGCTGCGCGCCGCAGGGTCGCGAAGTCGCGCAGCGGCGATGTCCTCGCGAATGCGAGCGATGATGCCCATGGTCGATTCAGCCTTCCGGCGGTTCAGCTCTCCCGCAGATCTTCGAACAGTGCCGTGGAGAGGTACCGTTCGCCGGTGTCGGGCATGACGACGACGATGGTCTTGCCTGCGTTCTCGGGGCGCGCGGCGACCTGCAGTGCGGCTGACAGAGCGGCACCGGACGACATGCCCACCAGCAGACCCTCCTTCACCGCGAGTTCGCGGGCCAGGCGCAGCGACTCGTCGAAGTCGACGGCGATGACCTCGTCGAGCACGTCGCGGTCGAGCACCTCCGGCACGAAGTTCGGGCCGATGCCCTGGATCTTGTGCGGTCCGGGGTGGCCCTCGGTCAGTACGGGGGAGTCCTTCGGCTCGACGGCGACGATCTTCACGTCGGCGTTGGCCGCCTTCAGCGCCTGACCGGTGCCGGTGACGGTGCCGCCGGTGCCGACGCCGGCGACGAAGATGTCGACCTTCCCGTCGGTGTCACGCAGGATCTCCTGCGCCGTGGTCTCGCGGTGGATCTTCGGGTTGGCGGCGTTCTCGAACTGTTTGATCCAGACGGCGCCCGGGGTCTCGGAGACGATCCTCTTGGTCTCCTCGATCGCACCGCTCATGCCCTTGGTCGGGTCGGTGAGCACGATCTCGGCGCCGAACGCCTTCAGCAGTACGCGACGCTCCTTCGACATCGACGCCGGCATCGTCAGGATGACCTTGTAGCCGCGAGCGGCGCCCACCATGGCCAGGGCGATGCCCGTGTTGCCGCTGGTGGACTCGACGATGGTCCCGCCCGGCTTCAGCTCGCCTGCGGCCTCGGCCGCGTTGATCATCGCGATGCCGATGCGGTCCTTCACGCTCGACGCGGGGTTGTAATACTCGAGCTTCGCGAGGACGGTCGCTCCGACGCCCTCGGTGACGCGGTTCAGGCGGACCAGCGGGGTGTTGCCGAACGCGCTGGTGATGTCGTCGTGGATGCCGGACATGGCGAGCCTTTCGTACGCGGAACAGTGCTTTCACAGCCTATGCGAGCGGATGGGCTCCCGGGGCCGTATGACGTGAGTGCTCGCCGCGACGACGTACGCTGAGAGGATGCCGGAACAGACCCTCGCCGCCGTCATCCGCACCGGCGCTGAGCGCCTGGCTGCCGCTGGCGTGCCGGATCCGCTCGTCGACGCCGAACTGCTCGCCGGTCATGTATGGGGGCTGCGGCGGGGTGAGGTGCAGGCCGCGGTCGTCCGGGGGGAAGCGCTGAGCGAAGCGGATGCCACCGCATTCGACGCGCTGATCGCACGCCGCGCCGCCCGTGAGCCGCTGCAGCACCTCACCGGCACGGCGCCCTTCCGTCACCTCGAGCTCGCCGTGGGACCGGGCGTCTTCGTGCCGCGGCCCGAGACGGAGACCGTCGCCCAGTTCGCGATCGACGCGCTGCTGCTGGATCCGGCACCCGCCCCGGTCGGCGTCGATCTGTGCACCGGCAGCGGTGCCATCGCGCTCGCGATGGCGACCGAGGTGCCGCACGCGCAGGTCTTCGCCGTCGAACTCTCACCCGATGCGCACGACTGGGCGTCCCGGAACACCGCGGATGCGGAGAACCTGACGCTCGTACTGGGGGACCTGACCGACACGCTGGCCGAGCTCGACGGCACCGTCGCCGTGGTCATCTCGAATCCGCCGTATGTGCCCGATGACGCGATCCCGCGGGACCCGGAGGTGCGTCTGCACGATCCGGTGATGGCCCTGTACGGCGGCGCGGACGGCCTCGATGTGGTCCGGCAGCTGAGCACGAGGGCGATGCATCTGCTGCGCACCGGCGGACTTCTCGTCATCGAGCACGGAGAACTGCAGGGCGAAGAGATCCGCGCCGTGCTCGCCGCTGACGGCTGGCGTGCGGCGACGACGCATCCCGATCTCACCCGCCGCGACCGGGCGACCACGGCACTGAAGCCCTGACGCGGTGCACGTAGACTGTGGGGGTCATGTCCACACTCTTCGACTGCGGCGACGAGGCTCAACTGCTCGCCGGAATGCGTCACGCACGTCAGGCGATCGCCCGCGGTGAAGTCATCGTGATGCCCACCGACACGGTCTACGGCATCGCTGCCGACGCCTTCACCCCGTCGGCCGTACAGCGCCTGCTCGATGCGAAGGGTCGCGGACGCGACCAGCCGCCGCCCGTGCTCGTATCGGGGCAGCAGGCGCTGGCAGCGCTCGTCGAAGAGATCCCCGAGCCGGTGCAGCGCCTCGTGGATGAGTTCTGGCCGGGGGGACTCACCATCGTCCTGCCCGCGCAGCCCTCTCTCTCGTGGGACCTCGGTGACACCCTCGGAACAGTCGCCGTGCGCATGCCCGATCAGCGCGTGGCGCTGGAGCTGCTCGAAGAGACCGGCCCGCTCGCGGTGTCCAGCGCCAACCGCACCGGGCGCGCCCCTGCCATCTCCGCCGAGGCTGCGCAGCAGATGCTGGGCGAGAGCGTCTCGGTGTATCTCGACGGCGGCATGAGCGACACTGGCGTGCCCTCCACGATCATCGACGCCACGTCACTGGTGCGTCGCGGAGCTGATTCGGCCGCGGAGCCGCGGGTGCGCCTGCTGCGCGAAGGAGCCGTTTCCCGCAAGCAGCTGGAAGAGATCCTCGAAGACCTCCTCGAGCCCCAGGCGGAGGCCACGGCGGACGGCACCACGTGAAGCAGTACGTCTTCACGATCATCCTCACGGCGACCATCACGTTCGTGATGTCGTGGGTGGTCTGGCAGTTGAGCCTGCGCTTCAAGCTGTATCCCGGCATCCGCGAGCGCGACGTGCACACCACGCCGACGCCGCGGCTCGGGGGAGTGGCGATGTTCCTCGGCATCGCCGCAGCCATCGGGGTGTCCGCGGCCAATCCGTTCTTCAGCATCATGTGGGTGCCACCGCAGACAATGTGGGCGGTGCTGGGGGCGACGCTCCTCATCGCCGTCATCGGCGTCATCGACGATCTGTGGGATCTCGACTGGATGGTCAAGCTCGGCGCGCAGTTCCTCGCCGCCGGCATCATCACCGTCATCGGGGGACTGCAGATCCTCGCGCTGCCGCTGGGCGACATGATCATCTTCTCCAGCTGGCTGAGCATCGCCGTGACGATGTTCGCGATCGTCGTGGTCATGAACGCGGTCAACTTCATCGACGGACTCGACGGTCTCGTCGCCGGGGTCTGCCTCATCGCCAACGGCGTCTTCTTCGCCTACTCGTACATCCTCACCCGTGACACCGGGGCGAGCAGCTACTTCAACCTGGCATCCTTCCTCGCGGCTGTCGCGATCGGCGCCTGCATCGGCTTCTTGCCGCTGAACTGGAGTCCGGCGAAGCTGTTCATGGGCGATTCCGGCGCGCTGGTGATGGGGCTCCTCATGGCGACGGCGGCGATCTCGCTGACCGGCCAGATGTCCTCGGCGGCGATGGAACCGGGGGAGTTCGGCCGATCCCAGCTGTTGGGCGCCTTCATCCCCATCCTGCTCCCGCTCGTGGTGGTCATGCTGCCGCTGCTCGACTTCGGGCTCGCCGTCTTCCGGCGCATGCGCGCCGGAAGATCGCCGTTCGCGCCCGACCGCAAGCATCTGCACCACCGAATGCTGGATCTCGGACACCGCGACCGCGACGCCGTCCTCATCTTCTACGCCTGGACGGCGATCATCTCGCTCGCCGTGCTGCTGATGTACGTCGGCTCGCGCGAGGACTGGCCGGGCCAGTACCTCCCCGGTGTGGTGTTCGGCGTCATCGGCGCCGCCGCCTGCCTGACCGTGACGCTGCTTCCCTCGCCGCGTCCACAGGACCCGTCAGAGCACCCGCCCCCGACTTCTTCGCACGACACCGCCGAACAGGCCCCACCTCTGGAGACCCGATGAGCGATACGCCCGAACCGACCACCAGCCCCGCGATCGACGCGGTGCTGCGGACCGTCCTGCTGTGGACGGGCATCGCCGCCGTCGTCCTGGTCGTCCTCGGCGGCGGGATCGGATTCCTCGTCGCCGGGACCGACGGACTGTGGAGCGGATTGGCCGGCGTCGGCCTCGCCATCGTGTTCCTGGTGCTCACGCCCATCAGCGTGCTCATCGCGAACCGCTGGTACGGCCGTGAGATGTTCGCGACGGTGTTCTTCGGCATCGTGATGGGCGGCTGGCTGCTCAAACTCGTCATCTTCATCGTTGCGATCGTGATCCTGCGGGAGCAGAGCTGGATCGTTCCCCCGGTGATCTTCCTCTCTCTGGTGGCCGGCATCGTGGTGAGCCTGGCGATCGATGCCGTAGCCTTCATGCGAATCCGCGTGCCGCATGTGTCCGACGTCACTCTGCCGACGAAGAACCCCGAGGAGGGCGTGGATTCGTGAGGCTGAAAAAATATTGATAGTCTGATTCCGGATTCGCTGGAACGGTGCTTGCACTGTGCGAAATGCTCAGATCCAGCTCGAATCCCTCACCGAATCTTCGCATCGACTCTGATCGATGCCCAGAAGCTGGAGCAACGTTGACTCACGCCGCGAGCCAATTCATTCGATTCGCATCGGATGAATTCCACCCACCGTCCATCGCGGAGTTCTTCCCGGAGATTCTCTTCAGCATCGGACCCCTCTCGGTCCACCGCATCCACCTGGTGCAGTTCCTGGCCACGATCGTGGTCGTCCTGATTCTGTGGCTCGGCACGCGCAAGTTGAAGCTCATCCCCGGCCGCGGCCAGGGTGTCCTCGAGATGCTCCTCGACATCGTCCGTGTGAATGTGGCGCACGACATGATGGGCAAGAAGGACGGCAATCGCTTCCTTCCCCTGCTGACGACGATCTTCTTCATGACGCTGTTCTTCAACATCACCGGCGTCATACCGTTCCTGAACATCGCAGGAACCAGCATCATCGCCGTTCCGCTGATGCTCGCGGTGATCTCCTACGTCACCTTCATCTACGCCGGTCTGCGAAAGAGCCCCTGGGGCTTCATCCGCAATTCGCTCTTCCCGCCCGGGGTTCCGCCGGCGCTGTACATCATCGTCGCGCCGCTGGAGTTCATCTCGACCTTCATCGTCCGTCCGGTCACGCTCACGCTGCGACTGCTGATGAACATGATGGTCGGCCACCTCATGCTGGTGCTGTTCTTCGCAGCAACCCAGTTCTTCATCTTCTCGATGGGCGGCTTCTGGACGGTGCTCGGCGCAGGAACGCTTGCGTTCGGCTTCGCGTTCACCGCCTTCGAGATCCTGGTGGCCTTCCTCCAGGCGTACGTCTTCACCATCCTCACCGCGGTCTACATCCAGCTCGCAGTCGCGGAAGAACACTAAACACAGCTAGCGGGGCGCTCCGGCTCCCCAACAATGAAAGGAAGATCCAGTGGATCCCATCTCTGTTCTCGCCCAGATCAACGTCGACATCACCGGCTCGATCGCCAACGTCGGCTACGGCCTGGCAGCAATCGGCCCGGCCATCGGTGTGGGCATCGTCGTCGGCAAGACGATCGAGGGCATCGCTCGCCAGCCCGAGCTGTCCGGCAAGCTCCAGGGCACCATGTGGATCGGTATCGCCTTCACCGAGGCCCTCGCGTTCGTCGGCATCGGCGTCGCGTTCCTCTTCGGCTACTGATCCCTCTCACCACACGTAAGGAGACAGGATGCTGATCCCTCTTGTCACGCTCGCAGCCGAGGAGGCGGAGCACAACCCGCTCATCCCGGCGATGTACGACATCGTCTGGTCCGCGGTCTGCTTCGTCATCATCCTGCTCGTGGCGTGGAAGGTCGCGCTGCCGCGTGTCGCGAAGATGCTCGACGAGCGCTCCGCCGCCATCGAGGGCAACATCGCCAAGGCCGACGAGGCGCAGAAGCAGGCCGAGGCCGCGCTCGAGGAGTACACCCGCCAGCTCGCCGAGGCACGCACCGAGGCCGGTGAGATCCGTGAGGCCGCCCGCGAGGACGGCAAGAAGATCGTCGCCGAGGCCAAAGAGACCGCGACCACCGAGGCCGCACGCGTCACCGCCGCAGCGCAGACGCAGATCGAGGCCGAGCGTCAGTCGACGCTCGTCGCACTCCGCTCTGAGGTCGGCACGCTCGCGATCGATCTCGCCGGCGGCGTGGTCGGTGAGACGCTGTCGGATGACGCACGCGCCACCGCCGTCGTCGACCGCTTCCTCGCAGACCTCGAGGCGTCAGAGAAGGCGGCCAAGTAATGGGCAGCGCGACCACTCAGGCACTCGCGGCTTCGACGGCGGCCCTCGCTCAGGCGAAGGACGTCACCCTCGACACGGCCGGTGAGCTGTTCACCGCGGCGCGTCTGGTGGGCGAGTCCGGGCAGTTGAGCGGCGCGCTGGCCGACCCGGCGGCTCCGGCTGAGCTCAGGCAGAAGGTCGTCGCCACTGTCTTCGGAACGATGTCGGCCACCACGCAGCAGGTCGTCGCCTCCGCGGCGTCGCAGCGCTGGTCCGATGCCGACGGCCTCGTCGCCGGCATCGAGGAACTGGCCATTCGGGCAACCGCGATCGCCGAGCCGTCGACCGACATCGAGGGCGAGCTGTTCTCGTTCCTCCGCGTCATCGCCGGCAACGCCGAACTCGAGCTCGCGCTCGGCGGCCGACTCGGAGACGACACCGCGAAGGGCGCTCTCATCGAGAAGCTGCTCGGCGGCACGGCGAGCGCACCGACGGTGCTCATCGTCTCGTCGCTCGTGCGCCAGCCCCGCGGGCGGCGCGTGCGCCAACTGCTGAACCGGGCGATGAAGATCGTCTCGGCGCAGGGCGGCCGCATCGTCGCCACGGTGCACACGGCATCCCCGCTCTCCGATGCGCAGCGCAACCGTCTCGGCGAGGCACTGACCGGGCGTTACGCCGGCCAGGTCTCGATCAATGAAGTGATCGACCCCACCGTCGTGGGCGGACTGCGCGTGCAGGTCGCCGACGACGTCATCGACGGCAGCATCTCCGCGCGGCTCGCCGATCTTCGACAGAAGCTCGCGGGCTAATACGACTTCGCGCGGGAAACCGCGCACCCAGATACAAAGGGAAGACAATGGCAGAACTTTCGATCAGCCCCGACGTCATCCGTGACGCGCTGAAGGACTTCGCCGCTGCATACGAGCCCACGGGCGCGGCGGCGACCGAAGTCGGCACCGTCGTGGATGCCGCAGACGGCATCGCCCACATCGAGGGGCTGCCCGGCGTCATGGCGAACGAGATCCTCACGTTCGAGAACGGCACGCAGGGCCTCGCACTGAACCTCGACGAGCACGAGATCGGAACGGTCGTCATGGGCGACTTCTCCGGCATCGAGGCGGGCCAAGAGGTTCGTCGCACCGGTGAGGTGCTCTCGGTCGCCGTCGGCGACGGTTACCTCGGCCGCGTCGTGGACCCGCTCGGCACCCCGATCGACGGTCTCGGTGAGATCGCCTCGGTCGGTCGTCGTGAGCTCGAGCTGCAGGCGCCGGGCGTCATGCAGCGCAAGAGCGTGCACGAGCCGATGCAGACGGGCATCAAGGCTATCGACGCCATGATCCCGGTCGGTCGCGGTCAGCGTCAGCTGATCATCGGCGACCGTCAGACGGGTAAGACGGCTCTCGCGATCGACACGATCATCAACCAGAAGGACAACTGGGAGTCCGGCGACGTCGACAAGCAGGTCCGCTGCATCTACGTCGCGATCGGTCAGAAGGGTTCGACGATCGCCTCCGTCAAGGGTGCGCTCGAAGACGCTGGTGCGATGGAATACACCACCATCGTCGCCGCCCCCGCATCCGACCCGGCCGGCTTCAAGTACATCGCCCCCTACACGGGATCCGCGATCGGCCAGCACTGGATGTACGAGGGCAAGCACGTCCTCATCATCTTCGATGACCTGTCGAAGCAGGCCGAGGCGTACCGTGCGGTTTCGCTGCTCCTGCGTCGTCCGCCGGGCCGCGAGGCCTACCCGGGCGATGTCTTCTACCTGCACTCTCGTCTGCTGGAGCGTTGCGCGAAGCTGTCCGACGAGCTCGGCGCCGGTTCGATGACGGGTCTGCCGATCATCGAGACCAAGGCGAACGACGTCTCGGCGTACATCCCGACCAACGTGATCTCGATCACCGACGGCCAGATCTTCCTGCAGTCCGACCTCTTCAACGCCAACCAGCGTCCTGCGGTCGACGTGGGTATCTCGGTGTCGCGAGTCGGTGGTGACGCTCAGGTCAAGTCGATCAAGAAGGTCTCCGGAACATTGAAGCTCGAGCTTGCGCAGTACCGCGCGCTCGAGGCCTTCGCGATGTTCGCGAGCGACCTCGATGCCGCGTCGCGTCGTCAGCTCGACCGTGGTGCGCGTCTGACGGAGCTGCTCAAGCAGCCGCAGTACTCGCCGTACGCGGTCGAAGAGCAGGTCGTGTCGATCTGGGCGGGCACCAACGGCAAGCTCGACACCATCGAGGTCTCCGACGTGCTGCGCTTCGAGCGCGAGCTGCTCGACCACCTGCGTCGCAACTCGAAGGTGCTCGACACTCTGCGCGAGACGAATGCGCTCTCCGACGAGACGGTCGCCGAGCTCGACAAGCAGATCGACGCCTTCGTCCTCGAGTTCCAGGGCGGCGACGGCAAGTCGCTCGGCGCGGTGGGCAACGAGGAGCACGCGACTCAGGATCTGGACGACGTCAACCAGGAGAAGATCGTCAAGGGTCGTCGCGCGTAATCGCGTGAGGTATTGAACTATGGGCGCTCAACTCAGGGTCTACAAGCAGAAGATCTCTTCTGCTCAGACGACCAAGAAGATCACGAAGGCGATGGAGCTCATCGCGGCTTCGCGCATTCAGAAGGCGATGGCGCGCGTACGCGCCTCGTCGCCCTTCGCGCGGGCCGTGACGCAGGCTGTGTCTGCCGTCGCGACGTACTCCAACGTCGACCACCCGCTCACGCGTGAGCCCGAGACGATCCGGCGGTCCGCCGTCGTGGTCTTCTCCTCGGATCGTGGCCTCGCCGGTGCCTTCAACTCGCAGATCCTCCGCGAGGCGATGGAACTCGGTGAGCTGATCCGGGAACAGGGCAGCGAACCGGTCTACTACCTCGTCGGTCGCAAGGCCGTCGGGTACTTCCAGTTCCGTGGCATCCAGGCTGCGGCCGAGTGGACCGGCGACACCGACACGCCGCACTTCAAGACCGCGGAGGAGATCTCGGCCACGCTGCTGGACGCCTTCAACCGCGACTTGGAGGATGGCGGCGTGGACGAGCTCCACCTTGTCTACAACCGGTTCGTCAGCATGATGACCCAGGAGCCCGAGACGGTGCGTCTTCTTCCGCTCGAGATCGTCGAGCAGGAGGCATCGGCTGAGCCGACGGGCGCGGTCTACCCGCTCTACGAGTTCGAACCGGATGCTGAGACCGTGCTCGACGCGATCCTGCCGGTGTACATCCAGAGCCGGGTCTTCAACGCTCTCCTGCAGTCGTCGGCCGCCAAGCAGGCTGCGACGCAGAAGGCGATGAAGTCCGCCAGCGACAACGCCGACAAGCTCATCACCGACTACACCCGCCTGCGCAACAACGCGCGTCAGGCGGAGATCACGCAGCAGATCGCTGAGATCGTCGGTGGAGCCGACGCCCTCTCGTCGAGCAAATAGACCATCAAGAAAGAGACGAAGATATGACCCCCACCGCCACAGCCGAGGCTGGGACCGCGGTCGTCGGGCGCGTCGCACGCGTCACGGGCCCGGTCGTCGACATCGAGTTCCCGCACGACTCGATCCCGGACATCTACAACGCCCTGAAGACCACGATCACGCTCGGCGACGAGCCGATCGAGATCACTCTCGAGGTCGCACAGCACCTCGGTGACGACCTGGTCCGCGCGATCTCCCTCAAGCCGACCGACGGCATGGTTCGCGGTCAGGAGGTGCGCGACACCGGTGAGGCCATCTCGGTTCCCGTCGGCGACGTCACCAAGGGCAAGGTCTTCAACGTGATCGGCGAGATCCTCAACGCCGAGCCGGGCGAGCAGGTTGAGATCACCGAGCGCTGGCCCATCCACCGTCAGGCGCCGGCCTTCGACCAGCTCGAGTCGAAGACGCAGATGTTCGAGACCGGCATCAAGTCCATCGACCTGCTCACCCCGTACGTGCTGGGTGGAAAGATCGGCCTGTTCGGCGGTGCCGGTGTCGGCAAGACCGTCCTCATCCAGGAGATGATCCAGCGCGTCGCCCAGAACCACGGTGGTGTCTCGGTGTTCGCCGGCGTCGGCGAGCGCACCCGTGAGGGCAACGACCTCATCCACGAGATGGAAGAGGCGGGCGTGTTCGACAAGACCGCCCTCGTCTTCGGCCAGATGGACGAGCCGCCGGGGACGCGTCTGCGCGTCGCCCTGTCGGCCCTGACGATGGCGGAGTACTTCCGGGACGTGCAGAAGCAGGACGTGCTGCTCTTCATCGACAACATCTTCCGCTTCACGCAGGCCGGTTCCGAGGTCTCGACGCTCCTGGGCCGCATGCCCTCGGCCGTGGGCTACCAGCCGAACCTCGCCGACGAGATGGGTCTCCTCCAGGAGCGCATCACCTCGACGCGCGGTCACTCGATCACCTCGCTGCAGGCGATCTACGTCCCCGCCGATGACTACACCGACCCGGCTCCTGCCACGACCTTCGCGCACCTCGACGCGACGACCGAGCTCAGCCGTGAGATCGCGTCGAAGGGTCTGTACCCGGCCATCGACCCGCTGACCTCGACGTCGCGCATCATGGACCCCCGCTACTTGGGCGAGGACCACTACCGCGTTGCGACGACGGTGAAGCAGATCCTGCAGAAGAACAAGGAACTGCAGGAGATCATTGCGATCCTCGGTGTCGACGAGCTCTCCGAAGAGGACAAGATCGTCGTGTCGCGCGCACGTCGCGTTCAGCAGTTCCTCTCGCAGAACACCTACATGGCGAAGAAGTTCACGAACGTCGAGGGCTCGACGGTGCCGCTCAAGGACACGATCGAGTCGTTCGACGCGATCACTCGGGGCGACTTCGACCACGTGGCTGAGCAGGCGTTCTTCAACGTCGGCAGCATCAGCGACGTGGAAGAGAAGTGGGCCCAGATCCAGAAGGAGAACGGCTGATCATGGCACTGCAGGTCAGCCTCGTCTCCGCTGATGCGGAGGTCTGGACGGGAGAAGCGTCGCTCGTCGTCGCCAAGACCGTCGAGGGCGAGATCGGCATCATGAGCGGTCACGAGCCGATCCTCGCGATCCTGGCCGAGGGTCAGGTGCGCATCACGCAGCTTGACGGCACCAAGGTCCTCGCGAACGCGCAGGACGGTTTCCTCTCGATGGAGGGCAGCCAGTTGACGATCGTCGCCGGCAACGCGGCGCTCATCGCCTGACACGACTCACCTCGGGCGCGCCCGTCTGTCACCTGACCGGTGGCGGCGGGCGCGTTCTCGCGGTACGGGTACTCATGAAAATCCTCCTTCCTCCTTCTGAGACCAAGCACGCCGGCGGGGCCGGTGCGTCGCTGAATCTCGAGACGCTTGCTCTGCCCGCGCTGACAGCGCAGCGCACGGCGGTGATCGACGCCCTCGTCGCGCTGGCGGACGACCCTGCCAGCGCACAGCGTGTGCTCAAACTCAGCGACCGGCAGCGCGGCGATATCGATCACAACCGTGCGCTGCGGACGTCGCCGACGATGCCTGCGATCGACCGCTACACCGGGGTGCTCTACGACGCGCTGGATACCGGGGCGTTGGATGCTGCCGCGAGAAAGTGGCTGGGACGGCATGTCTGGGTGCACGCGGCGCCGTTCGGTCCGGTCGGAGCGCTCGAGGGCATCCCGGCGTACCGGCTCGCAGCGGGAACCGCGCTGCCCGGCATCGCGCCGCTGCGCCGGCACTGGGCGGATGCTGTGACCGCAGCCATTGCGCAGCATTCGCCGCCGTTCGTGCTGGATCTGCGCAGCGAGGCCTATGTCGCTCTCGGACCGCTTCCGGCATCCGTGGCATCGGCCTACGTGCGCGTCGTCACGGAGCAGGGGCGTGCACTGAATCACTTCAACAAGAAGGCGAAGGGTGAACTCGTTCGAGCCCTCGCCGAGGACCGCCCGCGTGTTCGGTCCCTGGCCGGACTGCGCGCCTGGGCGGACGAGCGGGGGATCGAAATCCGTGACGGCGGCGACGCCGGAGTGATCGAGCTCGTCGTCGCGTCCTGATTCCGACCGCGTGTGCCTGTTGCTCTGCGCTCTGGGCACGCTAGTGTGTTTCACGCGATGCGGAAAGCGTCGCTCTTTCCATGGAGGGGCAAATGGACTCTTACTACTACGACACAGGTGCCGCGGCTTTCCTCGGCATGATCGTGCTCTTCAGTTTCATCATCGCGATCGCCGGCTATGTGTTGACATCGCTGTTCCTGATGAAGATCTTCGAGAAGGCAGGCGTCCAGGGCAAGTGGCGCGCATGGATCCCGGTGTACAACAGCATGATCTTCCTCAAGCTGGGTGACCTGAGCCCGTGGCTGATCCTGTACGCCGTCGGTGCGACGATCCTGTTGAGCTGGGTCCCGGTGATCGGTCAGATCGTCGGTCTCGCCTCGTTCGTGCTGATGGTCCTCGCCGCGTACCGTGTGGGACAGAAGCTGCAGAAGGAGGGCGCGTGGGTCGTCCTCTACATCTTCCTCGCCATCGTCTGGCTCGGAATCAACGCCTTCGACAAGTCGCGCTGGAACACCCAGCTCGCCCCCGCTGGCTGGGCAGGCAACAGCTTCTTCGGTGACCGCACGGTCTGGGATGGCATCCCCGTGCAGTCTTCGGCCGCAGCGGCGCCCGGCTCGGTGCCCGGCTTCGGCGCACCGCAGGGCTACCAGCAGCCGGCCCCGGGCTACCAGCCTCCGGCAGGCGGTCAGCAGGCCCCCGGCTACCAGCCTCCCGCTCCCGGCTACCAGCCCCCGGCCGCACCCGCGACGCCTCCGGCTGCTCCGGCGAACCCGCCCGCTGCGCCGACGCCGCCCCCGGCTGCTCCGGCGAACCCGCCTGCGGCTCCGACGCCTCCTCCGGCTGCGCCGACCAACCCGCCGACCACGCCTCCTCCGGCTGCGCCCCCGGCACCGCCGGCCCCGCCCGCGGACCCCAACAACCCGCCGGCCTGATCTCGTGACGAAGGACCCTCGAGGAATCGAGGGTCCTTCGTCATCTGCACGCCGTGGCTCCGATAACGTAGATACATGGCCCGACCTGCCGCACCCACTCCGGAGGCCCCACTTGTCTGAGACGCACACGCATACGCACCGCGTCGCCGTCTCCGAGGACGATGAAATCGTGCTGACGTGGGCTGGCGTCACCGACACCGGGCTCCGCCGCGACAACAACCAAGACGCCTTCCTCGCGGAGTTCCCGCTCTTCGTCGTCGCCGACGGCATGGGCGGTCACGCCGGCGGCGAGATCGCCAGCCAGAGCACCGTGACGCGTCTGAAGGATGTCGTGGAGTCGGGCACTGTGACGACCGATGCCATCGAGGATGCGCTCGAGCATGCCGTCGAGGACATCGCTTCGCATCCGGACACCACCGACGAGGGCACCGGAACCACGCTCACCGGTGTGTTCTTCGACGTCGTCGATGGCGAGCCGCGCTGGGTGTCGATGAACATCGGTGATTCGCGGGTGTACCTGCTCCGCGAGCAGCGCCTGGTGCAGGTCACCACCGATCATTCCGTCGTCCAGGAGCTGATCACCTCGGGGCGGCTCAGCCCCGAGGAAGCCGACGGCCACCCGTACAGCAACGTGATCACGCGCGCCGTGGGTGCCAGCGAGCTCACTCCACCGGACTACCTCGGCATCGAGGTGCAGGACGGCGACCGGTTCGTGGTCTGCTCGGACGGGCTGACGAAGGAGCTCACCGACTACGGCATCCAGCACTTCCTGCGCGAGCACGACGACCCCGCGGTCGCCGTGGACGCCATGATCGCCGCCGCGCTCGAGAACGGCGGCCGCGACAACGTCACGGTGATCGTCGTGAAGATCGAGCGCTCCGGTCACGATGCCGAAGCGGATGCCACGACGGCCAGGGTCGACACGATTGCCGAGCCCTCTGACTCGTCCTCCACATCCGAGGCCGACGCCGAATAGTCCGCGGGGCTGTGGACAACCCCGTTCACTGACCTTCGATCCCGTGCAATGGGAGCATGGATCTCGAACCACTGACTCTTCCGGCTGCCGCCGAAGACCCACCCCGCCAGCCCATCCCCGTGCTCGCCGCCGTCGTGCCGATGGCGGCGGGGGTCGTGCTGTGGCTCATCACCGGTTCGGTGTTCTCGCTGTGCTTCGCCGCCCTCGGCCCGCTCATGATGGGGGCGTCGCTGCTGGACGGTCTGCGCACGCGCCGCCGCGCTCGCCGGCAGTCGGCCGAGCAGGAGCGCGAGGGATGGAGCCGGGCCGAGCACGAGCTGCGTCGTCGTCATCGGTTGGAGCGTCGCCAGCTGTGGCGGGCGCATCCGGATGCCGCGGTCAGCGTGCAGGACCCGCCGCTGCGCAATCTGCAGCCCGTCGATGAAGCGACGCCGATCGTCGTCGGGACGGGCGTGCGTCGCAGCGAACTGCGGGTGACCGGAGACGGGGGCGAGCGCGGGCGCGCGTTCCGGGAGCGATCGTCCCGCGTGTCGGATACTCCGATCGTCGTACCGATCGGGCGCGGGGTGTGCCTGCGCGGACCGCTGCCGGTGGTCGCCGCCGCGGCACGGGCGCTCATCGTGCAGCTCTGCCTGCGCCATGCCCCCGCCCAGCTCGCTCTGACCGGAGACGGCTTGGAGGCGCTCGGCGTCGCCGGCTTCCCGCACGCCGGACGGCCGCGGCGCGGCGCCTGGCGGCTGGCGGTCGTGGTCGGTGACGGCGACGCCGAGGATGCCGCATCGCAGATCAGACTGCGCGGTGCCGACGGAGAGGTGCCCGAGGGGATCACCACGGTCGTGGACTGCGACGACCCCTCGCACGGGCGTCTGCGCACGGCGAGCGGCACGGAGGACATCACCGTCGAATGTCTCTCGCGTCCGCAAGCGGTGGCGGTGGCGGCATCCAGTGTTCAGCGTGAGGGCGACGTCGCCCAGCTGCCCGATGTCGTCGCGCTCGGAGAGATCACTGGTGATGGCGGCCTTCCTGGTCTCGGCGCGGTGATCGGGCGCACGGAGAGCACCGAGCTCGTGATCGACCTCGTCGAGGACGGTCCGCACGCGATCGTCACCGGCATGACCGGATCGGGGAAGAGCGAACTGCTCGTGACATGGATCGCCTCGATGGCGCGGACGCACAGCCCGGAAGAGGTGGCCTTCGTCCTGGCGGACTTCAAGGGCGGTACGGCGTTCGACCCGCTCCGTGATCTTCCGCACGTCTCGGCCGTGATGACTGACCTCGATGACGAGGGTGCACGACGCGGCGTGGAGAGCCTGACAGCCGAGCTGCGGCGGCGCGAAGAGGTGCTGGCGGGGCTCGGTGCGCGCAACATCACCGAGTCGGGCGGCCGGCTCGGACGCCTGGTGATCGTCGTCGACGAGTTCGCCGCGCTCGTGCAGGAGCATCCTGATCTCGCTGCCGTCTTCACCGACATCGCCGCTCGCGGTCGTGCGCTGGGCATGCACCTGATCCTCGGCACCCAGCGGGCGGCCGGTGTGATTCGCGACGCTCTCGCGGCGAACTGTCCGCTGCGGGTCAGCCTGCGGGTGTCGGAGGCGGCCGACAGCCGCCTGGTGATCGGCTCCGATGATGCCGCCGAGCTGCCAGGGGGTGCCGGATCGCGCGGGTTGGCATTCATCCGTCGTCCCCAGGATGCCCAGGCTCTGGCTACTCGCATTGCGCTCACCGGTGCGGGCGACCTGCGGGCCGCGGGCGCCCGATGGGCGGATGCCGTCGCTCCGGCGAGCCCGTGGCTGCCGCCGTTGCCGCGTCTATTGCCGCTGGAGGAGATCCTCGCCCGACCGGAGTGGGGAAGTGACCGCGACGCCGAAGAGCGCCTGTTGCTGGGGCTCCGTGATGAACCGTCTCGTCAGCGTCAGACGCCGTTCGAGCTGCGACCGGGGCGTGACCGAGGGCTGGCGATCATCGGCGGCAGTGGCTCGGGCAGGTCTGCGGTGTTGCGAACGCTCGCCGTGCAGTGCCCATCCGCGCTGGTCATCCCCGCCGATGCCGAGCCGGCGTGGGATGCTGTCGCCGCCCTCGACGAGGGCGAGCTGTCACCGTCGCTGGTGCTCTGCGATGACCTGGACCAGCTCGTGGCCGCCTTCCCGCCCGAGCACGGTCAGGTCTTCCTGGAGAGGCTGGAACGGCTCGTCCGCTCCGCGGCTCAACGGCGGTGCTCGGTGGTCATCGCCACCGCCCGGGTGTCCGGCCAGCTCGCACGCGTGATCGACGCGCTGCCGGCGCGGGCGCTGCTGCGCACGGGCACGAAACTCGAGCATCTCGCCGCCGGCGGCGACAGCGACGGCTATCTGCGCGACCGCCAGCCCGGTCGCGCTCGCGTCGGTGCCGACGAGATTCAGATCGCCTGGACCGATGCTGAAATGAGGCGACCGAACGGGGCCGCAGAGGCGTCTTGGGCGCCGGGGGAGGCGATCGTCGGGGTCGTCGCACCCGCCGTGCGCCGCGTGATCGAAGCGCTGCGCGTCGCGCACCCGGAGTGCGAAGTGACTCCCGTCGCGGAGTTCGCCGCCGAGACGGCTCCGGCCGGCCGGCGCATCCTGGTCGGCGACGCGGACAGCTGGCAGCGGCAGTGGACGCTCTGCCAGCGGATCCGCACCTCCGGGGAGATGCTGGTCCTCGCCGAATGCCCGACAGAACTGCGGACGCTTGCGGGATGCCGTGACCTGCCGCCGTACGCGCAGACGCACCGCGGGCGGGCCTGGAGCGTCGCCGACGGTCAGGCACCGCGACGCGTGAGCCTGTCGGCCCTCGACAGGGCGCGGTGAGGCCAGCGCGATGAGTTCAGCGTGATGAAGCTCAGCGCGAGACAGTCAGAGAACGGCGGAGACCGGCTGCGCCTCGAGACCGTGCGCAACCGCGACGCCGTCGTTGACGATCGTCCCGGCAGCGACATTGAGACCCGCGGCGAAGGCATCGTCGCTGCCGAGCGCCTGGCGCCAGCCGTGGGCTGCGATCTTCCGCACGTACGGCAGCGTCGCGTTCGTCAGCGCCGAGGTCGAGGTGTTCGGCACGGCACCGGGCATGTTCGCGACGCAGTAGAACACCGTGTCGTGTACGGCGAACGTCGGATCGGCGTGCGTCGTCGGATGCGTGTCCTCGAAGCATCCACCCTGGTCGACGGCGATGTCGACGAGCACGCTTCCCGGGCGCATCCGCGAGACCATCTCGTTCGTGACGAGCTTGGGCGCGCGGGCGCCGGGAATGAGTACCGATCCGATCACGAGATCCGAATCCAGCACCGCCCGGTGCAGGTCCAGCGGGTTGGATGCGGCGGTCTTCACCCGACCGGCGAAATGGTCATCCAACGTCCTCAGCCGGGGGATGTTCGTGTCGAAGACGGTGACATCGGCACCCATGCCGTTCGCGATCACGGCCGCGTTCGCGCCGGCGACGCCGCCGCCGATCACCGTGACGGTGGCGGGCCGCGTGCCCGGCACTCCCGACATCAGCAGGCCGAGACCGCCGTTCGAACGCAGCAGCGTGTTCGCCCCGACCAGGGGCGCGAGACGGCCGGCGACCTCGCTCATCGGGGCCAGCAGCGGCAGGCTGCCACCGGGCAGCTGCACGGTCTCGTAGGCGATCGCGGTGATGCCGCTGGAGATCAGTCGCTCCGTGAGCGGTCGGTCTGCGGCCAGATGCAGGTATGTGAAGAGCGTCAGATCATCGCGGAAGTAGTCGTACTCGCTCGCGACGGGCTCCTTGACCTTGAGCAGCAGTTCGGCGCGCGCCCACACCTCGGCCGCGTCATCCAGCAGCGTGGCACCTGCGTCGGCGTATTCGGCGTCCGGCATGGACGAACCGGCTCCCGCACCCGTCTGGACGAAGACCTCGTGACCGGCTGCGACCAGGTCGTGGACACCGGCGGGCGTCAGCGCGACACGGTACTCGCTGTTCTTGACCTCGGTGGGGACGCTGATCCTCATCGTGACTTCCTCTCCGCCCTCCTCATCGAGGGATCGTACAGCCCCGGGTCAGGGCATCAGATACCGGCGCCGGGACGGATCATCCCGACGTCGTTCCCACCGCCGAGAACGGCGAGGGGAAGTGCTTCGGCCAGCGCCGCCACGTCGGCGTCGCCGAGGGCTCCGGCACGTGCCAGGAGCGTCGCCGCCACGATCGTCGCGGCGCGACCGGCGCCGTCGAGCATCTTCACCGCGGCGGTCGTGCCGTTCGGGGCGACCATGACCATGATCCCCTCGGCGCCGCCCTTGGCGAACACGCCGAGCTTCTCGATGGCGATCGTGTCCGGTCTGCCGGGGCCTTCGATGGTCCACGGGCTCGACTTCACCGCGCCCACCAGGCTCCCGGCGACGCGGTGCAGTGCGAAGGGGGAGCGGTCGGACGCCGTGCCGATGCGGTGGATGCCGCGCGCGAGCCCTGTGAGCGTGATGGCGTGCACCGGTGCGCCGCACCCGTCCACGGATGTGTGCGCGATCTTCTCGCCGGTGAGGCGCTCGACCACCTCGCGGATGTGCACCTGCAGCGGGTGAGCCGCGTCGAGGTAGCCCTCCGTCGACCAGCCGGTCGCGACGCAGGCGCGCAGCATCGCGGCGTGCTTTCCTGAGCAGTTCATCCGGATTCGGGCGGGCTGCCCGTGCTCGCGGATCATCTCGTCGCGCGTGGCCGTATCCCCGGGCCACGCCGGCGGGCAGGCGAGGTCGTCTTCAGTGAGCCCGCCGCCGGTGAGGATGTCGCGGACGACCTCTGCGTGCCGGTCAGTGCCGTTGTGGCTCGCCGTCGAGAGTGCGAGCTGATCGCCGGTGAGGTCGGCGCCGGCGGTGATGCACGCGACGGCCTGCAGCGGCTTCAAGCTGGAACGGGGCAGGAACAGCGCGTCGGGGTCGCCGAGTCTGCGCACGACCTCGCCGTCCGGAGACAGCACGATGGCGGCGCCGGCATGGCGGGATTCGACGAAGCCGCTCCGCTCGACGACAGCGAGTTCAACGGCATCCGCGACGGTGAGAGTCTCCAGCACCCGTCAAGCCTAACCGGATCCCGTGCGCAGCCGCGTGCGGCGTGCGAGACTGGCGCCATGGCACTCGGCGAACACCACTACGCGCTCACCGCCTCGTGGGAAGGTGATCTCGGCACCGGGACCAGCGGCTACCGCGAGTACTCGCGAGACGTGCGCCTCGCGGTCGACGGCAAGCCCGACGTCCTGGCATCTGCGGACAAGCCGTTCCGCGGCGATCCCGAGCGCTGGAACCCCGAGGACCTGCTGCTGGGGGCCCTGTCGGAATGCCACCTGCTGTCGTACCTGCACGCCTGCGTCACTGTCGGCGTTGTTGTCGTCTCGTACCGCGACCGCGCCACCGGGGTGATGACCGAGAACGGCCGGAGCGGCGGTGCATTCACCGATGTGCTGCTGCGGCCCGAGGTCGTCGTCGCCGAGCCGTCGATGATCGAGAGGGCCGAGCACGCGCACTCCGAGGCGCACCGGATGTGCTTCATTGCCAACTCGGTGAACTTCCCCGTCCGTCACGAGGCGGTCGTCACGTCGCGCTGACGGTCGCCGCGTTGATGGTCGCCGTCCGGTGATCAGCGGCGCTCGTGGGGGAGTGCCTGCTTGATCTTCTCCATCGGCGTCTGCGCCGCCGGCTCGTTGTAGACGCCGGCCAGCTCCTGACCGCTGAGCGCGTGGATGCCGGCCATGATGTCGTCGGTCGCCAGGCGGCGCGCCTTGCCGCTGCCGGCGGGACCGTGCACGGACACGTCGATCGGATCGCCGAAGCGCACGGTCACTCGCTCTTTCGCCGACGGGAGCTTGGCGCCCTTGGGCATGACCTTGTCGGTGCCGATGAGCCCGACCGGCACGACCGGAGCACCGGTCTGGAGTGCGAGGAACGCCGCCCCGGTGCGCCCCTTGTAGAGGCGCCCGTCGGTGGAACGGGTGCCCTCCGGGTACAGCGCGACAGCGAGCCCCTCCTCGAGCAGCCGGCGCTGCTGATCCAAGGCATCCAGTGCTGCCTGACCGGCGCCCCGATTGACCGGGATGGCGCCGATGGCTTCGAAGAACGACTTCTTGAGGGCGCCACCGATGCCCGGGCCTTCGAAGTACGAGGACTTGGCGAGGAAATGCACCGGGCGCGGGGCCGCCACGGGGATGGCGATCGAGTCGATGAACGAGAGGTGGTTGCTGGCGAAGATCACCGGACCGGTCAGGGGAACCTTGTCGCGCCCCTCGATCTTCGGGCGGTAGATGAGCCGTGCGAGCGGGCCGATGACGGCGCGGCCGAGAGCGTACGCGAACCCCGCGTGACGAGGGGACGTCGGGCCATCGTCAGTCTCGGCGCCGGGAGCCTCGGAGGAATCAGGGGTGCCGGACTGCGCAGAGGTCATCCGAGAAGGCTACTCCGCGATTCATACCCCGCACGGAATGGGGTGGGAGTCACGTCATACAGCAGGAGCAAAGGCGAATACGGCAATATGGAGTCGTTCCCCTTCTGATCCGAGGTATCACTGTGCGCACACGCCCGCTCATCGCTCTGTCCACTTTTGCTGTCGCCACGCTGCTGCTGGCAGGGTGCACTGCCGGCGAAGGCGGCGACGCCGGTGACGACACCGACACCGCGTCGGGCGACCTCTGCTCCGCGACCGTCGATTCCGGCACGGCCGCTGAGAGCGTGGAGATCGACGGTGACTTCGGCACGGCATCCAGCGCGAGCTTCGAACTCGGCCAGCAGGTCGAGACGGCGCAGCGCAGCGTGATCAGCGAGGGTGAGGGTGACACGATCGCCGACGGCGACTACGTCCGCTACGCACTGAGCGCCTTCGACGGCGATTCGGGGGAGCGGCTGGGCGATGCCGGATACTCGGACGGCGAGCTGCTTCCGGTCGCGCTGACGGCGGACGCCCCGATGGGGCAGCTCATCGGCTGCGCAACGGTCGGTTCGCGCCTGTCGATCGTCTTCCCGACGACGGATGAGGCGGCCGCCCAGTACTACATCGTCGACGTGCTCGACGTCGTTCCGAACGCGGCATGGGGTGAGGAGCAGGCGCCCGAGGACGGGATGCCGGCGGTCACCCTCGGTGAGGACGGCGAGCCCGCGATCGAGATCCCCGAGGGCGATGCCCCCTCCGAGCTCGAGGTCTCGGTGCTCAAGGAAGGCGACGGCATCGCCGTCGAAGACGGTGACACGACCCTGCTGCAGTACCACGGCGTGGACTGGTCCACCGGCGAGAGCTTCGACTCGTCGTGGGCGAACGGTGCGCCTCTCTCGATCGAGGGCAACACGTACGTGCCCGGGTTCGTCGAGGCGATCTCCGGCCAGAAGGTCGGCTCGCAGGTGCTCGTCGTCATCCCGCCGGCACTCGGCTACGGCGAAGAGGGCAACGATCATGAGCTCGCCGGCAAGACGCTGGTGTTCGTGATCGACATCCTCGCCACGATGCACCCTGCCGCCTCATAGGATGCCGCCTCGTAGGACGCAGGCCGGGGCATAGGCTGGCGGCATGCGTCGCATCATCGTCCTCGGCTCCACCGGCTCCATCGGCACCCAGGCGCTGGAGGTCATCCGTGCTAACCCGCGACGGTTCGAACTGGTCGGGCTCTCCGCCGGAAGCAATGCCGAACTGCTCGCGCAGCAGGCGGAGCAGTTCCAGCTCGAGCACACCGCGCTGGGCGCCGCGGAGTCCGAGCAGCTGGTCCGCGACGTCGAGGCCGATGTGGTGCTCAACGCCATCACCGGGTCGATCGGGCTCGGATCGACGCTCGCCGCGCTGAAAGCCGGTCGCACGCTCGCCCTCGCGAACAAGGAATCGCTGATCGTGGGTGGCCAGCTGGTGAAGTCTGCCGCCGCCGAGGGGCAGATCGTGCCGGTCGACTCCGAGCACTCTGCGCTCGCGCAGGCGCTGCGCTCCGGCGAGCATTCTGAGATCCGCAGACTCGTCGTCACGGCATCCGGGGGTCCGTTCCGCGGGCGGCGGCGTCACGAGATGGATGCCGTCACACCGGCCGAGGCCCTCGCGCACCCCACGTGGGCCATGGGGCGCGTCGTGACGACCAATTCGGCGACGCTCGTGAACAAGGGGCTCGAGGTCATCGAGGCGCATCTGCTGTTCGACGTCGACTACGACGACATCCAGGTCGTCGTGCACCCGCAGTCGATCGTGCACTCCATGGTGGAGTTCATCGACGGGTCGACGATCGCGCAGGCCTCTCCGCCGGACATGAAGCTGCCGATCTCGCTCGCGCTGGACTGGCCGCACCGCATCGGCGGTGTGGGAAAGCCGCTGGACTGGACGCAGGCGACCAGTTGGGATTTCGAGCCGCTCGACGACGACGCGTTCCCGTCTGTGGCGCTGGCGAAGAGCGTCGGGCGCGCCGGCGGCACGTTCCCGGCCGTGTTCAACGCCGCGAACGAGCAGGCCGTCGACGCGTTCCATGCCGGGCGGCTGTCGTTCCTCGGCATCGTCGAGACGATCGCTCGCGTCGTCGACGCGCACGAGGCGCCGGACCAGTTGACGATCGAGTCGTTGGCGGATGCTGAGGCGTGGGCGCGCCAGACCGCGGATCGGTTCATCGGGTCGCGGTAGCCGTTTCGACTCGCCTACGGCTCGCTCAACGCGTTTCGTCTGCGGGGCCTTCGGCCCCTCCGCTCAACGACCGACCCCGCAACATTTCACGCGGGTCGTTGAGCGAGCGCAGCGAGTCGAAACCTCGCTCCGCCACCCGCCAACGTCAGTCGTCGTATGGCACGGGCCAGTAAGGCTCCGGAACGGGCCAGCCGGCGTCGCGCAGTGCCCGACGAGCCAGCTCGCGCGCCGAGTACGGCGTGCGCTGCCCGCGGATGTCGCGGTAGTCCTGGTGCCCGGGCCCTGCCCACAGGATCGCGTCGCCCTCGCCGAGCATGCCGACGGCGGCCACGATCGCCTTCTCGGGCGGCGAGAACTCGTGGATCTCAGCATCCGGCTGCACGCTGCGCGCCCCGTCGATCAGCGTGGCGCGGATCGATGCCGGGTCCTCGAAGCGCGGGTGGTGATCGGTGATGACGAGAACGTCGCTGCCTTCCACTGCCGTGCGACCCATGTCGCGGCGCTTGGTGGCGTCGCGGTCGCCGTCGGCGCCGAACAGCATGAGGGTGCGGCCTGGCGTCACTCGACGCACGGCTCCGAGCGTCTTCACGAAGGCATCTGGGGTGTGGCCGAAGTCGACGTAGACGGCCGGTCCCCGCTCGCCCGAGACGAGTTCGGTGCGCCCGGGCAGGTACGCTTCGATGCGGCCGTCCCGCGTCAGGGC
>JBQDFB010000027.1:13149-25950 GCA_052085045.1 Microbacteriaceae bacterium | reverse complement strand
CCGATCTCCATCAGGCCAGTATCCCCCAGCGCCGGCCCAGTTAGAGCACGCGCGAAAGGAAGTCCTGTGTCCGAGGATGCTGCGGGTTGGCGAGCACCTCGCGCGGCGCCCCCTCCTCGACGATGACTCCCTCGTCCATGAAGATCAGGCGGCTCCCGACTTCTCGCGCGAAGCCCATCTCGTGGGTGACGACGAGCATGGTCATCCCCTCGTCAGCAAGGGTCCGCATCACCTGCAGCACCTCGCCGACCAGTTCGGGGTCCAGCGCCGAGGTCGGTTCGTCGAACAGCATCATGTCGGGGTTCATACACAGCGCTCGCGCGATCGCGACCCGCTGCTGCTGCCCGCCGGAAAGATGCCCGGGGTAGGCGTCGGCCTTCTCGCTGAGTCCCACCCGTGCGAGCATCGCCAGCGCGACCCGTTCGGCCTCTGCCTTCGAGCGCTTCTTCACCCGCCGCTGCGCGAGCGTGAGATTGCCCATCACATCGAGGTGCGGAAAGAGATTGAAGCTCTGGAACACCATGCCGATGCGGGTACGTACCCGGTCGATGTCAGTGTCCTCATCGGTGATGTCGATGCCCTCGATGAGGATCTCGCCGCCGGTGGGCTCTTCGAGCATGTTCACCGAGCGCAGCAGAGTCGACTTTCCGGAGCCCGACGGCCCGATGACGCACACGACCTCGCCTCCGGAGACGGTGAGATCGATACCTTTGAGCACCTCGTTGTCGCCGAAACTCTTGCGCAGTCCGCGTGCCTCGATGGCCGGGGCGTGGATGTCGATCAGATCGGTGCTCATCGCTGCCTCGCCATTCGTCGCTCAAGCCACGCGCTGAACCGCGTGAGAGGAATCGTCACGACCAGGTACAACAGAGCCGCCATGATCAGTGGGGTCGCGTTGCCGTTCTGAGTCGTCGCGTCGCGGGCGAAGGTGGTGAGTTCCTTCGACCAGATGAAGCTTCCCGCGATGAACAGCAGCGAGGTGTCCTTCAACAGCAGCACGAACTCGTTCGTCAGCGGCGGGATGATGATCCGGAAGCCCTGCGGAATGACCACCCAGAAGGTGGTCGCCAGAGGCGACATGCCCAGCGAGCGGGAGGCTTCGGTCTGCCCCTTCGGCACGGCCTGGAGACCGGCGCGGATCGTCTCGGCCATGTACGCGGAGGCGACGAGGATCAAGCCGACCAGTCCGAGCATGACCGGGCCGCCGAGATCCTGATTGCGCATTCCGACGGCGATCGGCAGGATGTAGGCGATCGCGAAGATCGTCAGCAGCGCGGGGAGGCCGCGGAAGAGCTCGATCCACACCGTCGCGATCCACCGGAACGGCGCGATCACCGAGAGCTTCATCAACGCCAGCAGAACGCCGAGCAGCAGTCCGCCGAGGAATGCCACGACGGTGAACCACAGGGTGTTCACGAGCCCAGTCGTGATGATCCCCGGAAGCATCTTGAGTGCGACCTCGGGGTTGAGGAACAGCGGCCCGAGCCGCGCCCAATCCGCCGTCACCAATGCCCATACCAGCAGTGCGATCAGCACCGCATACACGGTGTACCGGTACAGTTTCTGTTTCTGCGTGCGCCTCAACGCCATCGTCAAGGTCCTTCCGACCGCTGCTACGGCTCAGTTCGCGGAGAAGTAGGAGTCGTAGATCGTGTCGTAGTCGCCGCTGTCGCGGACCTCCTGCAGCGCACCGTTGATGGCCTCGAGCAGAGCGGTCTTCTCGCCCTTGGCGAATGCGAAGCCGTACTGCTCGTCGGTGTCGTACTCCTCGACGATCTTGTAGTTCGGGTCAGCCTTCTCGTGTTCGATGTTCACCGGCTGGTCCTGCAGGATCGCATCGATCGTGCCGGCCTGGATCGCCGGCCACAACTCACCATCGGACGGGAGCTGGAGAAGTTCGGCGCCGGGCGCGTTCTCGGTTGCGTAGGCCTCGCCGGTCGTGCCCTGCTGCACACCGACGATCTTGCCGTCGAGGTCGTCGATGGACGTGATGTCCGAGTCGGCGGGAACCAGCAGCGACTGCAGTGAGTCGTAGTACGGGTCGGAGAAGTCGAGGTTCGCCTTGCGCTCGTCGGTGATCGTCATTGCCGACGCTCCGATGTCGCAGGTGCCCGATGCCAGGGTCGTCCCCGACTGCAGTGCGTCGAAGCCGACGTCCTGCACGGCGAGCTTCAGGTCGAGATTCTTCGCGATCGCATCGAGCAGGTCGATGTCGAAGCCGGTGTAGCCCGTCCCGTTGTCGCCACCTTCGAACTCGAACGGTGCGTAGGGAATGTCAGAGCACACCGTCAAGGTGCCCGCCTCGACGAGAGCATAGTCGTCGCCGCCGGATGTCGGGGCGGTGTCACCGCCGGCATCGCCGCCGCCGGCACAGCCGGCGAGGGTCAGGGTGGCGGTCGCCGCGAAGGCGAGTCCGAGGATGAGGTGACGGCGTCGGGTCATGACCGCTCCAGACTGCAGGGGCACGGGGCCCAGGTTCGGGTATGCAGATCATCCTGGCACGGGTTAGCGGGAAAACCCCACCTTGCACATTACGTTTCTGTTTCGCGCCGCGTCAGCGATCGATCAGAACTCGAAGTCGACGACGACGCGGCTGGCCACGACCGAGCGGATGTAGCCCCCCACCTCTTCGTGCGCCGGATGCACCTGGTACTGCTCGAGCGCCTCGACCGATTCGAAGTCGGCGACGAGGGTGACGTCCCAGTTGGCCTCCGGATAGAGCACGTTCGCTCCGGCCGACATGGACAGCAGCTGCGGGACGACGCCCTGCAGCGCGTTCAGGCGGCGGGCGATCTCGGCCGCCTGCGCGTCGCGCACGGCGGCATCCTCACTCGCGAGCTTCAAGGTGACTACGTGCCGCAGGGTCATTTCTCCTCCAGTGTCTGGCGCAGTCGGTCGGGCGAGACCCGCCACTGCGCATGGAACTCGTCGTCGACGAGGACGACGGGGATCTTCTCCCACCACATCTCGTACAGCGCCGGGTCGTCGTCGATGGACCGCTCGACGATCTCGATGCCGTCACCGATCTCATCGGGCAGTTCCGCCACGACCTTCTCGACGATGCCGAGTGCCGTCGGGCACAGGTGACAGCCCTGCCGCCCGATGACGGTGATGGTCGTCACGCCGACGGTTTCTCGACCGGATGGCCCGCGGCGATCCATTCGCCCGTGCCACCCTCCACGTTCGTGGTGTCGTAGCCGCGCTCCTCGAGGGCTTGGCCGACGCGAGCCGATCGTCCACCGGCCTGGCAGATGACATCGAAGGGCTCCGCGGGAAGCTCATCCAGGCGGCCGCCGATCTCCGACATCGGGATGTTCACAGCCCCGGGCACGTGGCCAGCGGCGAACTCGTCGCGCTCGCGCACGTCGATGAGCGGGGTGGCCTCGCGAGCTGCGAGATCGGCGATGGTGATCGACTTCATGGCATCCTCACGGTGGTTCGGCGGTGAGCACAGCAGAGACACGAAGCGCCCGTCCGAAGACAGGCGCTCGGTGTCTGGCCGCTTACTTCTTGTTGCGGCGCTGGTGGCGAGTCTTACGAAGCAGTTTGCGGTGCTTCTTCTTCGCCATGCGCTTGCGGCGCTTCTTGATGACTGAACCCACGGAAACCTCACTAAGTCAGGGGCTGGGCGTCGCAGAAAATGGACACCCGGGTACGGGCACGGAAAAATGCCTCGGATCAGTTTAGCAAATGCGCGGCCGCACGACGTGCACGGCCGGACAGCCGGTGCCGAAGCGTCAGCCAACGTCGGAGATGGGACGCTGCAGGGCCTCTGCCACCGCCGTCTCGGGTACGCGGTAACTGCGTCCGAACCGGATCGCCGGCAGGTCACCGGAGTGCACCAGCCGGTAGACGGTCATCTTGGACACGCGCATGAGCTCGGCGACCTCAGCGACCGTCAGGAATCGGACTTCAGGAACATCGGGCATCCCACGTACCCCTTTCTGCTGATGCCCAACTCTATGGGGAAGGCGGGACGCCTGTAAACCCAAGGGGCGAATGTTGTCTATGCGGCTGCTGTGCGATCACTGATGACGGGCGGTGCGCTCACGCGCATCCTTCAGCACCTGTCGCTCAGCTTTGCGCGCATCCCGCAGCGCCTTCTCGGCGGCGCGCACGGCCTTGCGCGTCTCTCGGAGCTTCTTGTCCTCGGCGAGTTCGGTTGGTTCCGGGGCGATCCAGGAGGCCGTGGCGGGCCTCTTCTCACCGCGATCGAGGCTCGCGATGTACGCCTCGACACCGTCGAAGATCCGCTCGATCCCGAAATGGAACGGGTCGTCGTCGGCGAGGAACACCCCGGCCTCGATCACCGCCCGCAATGACGGGAACTCCTCGGCAGTGATCACCCGGTCGAACAGCTCGGCTTCGTACACCGTGATCTGATCGGGCGACATGCCCGTGGACCGCGCCTGCTCGGTGTACCCGGCGATCACGATGCCGTACCAGCGCGCTGATCCGGTCACGGCGAGCGCGACCGCGAGGCGATCAACGTCGTCGAGCGGCGTACCCGCGAGGCTCTCCAGGGCGGCATCCAACCACGCGGAGCTGCTCGGCGTGATCGGCGACCCCGTGATCGGGATCGACAGCAGCCACGGGTGTGCGAGATACAGGTGCGTCTGCGCCTCGAACAGTGCCATGAGCTTCGCCCGCCACCCCTCCTCCTCGCGGTGCGCCTCGGGCGGGAGCCCGGTGGCCTCCTCCTGCATGAGCAGCAGGAGGTCATCCTTCGCGGTGACGTATCGGTACAGCGACATCGGCGTGAATCCGAGTTTCGCTGCGACGGCCGCCATCGACACGGCGCCGATGCCCTCGGCATCGGCGAGCTCGACAGCGGCCTCGACGATCTTCTCGACGCTCATTTCGCGCTTGGGGCCACGTTGCGGATTCGCGGCAACACCCCAGGCGAGGGCGATGCCCCGGGGCAGCTCGGGAGGTTCGATGTCGCTCATGTCATTCATCCTAGTTCTGTTTATCGAGTAAACAGTGTGTTAGTGTCATACGCAGTTGTATGGGACGTAAACAGTTTCATGCATATACAGAACCGCTTCCTCGCACAGAAAGGAACCACTGCTCATGACCGCACCCGCCATCGAGGTCCGCGGACTCCGCAAGGCATTCGGCGCCCACACCGTGATCGACGGCCTGGACTTCACCGTCCCGCGCGGCGAGATCTTCGCCCTGCTCGGGCCGAACGGCGCCGGCAAGACCACGACCATCAACGTCCTCACCACGCTCACCCAGCCGGATTCCGGCACGGCGACCGTCAGCGGATTCGACGTGACCTCCGCCCCCACAGAGGTGCGCCGTCGGATCAGCCTCACCGGGCAGTCCGCCGCCGTCGACGACGCACTCAGCGCCATCGAGAACGTCGTGATGTTCGCCCGCCTCTCGGGGCTCTCCGGCTCCGCCTCGCGCCGCCGCGCGACGGAGTTGCTGGAGAGTTTCGGACTCACGGATGCCGCGGCCCGCCGCGTCGCGACCTTCTCCGGCGGCATGCGCCGCCGTCTCGACCTGGCGCTGAGTTTCGTCGTCACCCCCGAAGTGCTCTTCCTCGACGAGCCGACGACCGGACTGGACACCCGCAGTCGCCGCGATCTCTGGGACATCATCCGCGCGCTCGCCTCGGCGGGCACGACCGTGTTCCTGACGACGCAGTACCTCGAGGAGGCCGATCAGCTCGCCGACCGGATCGCGGTGCTCCACGAGGGTCGCGTCGCAGCTCTCGGAACGGCCGCCGAGCTGAAGTCGCGCATCGGCGGCGACACCGTCGAACTGCACGACGAGCACGGCGATCTGCTGCGCGAGATCCCCACCGATGGCACCGTCTCGGGGCTGCGGCGAGCGCTCGACGACCTCGACCGGCAGGCCGCCGACGGCGTCGTGACGCTTCGACGGCCGACGCTCGACGATGTCTTCCTCGCCATCACCATGCCCGAGCGTGCGCCCGCGTTCGCGACGGCGCACGCAGGCCACGCGCAGAACGAACCGAACGAGAGGAACGAATCGAAATGACCACCGCACTCGCCCCCGTCGCGGCATCCGCCCCGTCCGTCCGGCCGAAGCTTCGCGGTCTGACCGCTGAGTTCGTCTTCGTCGGGCGCAGCCTTCGCCATTCCCTGCGCGACGGCGAGTCGATGCTGATGGCGATCCTGCTTCCGGTGATGCTCATGCTGATGTTCACGTGGGTCTTCGGCGGAGCGCTCGATCCGTCCGGCGGCTACGTCGACTACGTCGTTCCCGGCATCATCCTCACCTGCGCGGGCTTCGGCGCATCGTCCACGGGCGTGTATGTCGCCAACGACATGCGCGCCGGGATCATCGACCGGTTCCGCACGATGCCGGTGCGATCGGGCGCCGTCCTCACCGGCCACGTGGTCTCGAGCCTCGTGCGCAACCTCGTCGCCACCGCGATCGTCATCGGCGTGGGAGTGCTGGTCGGGTTCCGCCCGACGGCGACCTTCGGCGAATGGCTGCTCACCGCGGTATTCATCACGCTGTACCTGCTGGCGATCACGTACCTGTTCGCCGCGATCGGCCTCGCGGCCGGGTCACCGGAGGGGGCGAACGGCTACGGCTTCGTCCTGCTGTTCCTGCCGTACCTCTCCAGCGCCTTCGTGCCGGTGGAGAGCATGCCGGACTGGCTGCAGCCGGTCGCCGAGTATCAGCCGATCACACCGATCATCGAGACGATCCGAAGTCTGCTGATGGGAACGGATGCCGGAATGCAGCCGCTCTGGGCGGTGCTGTGGTGCGCCGGCATCCTGCTCGTGGCGACCGTGTGGGGCGGGTGGCTGTTCCGTCGCAAGGCCGGCCAGCGCTGAGCCTGGCCTTTGACAGGGGCCTGGGTCGCAGGACTCAGGCCCCGAGGCGCCGCAGGGCGGTCGTGACGACGTGCTTCGCGGATGCCGCGGCGCGCCCGACCACCTCGGCGGCGTGCGCTGCGCCATCGGGCAGTGGCAGCAGCGACACGTCGATGTCGGGTGCGTCATTTCCGAACGCGTCGACGAGGAACGGGACCAGCCAGTCGTCGACGGTCGCGAGCGGCTCGACCTCGATGCTGTAGAACCGGCGCTGTCCGTCTTCGCGGACGCTGACCAGTTCGGCGTCGCGCAGCACCTTGAGATGCTTCGAGACGGTGGGCTGGCTGATGCCGAGCTCGCTGACGATCTGCGAGACGCTGGTGCCGGCATCTCCGTCCGTCGACCGCCGCAGGAGGAGCTGAAGGATGTCGCGCCTCGTACCGTCTGCGATCACGTCGAAGATGTCCGTCATGAAGTTCAGGGTAGTCGTCCCGCGCCCGGAGTACCATGACGAAGGCTCGGCGTGACGTGCTCGCCGAGGTGACGCCGACGATTCAGGTGAAGGAGTGCGATGTCGAGCATCGGTTGGTCGACGCCGTCCGGCAACCGCAGGCACGATGTCTGGCACTTCTTCCGCCGCGTCGTCACCTCGTCTCCGTCGCGTTTCGCGATCCTCATCTTCGCCGGCCTGATCCTGCTGTTCACCGCCCTGCTCTCCCTGCCGATCGCATCGGCGTCGCGAACCGTGACGCCGCTCAGCGACGCACTGTTCACCGCGGTGTCGACAATCTGCGTGACCGGCCTCGCCACCGTCGACATGGCCACGCACTGGTCTCCGTTCGGCCACGTGATCATCTTCCTCGGTGTCAACATCGGCGGAATGGGTGTGCTGACGCTGGCATCGGTGCTGGGCCTGATCATCTCGAGGAAGCTCGGCCTGCGTGCGAAACTGCTCGCCGCCGGCGACAGCAACCCCCTGCGCGCGCATGGCGGGGTGGTCAACGAGGGCCAGACGGTGCGGCTGGGCGAGGTCGGCCAGTTGCTGAAGACCGTCGCGATGTCGCTGATCGTCATCGAGCTCGTCGTGGCGCTGCTGCTGTACCCGGGACTGCTGATGGCCGGCATCTCTCCCCTCGCCGCACTCTGGGAGGCGCCGTACTACGCGGCGATGTCGTTCACCAACACGGGTTTCACCCCGAACGCGGGCGGAGTCGTCGAGTTCGCCGACGACTACTTCGTGCTCAGCGTGCTGATGGTGAGCGTCTTCCTCGGCAGCATCGGCTTCCCGGTGATCTACACCCTCCTCAAGCACGTCTGGCATGTGAAGCGCTGGTCACTGCATTCGAAGCTCACACTGATCACGACAGCCATCCTGTTCGTCGCCGGAGCTGTGGTCTTCCTGTTCCTCGAGTTCGACAACCCGAAGACGTTCGGATCGATGGATGCCGTCGACACGACCTTCCAGGCGTTCTTCCTGTCTGCGATGACCCGGTCAGGCGGGTTCAGCGTGGTCGATATCGGCGATCTGAACGGCTCGTCCATGGTCGCCGGGGCGATGCTCATGTTCGTCGGCGGCGGCTCGGCGTCGACGGCCGGCGGCATCAAGGTCACGACTCTCGCGGTGCTCGCGATCGCCGTCTGGTCGGAGGCCCGTGGCCGCCAGTCGGTCGAGGCGTTCGGACGCCGCATCCCCAGCGACGTGCAGCGCGTGGCCCTGAGCGTCGTCGCCTGGGGCGCGACGATCGTCGCCCTGTCGACCATCGTGATCGCGCAGATCACGAAGGCACCGATCGCCGAGGTGCTCTTCGACGTGATCTCCGGATTCGGCACGGTGGGCCTGTCGACCGGCCTCACGGCAGAACTCCCGGATTCGGCGTCCTACGTCATGGCTCTGACCATCTTCATGGGCCGCGTTGGTACAGTGACACTCGCCGCGGCTGTCGCCGCGACGACGAGAACGCAGCTCTATTCGCTGCCCGTCGAAAGGCCGATCGTTGGTTGAAGGTCTCCGCAGCGATGCCCCGGTGCTGATCATCGGACTCGGGCGCTTCGGCGCCGCGTGCGCCGGCGAACTGGACAGGCTCGACCGCGAGGTGCTCGCCATGGACGAGAACCTCGAGCTCGTGCAGAAGTGGTCCGACCGGGTCACCCACACCGTGCAGGGCGATGCCCGCAACATCGACGCGCTCAAGCAGATCGGGGCGCAGGACTTCCAGGTCGCCGTCGTCGCGGTCGGCTCGTTCATCGAGGCATCCGTGCTGATCACCGCGAACCTCGTCGACCTGAAGGTGCCGCAGATCTGGGCGAAGGCCGTATCGCAGTCGCACGGCAAGATTCTCGCCCGTGTCGGCGCGAACCACGTCATCTATCCCGAGCGCGAGGCCGGCGAACGCGTCGCCCACCTCGTGAGCGGACGGATGCTGGATTTCATCCGCTTCGACGACGACTTCGTACTGGCGAAGATGTACCCGCCGAAGTTCATCCGCGGTGCGGGTCTGAACGAATCAGGTGTGCGGTCGAAGTACAAGGTCACGGTCGTCGGCGTGAAGAGCCCCGGCAAGCCGTTCCGCTACGCCGAGGCGGACACCGTGGTCACCAACCACGACCTCATCATCGTCTCGGGCACCAACGGCGACATCGAGCGGTTCGCGGCGCTCGACCGCTGAGTTGGGCGAATCGAAGCCTCTTACTTTCCCGCAGCCATCTCCTGCGCGCGCTTCAGTGCAGCATCCGTCGCGGCAGTGAACACCTGGTCGAGGTGCGCGTCCTGCAGCACCGCGACCGCACGCTCGGTGGTGCCCTTGGGGCTCGTGACGCGGCGGCGGAGCTCAGCCGGATTCTCTCCGGATGCCGCCAGCAGCGCGGTCGCGCCGATGAACGTCTGCTCGGCCATGAGCCGGGCATCGGCCTCGTCGAATCCCTTGCCCATGGCGGCCTTCGTGAGCTCCTCGATCAGCAGGAACACATAGGCCGGGCCCGAACCGGAGATCGTGGAGAGCGCATCGATCTTCTCCTCCGGCACCTCGACCACGGCGCCGACGAGCTCGAACAGTTGCCGGACGAGCACAAGGTCCTCTGCCGTCGCCGCGCCGCCGGCGGCCAGCCCTGTGACGCCTTTGCCGACCGTCGAGGGCGTGTTCGGCATCGACCGGATCACACGCACGCCGTCCCCGAGCCCCTCGGCGAACGTCGCGAGCGTCACTCCCGCGGCGAGGCTCACCACGATGGCGTCCTCGCGCAGCGCAGGGGCGATCTCGCGCAGCAGGTCGGGGACCATGGCCGGTTTCACGCCGACGAGGACGATGCGCGCCGAGGCCACGGCATCCGTGTTCCCGCCGGGGTTATCTGCCAGGGCGATCGGGGTGACGCCGTCGAGGCCGTCGAGCGTCGCGGCTTTCTCAGCCGTGCGGTTGGTGGCGACGATGCCGCCATCGACATGGATGCCGGAGGCGACCACCCCCTGCAGGATGGCACCCCCCATCGATCCGGCACCGAGGAAAGCGAGGGACGGAAGGGAATCAGCCATGCAGCAATCCTATGCGCGAGGTCGGACGGTACCGTGGTGCCTCCTGCGCGATCACAGCCGCCCGAACTAGACTCACCGCATGAGCGGATCTGCCAGCAAACACGACCTCGACCTGATCATGGATGCCGTCCTCGGCTGCTCTGACGTCGAGAAGCTCATCAGCCTCAAGACGTACGCCATCGATGCCGATGAGCTCCTGGTCGCCGTGAAGATCGCCCTCCCGACCGAAATGACCGTCCGCGACGTCGCGGCGATCATCAGCGAGATCGAGGAACAGATCCACAAGACCGTACCGACCGCGCGTGCCGTCTACATCCAGCCCGACATCTACCGCCCCTCCATCGACCCCGAGCCGTCGACGGACGTGTTCGTCCTCAAGTCCGAAGACTGAGGCCCGGCGCCTCAGCGCGCGGACACCGCACGCGGCACGGCGATGCCCGTCAGGAACGCGGCGAGCGCCGCTCCGGCCTGCTCGATCGACCGGTCGTTGACGATCTCGAGGTCGACGGGCGACCCCGGGGCAGGGTCTGCCCTGTTCATCCGCGCGTCCGCGGCAGCCGTCGTCTCCCTCCCGCGTGCCGCGAGTCGCGCGCGGCGCTCGACATCTGACACCGTGACGCGAACGGCTGCTGCGCATTCGAAATGGTCATCCAGCACCGGCAGCACGCCCCGCGACACGTTCACGACGGCGATGTCTCCGTCTCGAACGGCATCAGCCACCGCCGTGGGAACGCCGTAGGCCAGTCCGTGCGCGCGCCAGCTGAGGCAGAATCCGCCCGCCTGCTCGATCCGCGCGAACTCCGCTTCGCCGATCGGCTCGTGGTCCTCGCCGGCCCCGGCGGGGCGGGTGATCGTGCGGCGCGGAAAGAGGAAGCCGCTGCCGGAGACCAGCGCGCGGGCAGATCCGATGACCGAGTCCTTGCCCGCACCGCTGGGCCCGACCACAGCGACGAAGGCGCCGATCACGCGACGCGCTCGCCCTCGCGCCAGACGCTGCGCACCACGGGAACGGGGGTTCCGAGCGGATGCTGCTCCTCGGAAGCCCCGTCGTAGGCGTGCACACGGATCAGGTCTGCACGCAGTCCGGGCATGATCGCTCCGCGGTCGTCGAGTCCGACGGCCCGCGCGGGGTTCGCGCTGAGCAGTCGGGAGACGTACGGGAGCGCCGCCTCGCCGCGCCCGACGAGGTGGAACGCGGCCTGCAGGGAGCTTGCCGGCACGTAGTCGCTCGAGAGGATGTCGAGCAGCCCCTCCCTGAGCAGGTCGACGGCTGCGACGTTTCCCGAGTGAGATCCGCCGCGCACGATGTTCGGCGCGCCGGACACGACCAGCTGCGTGGCCGCCCGGGCTGCGCGCGCAGCATCCGCTGTCGTCGGGAACTCCGAGATGCGCACGCCGAGCGCGGTGGCCTCATCGACGTGCGCCTGCGTCGCATCGTCGTGGGCCGCCATCGTGATGCCGCGTGCGGACGCGCGCTCCGCCAACTGCACGCGGTGCGCATCGGCGTACCGCGCAGAGAACCGGTGCAGCTCCTCGACGTGGGCGTCGAACTCGGATTCCGTCAGGCGTCCCTTACCGACCATGTAGGTGCGGAAGGCCTCGACGTCCGCGTACTGCCGCTGGCCGGGTGTGTGGTCCATCAACGAGACCATCCGCACTCGGTCGTGACCGCCGAGCTCGTCGAAGACCTCGACCACGTCGGGGGTGGAGACCTCGCAGCGGAGGTGCACGAAGTGGTCGGCGCGCAGCAGACCCGACTCGGTCGCGTGGATGACGGCGTCGAGGAGCAGATGGGCATTGGCCGCCATGCGGTTGCCATCAGTGGGCCCAGTGCCGATGCGCAGCGCGTCGAGCACCGTGGTCATGCCCGACGCCGCCATCTGCGCATCATGCGCCATCACCGCCGAGAGCGGATCCCAGTAGCGCTTCGGACGGGGCTGGAAGTGCGTCTCGACCTGGTCGGTGTGCAGTTCGACGATCCCCGGCATGAGGACGTCGCCGCCGAGGTCCTCGCCCGGTCCGGACGGATCGTCGGAGATCTCGGCGATCACGCCGTCTTCGACGCGCAGCGATCCGTGGACCACCTCGTCGTCGAGGACGACCCGGGCATTGGTGAGTGTGAGGGACGGCATCAGACGTTCTCCTGCGGGTGGGTGAGGGGATGGACGGAGAGCACGCGGAAAGGAGCGCCACGGGACGGTTCGACGAACAGCGCGATCGAATGCAGCTGCACATCCTGCGGGGCTTCAGCGAAGTGCACGACGAGTGCCCCGTCGACGGCGGATTGCTGCGCGGGCGGGATCGGATCCGTCAGCGTCAGGTGGAATCGGAACTCGTCGAAGACGAAGGGGTAACCCCACTGCTCGAAGAGCGCGCGCTGCCGCGGCGGCAGTTCGTCCGGGCGTCGTCGCCGGAGATCGTCGGCGTCGGGCGCGGCGCGGAACTCGTCGAACGAACGCACCGCGTCGTCGGCGA
>JBQDFB010000027.1:0-13049 GCA_052085045.1 Microbacteriaceae bacterium | reverse complement strand
TCGGCGTCGGGCGCGGCGCGGAACTCGTCGAACGAACGCACCGCGTCGTCGGCGAGCGCCTGGATGCCGGCCTGGTCGCCGTCCGGGAGAAGCGCGCGGAACCGCCCGAGCTCGGCGATGCTGAGCCGGGGCAGGAGCACGGGCGGGTGAGCGGCAGCGAAGACATCGGCCGCGGCGCGGAGATCGGCTTCGCTGCGGCCCGCCGCGAGTCGGAACGGCGCCTTGAGAGTGCCGTGGAAGCCGTAGCGACGTGCATCCGCGGTCAGGTGGCCGAACGACGCCCGCGCATACCAGGCCTCGACGAGGTCACGCAGTCGCACCGCTGCGGGGTCGTCGCCGTCGCCGAGCGCCCCCGGCAGCGCGTACACCGCGTAGCGCGTCATGCGGCGACCCCCGTGGTGGATGCCGAGGTGAACGCCTGCACGTCGATCGTGGCATTCGCCACGGCCTCCCGCACATCGGCGTCGTGGAAGATCCCGAGGATCCCGACACCGCGGGCGAGACTCTCACGGACCAGCCCGATCACGACTTCGCGATTGCGCGCGTCGAGGGATGCCGTCGGCTCATCGAGCAGCAGCAGGGATCGTTCGAGGATGAAACCGCGAGCGATGTTCACGCGCTGCCGTTCCCCGCCGGAGAACGTCGCCGGCGGCAGTTGCCACAGCCGTTCCGGGATGCTCAGCCGCGCCAGCAGCTCGGCTGCCCGCTCACGACCGGTATCGCGATCGATCCCGCTGTCCACGAGCGGCTCTGCCACGACGTCGATCGCGGGCACCCGCGGCACCGCTCGCAGGAACTGGCTCACGTATCCCATCGTCGACCGGCGCGCGGCGAGCACCTGCCTCGGCAGCGCCGTCGCCAGGTCGAGCACTCCCGTGTCCTGGGCGAGCAGGATGCGCCCGGAGTCGACGCCGTAGCTGCCGTAGACCATCTTCATCACCGAGCTCTTGCCCGATCCGGACTCCCCGCCGAGCACGACGCAGGCACCGCGCGGCACGTCGAAGGTCACCCCGTTCACCACCGGCAGTGTCTGTGCGCGCTGCAGGTGCAGCGTGAAGCTTTTCGATACGTCCTGCACACGGAGGACGGCATCCTCGTTCACGTCGCCGTTCCGGTCGTTGTCAGTCGAATCAGTCATGTCAGTCCTGGAGGATCGATGAGACGAGGAGCTGGGTGTAGGCGGCTTGCGGGTCATCGAGCACCCGGTCGGTCAGACCCGATTCGATGACGGCGCCGTCCTTCATCACGAGCGTGCGATGCGAGATGAGCCGTGCCACCGCGAGGTCGTGCGTGACGATCACCACGGCGAGGCCGAGATCGGCGACGAGCGAGCGGATGAGGTCGAGCAGACGTGCCTGCACCGACACGTCCAGCCCGCTCGTCGGCTCGTCCATGAACACCAGCCGGGGGCCGAACACGAGATTGCGTGCGATCTGCAGACGCTGACGCATACCGCCGGAGAACGTCACCGGGGTGTCATCGATGCGCCCGGACGGGATCTCCACCCGCGCGAGCCACTGCTCGGCCTGCTCGCGGATCCGCCCGTAGTGACGCCAGCCGTTCGCCATCAGGGGTTCGCCGATGTTGCCGCCGGCGCTGACGTGCATCCGCAGCCCGTCCATCGCATTCTGGTGGACGTATCCCCATTCGGTGCGCCACAGTCGTCGCACCTCCCGCTCGCTGAGCTCCGAGAGGTCGACGAGCTGCGCGTCCTGCCGGCGTTCACCGGCAGGTGCCGTGCGGTACTGCACGCTCCCTTCGTCGATGCTCAGACGCTGCGACAACATCCCGAGGAGCGTGGACTTTCCCGAGCCGGATTCTCCGACGATCGCCAGCACCTCCCCGGGCCACAGGTCGAAGCTCACGCCGCGGCATCCGAAGATCTCGCCGTAGGCATGTCCGGCATTCGTCACGCTCAACAGCGGGTGCTCGTCGTTCATACCGGTGTCGTGTGCCATCACGCGGTCCTCCTCGCTGCGGCTGTGCGCTCGCAGTGATCCGTGTCGCTGCACGCGTACATGACCGTGCCGCGGTCATCCATGACGACCTCGTCGAGATACACGCCCTCGGATGCGCAGATCTCGCACGGGGTGTCGAAGCGCTGCGGTTCGAACGGGAAGTCTTCGAAGCCCAGACTCTCGACGTCGGTGTACGGCGGAATCGCGTAGATGCGCTTCTCCCGTCCTGCACCGAACAACTGCAGCGCAGGGCTCTGATGCATCTTCGCGTTGTCGAAGCTCGGGATCGGCGACGGCGCCATGACGTAGCGATGATTGACGAGCACCGGGTAGTCATACGTCGTCGCGAAGTGCCCGTAACGGGCGATGTCCTCGTAGAGCTTCACGTACATGAGACCGTACTCCTCGAGGGCGTGCAGCCGCCGCGTCTCTGTCTCACGCGGTTCGAGGAACCGCAGCGGCTCGGGGATCGGCACCTGGTACACGATGATCTGCCCGTCGCTCAGCGGCGTCTCGGGAATCCGGTGCCGTGTCTGGATGACGGTGGCCTCATCCGTACGGGTGGTGACGCTGCTGCCGGCGACCTTCTCGAAGAACTGGCGGATCGATACCGCGTTGGTGGTGTCATCCGCGCCCTGGTCGATGACCTTGAGGGTATCGGCGGCGCCGATGACGGATGCCGTGACCTGCACGCCGCCGGTGCCCCAACCGCGCGGCATCGGCACCTCACGCGAGGCGAACGGCACCTGGAATCCGGGAATGGCGACGCCCTTCAGCAGGGCTCTGCGAACCACCCGTTTGGTCTGCTCGTCGAGGTACCCCTCGTTGTAGACGATCCGCGGCGCACTCATGCGCGCTTCTCCTCGAACTCCTGCCTCAGCTGCCGCAGCAGCGCCAGTTCGCCCTGGAAATCGACATAGTGCGGGAGCTTCAGGTGCTCGACGAATCCAGCCGCCTGCACGTTGTCAGCGTGACTGATCACGAACTCCTCATCCTGCGCCGGCGCGCTCGCCTGCTCACCGAACTCCTCGTGACGCAGCGCGCGGTCTACGAGCGACATCGACATCGCCTTGCGTTCACCGTTTCCGAAGACGAGACCGTAGCCGCGGGTGAACTGCGGCGGCTGATCGGCGCCGCCGGCGAACTGGCTCACCATCTGGCACTCGGTCACCTCGATGCGGCCGATCGGAACCGGGTGCCCGATCTCGGGCGCATCGAACTCGACCTCGACCTCGCCGACGCGAACCTCGCCGACGAACGGGTGCGTGCGCCCGAAGCCGCGCTGCGTGGAGTAGCCCAGCGACAGCAGGAAACCCTCGTCTCCGCGGCTCAGCGCCTGCAGCCGCTCGGCACGGCTCATCGGGTACACGGTCGGCTCGCGAGTGAGGTCTGCCGGATCGGGATCGGTCCAGGCAGCGCCCTCGGGCCGGTCCGGCTCGATGAGAGCATCGACGCCCAGCAGATCGGTGACGCGGGGCATCTCCTGGTCTTCCTGTGCCGCGGGATCACCATGCGTGGTGGCGTCACGGAGGTGACCGCCGTCGAGGTCATCGGCGAGCAGGCGGTGCATGTAGTCGAACGTCGCACCCAGCTGCTGCCCGCCGGGGATGTCCTTGAACGTCGCCGATACACGCCGCTGCGGAGGCAGCTGTGCGGTGTCGATCGCGACGGTCACCCCGAAACGGGGCAACGTGGTGCGGCAGGAGCGCAGCAGCGTGACGGCTTCGAGCACGTCTCCCTGAGCCTGCAGCAATGCCTTCGCGGCGAGGTCCGGGTCGTAGAGCGACCCCTCAGCCATGACGCGTGAGACGAGCACGCCCAGCTGCTCTCGCACCTGCGCGTAGTCGATGCGCGGCGACGATTCTTCACCGCGTCCGCGCTGGGCGAGCAGGGCGTGCGCGTTGGCGATCGCCTGCTCGCCTCCCTTGACGGCGACGTACATCAGCTGCTCCTGTTCTCGGTGCCCTGCAGCCGCGTGCTGCGGGGCAGTGCCCGAATCGATCCGGAATCGGTGAGCACGACGTCCACTCCGCGGGGGAAGCGTGCGTGGTTCTGCTGCCACTGCGCGAGGAAGCCGGCAGGAAGGCCCGAACCGTCCCAGTCGAGGGAGCCGTCCACACCGGGGCCGGTCACCGTGAAGGTGCCGATCCCCGTCGCGCCGGTGGCGTCGATCAGCAGGGTCGCCGAGCGATGCGGTTCCTCGTCCGTGCCTGCGGACAGGTCGGCCAGGCGCGGCGTCGTGGACGGGGCGGAGGCCACGACGAAGAGAGCGTCGCCGACGGCATCCACGATGCGTGCTCCGGTGTGGAAGCGCAGCCACGCGCCGACCTCGTCGGCGGTGCGCAGCGCCGCATCGAGCCAAATCGGCGTCTGCTCGTCGCACAGGGCCAGCAGAACGGCCGCAGCCTCGGGACTCAGCGGAGCGGGCGGCTGCGGCGCCGCGGTGACCGTTTGGGGAAGCGTCGGCCGCGCGAGGGCCGCGAGCGCGGCGCGGAAGACCGATTGTGCATCCTGCACCGGATCGGCGAAGCCCGCGCGGTGGCGCGCCCCGCCCGGTAAGCGCTCATCCACGTATGTCGTCATGCGTCGTCCTCGTCTTCCACGCCGTAGTCGGGTCCGGAGTTCTCGCGCGCGACGGTGAAGAAATCGACGACCGTCTTGCGCGCATCCGCTCGTGATCGGGAGTCGCGCTCGGCCTGGGCCTTCTCGAGCGGCACGATGACTTCGGCGAAGACGCGCTCGCGCTCCTCCCCCGCCAGCATCGCGTCGAAGATCGCAGCGAGCCCGGCGTGCTCGGGGTGGCTGCCGAGCACGTATGCCGTGCCGACGTTCTCAGACCGGATGCCGCGGGCGATGACGGTTGCGCGGCTCACGGTGGCCTCGCCGAGGTTGAACCGGTCGCCCGTGCCGCCGACTCGACCCTGCACCATGACCAGGCCCGCCTCCGGACCGCGGACGTACTCGATCTGCGGCCGATCCGGCCAGGCGTCCCACCGCACGGTGAGCTCGGCCTCGGAAGCACCGGCGAGCACCCGTGCCGTCCGGCGCCGCTCCGTCTCGTCGCGTGCGGTGTCGCCGTCGTTCGTGTCGCTGGGTCTCGTGTCGCTGTCCCGAGTCATCGCGCCTCCTGAAAGTTGTCTATCTTTCTAGACAACTTCTACGCTAATGGCAGGATGGAGTCGGCGGAACCGCGGGGCGGGAAGAACAGCCGACGATCGCATGAACGGCCGATGAACGAGCATGAGGAGCAGCAGTGAGCGAAGCAGCGGCTCCCCGCGCCACCGGCTATTCCGCCTGGCGGCTCATCGCAGAGGAACTGCGCGCTGACATCACGGACGGGCGGCTGCAAGCCGGCGATCGCCTGCCGTCGGAGAGCACGCTGGCCACGCGGTTCGAGGTCAATCGCCACACCGCGCGACAAGCGCTCGCGACTCTCGCCGCGGACGGGATCGTCGAAGCCCGCCGCGGAAGCGGCACCTTCGTCACCAGCAGCGCCGTGCACGTGCATCGCATCGGAATGCGCACTCGGCTGACGACCAGCCTGGGGGGCGGCCCCTCGGCCGCGGGCCGAGTGCTCGAGAGCAGCGTGGAGCCCGCGACGGAACACGTCGCGCAACGTCTGAACCTCGGCGACGGGGATGCCGTCCGCGTCGAGTCGCTGCGGACCGTCGACGGGGAGCCGTTCGCGCTCGGCACGCGGTGGTTCGATGCGGCACGGTTCCCGGATATCGCGGAATCACTGCGCCGCACGGCCTCCGTCACCGCGGCACTGCGCGCGCACGGAGTCGACGACTATGTGCGCGTGTCGACCCTGGTCTCTGCGCGGCACGCGACGGCTTCGGAGGCGGCTCTTCTCGGGTTGGATGCCGGTGCGATCGTCCTCGTCACGGAATCGCTGGATGCGTTCCCCGACGGCACTCCGCTGCAGCACCTCGTCACGCGGTTCGCCGCCCAGCGGGTGCGGCTGGACATCGAGCATCCTGACCCGACGGCGTGAGCGTCAGCGCCGCTGCTCGAAGAAATCCCGCAGCAGGGCGGTCGCAGCATCCTCGGAGACCCCGCCGACCACCTCGGCACGATACGGAAGCCGGCGATCGCGCAGCACATCGTACATCGAGCCCGCCGCGCCCGCCTTCTCGTCCCACGCACCGAAGACGACCCGCCCGATCCGCGCCTGCAGGATCGCTCCGGCGCACATCACACAGGGCTCCAGGGTGACGACGATCGTGTGGGTTTCGAGATTCCAAGACCGGGTGGATGCCGCGGCCTGCCGCAGCGCCATCACCTCGGCGTGGCCCGTGGGATCGTGCGTCTCTTCGCGGGTGTTGCGCCCCTCGCCGACGATCACACCCGAGGCGTCGAGGACGACGGCGCCGACCGGAACCTCACCCGCGGCGCCTGCTTCTTCAGCGAGCGCGAGAGCACGCAGCATCCCGTCGGTGTCGGTCTGGCGCATGATCCGAGCGTATCCGCACCCGCGGCGCATTAGCCTGTACTCATGCGTGTTCACGTCGCCGACCACCCTCTCGTCACTCACAAGCTCACGGTGCTGCGCGATGAGCGCACCCCGTCACCGGTGTTCCGGCAGCTGACTGAAGAACTCGTCACCCTGCTGGCCTACGAAGCGACCCGCAACGTCAAGGTCGCGCCGGTCGAGATCACGACACCGGTCACGACGACCATGGGGGTGAAGATCTCGGAGCCGCGACCGATCGTCGTGCCCATTCTGCGTGCCGGGCTCGGGATGCTGGAGGGGCTGGTCAAGCTGCTGCCGACCGCAGAGGTGGGCTTCCTCGGCATGGTCCGCGACGAGACCACGTTCGAGCCGACGACCTACGCCGAGCGCCTGCCCGATGACCTCAGCGACCGGCAGTGCTTCGCGATCGACCCGATGCTCGCCACCGGTGGGTCGCTCGCGGCGGCGATCCAGTTCTTCTTCGACCGCGGGGCGAAGGATGTCACCGCGATCTGCCTGCTCGGAACGCCCGAGGGCGTCGAGACGATCGAGAAGCTCGTGGGCGACCGGGATGTCACCCTCGTGCTCGGCGCGCTCGATGAGGGGCTGGACGAGAACCGCTTCATCGTCCCCGGCCTCGGCGATGCCGGAGACCGGCTGTACGGCACGGTCTGACGGCGCGGGCTGCGCTGTTCCGGCGGCTCAAAAGCGGTCGGGTCAGGCGCGAGCGGCTCAGTCGTGAGCGGGTCATTCGTGAGCAGCTCAGGCGCGGTCGGGGCAGGCGCGGTCGGCGCCGACGAGGTGTGCGAAGGCGCTCATCCGGGCCACGCCCTCGGGCGTGCGCGGAAGGTCGTCGAGCAATGCCGGTGAGTAGATCAGGTATGCGGCGACCTGGGCTCGTGAGATCGCGACGTTGAGCCGGTTCTGCAGCAGCAGGAACTCCGGCCCGCGCGGCGCATCCCGCCCGCTGGATGCCGCGAGCGTCGTGATCGAGACCACCGCTTCCTTGCCCTGAAAATTGTCGACCGTTCCCACCGGCACCCCGGCGAACCCGGCCGCCGCGAGGGCGTCATGGACGAGCTGCTTCTGCGCGTTGTACGGCGCGACGACGATGATGTCGGCTTCGCAGAGTGTGCGCGGGGAGGCCTCCGGCTCGGTGAATTCGCGCCCGATCAGGTCACGGACCAGCTGCACGACCCGTTCGGCTTCCTCCGACGACTGGGTCGCATTGCCGCGGTGCCGGAGCGATTCGAGGTGCAGCCCCGGTTCCACGCCGTCGATCGCACGCTGCTCTGTTCCGGATGCCGACGCGAGCTGCCCGGCGTACGACAGCTGTGACACCGGGCTCGCAACGGCCGGATGCATCCGCCAGCTGCGATCGAGGAAGTAGCCGTACTCCGGCCGCACGACGGCATCCCCGTCCATCACCCAACCGAGCGCCGACGTGTTGACGGGTTCGGGGTGCGCACCCTGACTGACCTGCGGCAGCTGCTGCGGATCGCCGAGGAGCAGCAGACGCTTCGCCCCGGCGGCGACGGCGATCGTGGAGGCGAGCGAGAACTGCCCGGCCTCGTCGATCACGATGAGGTCGAGCCCGCCGCGCTCGACGCGGGTGACGTTGCTGAAGTCCCAGGCGGTGCCGCCGACGACGGCACCCTGGCCCGCACTGCCTTGCTCGGCACTGCCCTGCCCCGCACGCTCGGCGAGGAAGGACGCCATGCCCGTCTTCGGGATCGGCGTATATATCGGCTCGGAGCCCTTCTCCTTCGGAGCTTTCGCCACCTGCGCCGCCGGCACTCCGGCGGCGACGACGCGCTCCAGCAGTGTCTCGACGATTGCGTGCGACTGCGCCACGACGCCGATGCGGAAACCGTACTCGCTCACCAGCCGCGCGATCACGTGCGACCCGGTATAGGTCTTGCCCGTACCCGGAGGGCCCTGCACGGCAAGGTAGCTGCGGTCGAGGTCGCGCACCGCGCGGACGATCGCATCGATCACACCGCCGTCCGCCGGCGGCAGGCCGTCGCCCGAGATGGTGCGCGGCGGCATACGGCGCAGGATGTCGGTGGCCGCATCGGCCGGGAACGACGGAGCGGCCCGATGCACAGCATCCGCCCACTCGTCGATCGCGCCCTGCTGCGCCGCGACGCGCGGCGGGGCGGCCGGTGTCAGGGCGAGCGGCAGGTCGTTCCAGGTCTGACCGGCGACCGCATTCTCGGCGACCACGTAGCCGTCTTCGAGCACCTCGACGATCTTCACCACGTGCGGCACATGCACCGCGCGCGAGGGCGCCTCGACGTCGAAGGGCGCTGGGAATGGATACAGCGCGAACGGCTCGCCGCCCTCGCCCAGCGTGGTGCCGGGCGAGATCTCGCCGCGGATCTCGATCTCACGCGACATGACTCGGCGACCCTCTTCGATGCTCCAGTCGCGGCGCAGCACGCAGGCGGCGGCATCCACCCGGACGACATCGCGGGTCTGGTCCCACATCGACGCCGGCTCGCGCAGGCGCTGGAAGTGCGCCCGCCAGAAGATCGCGGACTCGCGCGGGTAGTAGTCGATCGCCGCCGCGGCGACCCGGTGGGTTTCACCATCGCCGCCGCCCTCCACGTCTTGCGCCGCGTCGGCGAGCAGCGCAACCGAGCGCGGGGACGGCTCGTAGACGACCTCATCCGGCGTGTCGGGCGGTGCCGGGTTGACGCCCTTCTGCTTCGCGATCTCGATCAGCCAGTTGCGCAGGCGCCGGGTCGAGACGCAGTCGTACCGGTTGTAGTCGGCGAGGTCGGCGAGCACGGCGTCGGCATCTGCGGTCTCGCCGGCCGCGGCCAACTGCCGGGCTGCGACGTACTGCACGATCGAGTCGTCGCCCTTCTGCACGTCGCTCGTGCGCACGTCGTCACCCATGTACAGCGGCTCGAGCTTCTTGATCGAGTACGAGCGCGAGCCGACGCGCACCGTACGCAGCACGAGCGGGTACAGGTCGACGAAGACTCCCTCGCGCAGCAGCGTGTCGACCTCGCCCTCACGAATGCCGTAGCGCGCGGCCATCGCACTGAGATGAGAGGTCTCGTACGGCGCGTAGTGGTAGATGTGCATGTCGGGGTGCGCCGCCCGCCGCACGTGCACGAAGTCGAGGAACTGCTCGAACGCCTTCTTCTCATCGGCGAACGTGTGCGCCCACAGCGGCGTGTACTGGTCATCATTGTCGACCCAGCCGAACAGGTAGTCGATGCCCCAGTGCGCGTGGCCGTCGGGGGCAGGCTCGGTGTAGAGCGGGTCACCCTCGAAATCGAAGAAGATGTCACCGCGGCTCGGTCGCGGCAGCGTGTGAATGGCTTCTGGATGGTAGGCGTCGTACGTCGGCTGGTCGTCGGCTTCGGCGCGCAACTGCAGCCGCGCCTGCGCTCGTAGAGACTCGAACGTGTCGGTGTTCATACCAGAGGGAACTTCTGTCGCCGCAGCCAGCTCATCGATAGTTTCGATGCCGGCGTCGCGCAACCGGGTGCGGGCCACCGGCCGCATCCGCGCCACCATGAGCAGATCGCGGGCGGAATCCACCTGCTGCGTGCAGGTCTCGCAACGGCCGCATGCGACGAGCCCGATGTCACCGCGCTCGTCACCCCACGCCAGCGGCGCTCCGGCCGCGCCGGCGCCGATGTCGCGGTCGGCGATCAGGGTGCGCAGCCGCGCGCGACGGACGTGGAACAGCGGCAGCAGGTCGTCGACGGCATGGGTGCTGACGGTGCTGTCGCCGAGGATGAGGTCGACCTCGTCGGAGCGCGGGATGCCGAGGCGGTCGAGCTGGTCGACATATGCCGCGAGCTGCATAAGCGCCGTGACGCGGGCGGTGCGGGCGAGCTTGGAGTCCTGCACGCGCCAACGACCGTCGTCTTCGCGCAGCAGGAAGTCGGCGAACCCGACGAACTCGTCAGTGGCGAACGCGGCTTGGAACAGCAGCCGGGTATCTGACCTCAGCACCTCGATCGTCTCGGACACGACGGCGGCGAGAGCTGCCGCATCCGCGGAGCTCGCCCGCTCGATCTCGTGCACGGCATCGGCGCCGAACCGCTCGCGATACGCCGCGAGAACCTTCGCTTCGTGCACGTCACCGAGTCTCGCGGCACGTTCGAGAGTCGCGTCTTCAGGCTCTTCGACAGCCGGCACGCGGCCGAGCTTCGCGTCGATCGCGCGCGCCCACGCGAACTCGCATTCTGCGGCCGCCTTCAGGTCGCTCGCGCTCCAGATGACGCGCTGTTCCTGAGTGTCGATCCGCATGTTCCGAGCGTAGCCGGGGGCTCGGACACTTCACCTCGAGACACTTCGACGCGCTGCGCACACTGGGAGCCACCGAACCGGACGTTGAGCGCAGGCGGCGGAGCCGCCGAAGACGAAACGGGCTGATCGACGAGCGTCAGCGAGGAGTCGAAGCCTCAGCCGCTCTGCCGCTCACCGCCACCAGTCGTCGTCGGGGCCGACGGGCAGGTGGCGCTTGTGCGCGCTCCCGAGGTACTTCTGCTCGATGCGGGCTGCGGCGTCAGCATCCACTGGCCTGCCCTCGAGGTAGTCGTCGATCTGCTCGTAGGTGAGGCCGAGTTCGTCTTCGTCTGCACGCCCGGGCTGGTCATCGAGGAGGTCGGCGGTCGGCACCTTCATCCACAGTCGCTCCGGGGCCTGCAGGGTGCGCAGCAGCTGCTTGCCCTGGCGTTTGGTGAGTCCTGCCAGCGGCAGGATGTCGGCCGCGCCGTCACCGAACTTCGTGTAGAAGCCCGTCACGGCCTCGGCGGCATGGTCGGTGCCGATGACAAGTTGCCCGTCGTGCCCGGCGAGTGCGTACTGCGTGACCATGCGGATGCGTGCCTTGATGTTTCCGCGATTGAAATCCGAGATGGATGCTCCGGCAGCGTGCTCGATGTCGGTCTCGACGCCGTCCACGCCGTGCTGGATGTTCACCTCGACGACCCGGTCGGCGGCGATGAAACCGAGGGCTGCGGTCGCGTCATCCGCGTCGTGCTGCACCTTGTACGGGAGTCGGACGGCGATAAAATCGGCCGCCTTGCCCTGCGCGCGCACGCGCTCGACGGCGAGCTGGGCGAGGCGTCCGGCGAGTGTGGAATCCTGCCCGCCCGAGATGCCGAGCACGAAGCCCTTCGCGCGGCTCTTCTCGAGATAATCGGTGAGGAACGTCACCCGACGGTCGATCTCTGCCGCCGGGTCGATCTCCGACCGCACGCCGAGGGCCTGGGCGATCTCCTGCTGAAGCGTCATGCCTCCAGTATCATCCCTCGCGTGTTACACCGGTATGACGCCAGGGGAATAGCTTCGGAGCCGGGCGCCTTGTGACCACTGAACCTCTGATGAAAGCGAGCACCATGACCCTTCTCGGCCGCAGCGACCTCGATGTCTTCCCTCTTGCCCTCGGCGGAAACGTGTTCGGCTGGACGGCCGACCGCGACGCCTCGTTCGAGATCCTCGATGCCTTCACGGCGGGCGGCGGCGACTTCATCGACACCGCCGACGGATACAGCCACTGGGTGCCGGGGAACTCCGGCGGTGACAGCGAGCGGATCATCGGCGAGTGGCTCGCTTCTCGCAAGCCGTCCGGCCTCACGATCGCCACGAAGGTCAGCAGCCACCCGGAGTTCTCAGGGCTGTCGGCGAAGAACGTCCGCGCGGCCGCCGAGGCGTCGCTGAAGCGTCTGGGTGTCGACACGATCGACCTGTACTACGCGCACTTCGACGACGCCGACACTCCGCTGGAAGAGACCGTCGGAGCATTCGGCGAGCTGGTCGCGGACGGCCTGGTGCGCCACACGGCCGTGTCGAACTACTCTGCCGACCGCATCCGCTCCTGGATCTCGATCGCTGAGCAGACCGGCGTTCCGCTGCCCGTCGCCGTGCAGCCGCACTACAATCTCGTCCACCGCAACGACGTCGAAGAGAGCATCATCCCTCTGGCCGAGGAGTTCGGGATGAGCCTCGTGCCGTACTATGCGCTGGCCAGCGGATTCCTCACCGGCAAGTACCGTTCGACGGATGCTGCCGGCTCATCGCCGCGCGCCGGCAAAGCCGCGCAGTACGCCACCCCGCAGGGGCTGAAGATCATCGAGGAGCTGGAGCGCATCGCCGGCGCACACGGCGCATCGATCCCGGCCGTCGCCCTGGCGTGGCTGCGCGCCCAGCCGACCGTGGCCGCGCCGATCGCCAGCGCTTCGCGCGTCGAACAGGTCGCAGATCTGCTCGCGAGCGCGACGCTGGAGCTGACGGCCGAGGACGTGCGGGCGCTGGATGCCGTGTCGGAGTGGAGCCCGGCCAAGGTCTGAGGCTGGGTCGGGGCCTTCGGCTTCGGCTTCGGCGGCTTTCCGGACATCGCCAAGGCCGTGTCTGGGTTGTGGCGGGTGTCGGCCGTCAGCACGCGCATCTTTCCCGACACGGCTGATTCCGCGTCGGGGTTGTGGCGAGTGTCGGCCACCAGCACCCGCATCTTCCCAGACATGGCCCCGGCCGACGGTCGCCTGGCCGGAGGCGACGAGTCGAAGCCGGCTCAGCGACACGGCTCAGCGGATGCGGCTCGGGCCGGCGGACGTCTGCTCGACCACGAGCTGTGCGGGGATCTGCTCCTGCATCGACTCGACGTG
>JBQDFB010000026.1:25426-26688 GCA_052085045.1 Microbacteriaceae bacterium | reverse complement strand
CCCACCGACCCGAAGATGACCATCAACGCGCTGAACTCCGGCGCGAAGGTCTGGCTCGCCGACCAGGAGGACGCCACCAGCCCCACCTGGCAGAACGTGATCGGCGGGCAGCTGTCGCTGCGCGACGCCATCCGCGGTGAGCTGAGCTTCACGAACGAGGCGGGCAAGACCTATGAGGTCACCGCCGAGCAGACTCCGACGATCGTGATGCGCCCTCGCGGCTGGCACCTGGTCGAGAAGCACCTGACCTTCATCGATCGCACCGGTCGCAGCATGGCGGCATCCGGATCGCTCGTCGACTTCGGCCTCTACTTCTTCCACAACGCCCAGGCGCTGATCGAGAACGGGCGCGGGCCGTACTTCTACATCGCGAAGCTGGAGTCCAGCGAAGAGGCCAAGCTCTGGGACGACGTGTTCACCTTCGCCGAGGACTACATCGGCATCGAGCACGGCACGATCCGCGCGACCGTGCTGATCGAGACGCTGCCGGCGGCATTCGAGATGGACGAGATCCTCTACGAACTGCGTGATCACTGCGCTGGCCTGAACGCCGGCCGCTGGGACTACATCTTCTCGATCATCAAGAACTACCGCGGCCGCGGGGCACGCTTCGTGCTGCCCGACCGCAGCGAGATCACGATGACCGTGCCGTTCATGCGGGCCTACACCGAGCTGCTGGTGAAGACCTGCCACAAGCGCGGAGCCTTCGCGATCGGCGGCATGAGCGCCTTCATCCCGAACCGCCGCGACCCCGAGGTGACCGCTTCGGCCATCGAGAAGGTCTCGGCCGATAAGAAGCGCGAGGCCGGAGACGGCTTCGACGGCACGTGGGTGGCCCACCCCGACCTGATCCCGACGGCCCAGGCGGAGTTCGACGCCGTCCTCGGCGACCGCCCGAACCAGATCGACCGGCAGCGCGACGACGTGAACGTGCGGGCATCTGACCTGCTCGACCTGCGCATCGGACGCCCGATCACCGCGCGGGGCGTGCGCGACAACGTCTCGGTGGCGATCCGCTACATCGAGGCGTGGCTGCGAGGCCTCGGCGCCGTCGCGATCGACAACCTGATGGAGGATGCTGCGACCGCAGAGATCTCGCGCTCGCAGGTGTGGCAGTGGATCCACCAGGACCGCTCCACCGAGGACGGCGCCCGCATCACGCCCGAGTACGTCGAGGGGCTGATCACCGAGGTGCTCGCGCAGACCACCCGCTCTGCCGGTGACCGCTTCGACGACGCCGCCGAGATCTTCCGCGAGGTCGC
>JBQDFB010000026.1:21120-25326 GCA_052085045.1 Microbacteriaceae bacterium | reverse complement strand
CCCGCTCTGCCGGTGACCGCTTCGACGACGCCGCCGAGATCTTCCGCGAGGTCGCTCTCGGCTCCGAGTTCCCCGCGTTCCTGACGCTGTCGGCCTATTCGAAGTTCCTGATCGAGGACTGACTGCGAGAATCACTCTCCAACACGAGAATCGCCCTGTCGACATGAGTTTCATGCGGCAGGGCGATTCTCATTCGAGCTAGGCGATCTCGCCGGCGGCCACCGTCTCAGCGAGTGCGTGCACGCGTGCGAGGTGATGCGCGGCGTAGAAGTCCGCGTCGGTGAGGCGCGCAGCATCCGCCTCCTCCGGTGCGTCGTGGGCGGCGACCGCGACGACGGCGAGCGCGTGCATCCATCCGCCAGCCAGCGTGCCGAGCAGCAACAGGTACGGCACGCTCACGGACGAGGCATCGCGCCCTGTCCCGAATGCGAGCAGCGCGTCGGTGGCGCGTCGTGCGGCATCCAGCGCTCGCGAGAGACGTTCGGCGATGCGTCCGGCGACATCGCCGCCGGACGCGCGCAGCGCAGCGACCGTCTCGTCGATCGCCCCGAACAGTTCGCCGACGGTCGCGCCCTGATCGCGCAGCACCTTGCGGCCGATCAGGTCGTTGGACTGGATCGCCGTGGTGCCCTCGTAGATCGGGGTGATGCGCGCATCACGGTAGTGCTGCGCTGCACCGGTCTCTTCGATGAAGCCCATGCCGCCGTAGACCTGGATGCCGTCGCTGGTGACGTGCAGCGACTCTTCACTGGTCCACCCCTTGAGGATCGGGACGAACAGTTCCGCCATGCGCAGCACGTCCTCGTCGTTCTCAGCCCGGTCGAACAGGTCACCGACATAGACGGAGAGCGCGCGCATCGCGAACACCTGGCTCGACATGGAGCGCAGGATGCGTCGCACATCGGGATGCTCCGCGATCGGAGCGCCCGCCGGGCGACCCTGCACCGCACCCTGCAGTCGTCCGGAGGCGTAATCCGCGGCCCCCTGGTATGCCCGATCGGAGACGCCGGTGGCCTGGTGGCCCATGCCGACCCGTGCGGAGTTCATCATGACGAACATGCCGGCCAGTCCTCCGTGCAACTCGCCGACGAGGTAGCCGGTGGCGTCCTCGTACGACAGCACGCAGGTCGGGCTGCCGTGGATGCCGAGCTTGTGCTCGATCGCCACGGTCTCGACGCGGTTGCGCTCACCCAGCGATCCGTCTGCGTTCACAAGCGTGCGTGGGGCGACGAACAGCGACAGCCCCTTGGCTCCGTCCGGTGCACCGGGAGTGCGCGCGAGGACGAGGTGGACGATGTTCTCGGCCACATCGTGATCACCCCAGGTGATGAAGATCTTCTGCCCGCTGATCGAAAACGTGCCGTCGTCGCGCGGCGTGGCCATCGTGCGGATCGCACCGAGGTCGGTGCCGGCCTCGGGCTCGGTGAGGTTCATCGTGCCGGTCCACTCGCCGCTGACGAGCTTGGTCAGGTAGGTCTCGCGCAGTTCATCGGATGCCGCGGCATCGAGCGCGTGGATGGCGCCGGTTCCCAGCATCCAGCACAGGGCGAAGGCCATGTTCGAGGCGTTCCAGATCTCGCCGAGCGCTGCTCCGACGGAGTCGGGCAGGCCGTCGCCGCCCGCGGACTCCGGGGCAGTCGCACTGACCCAGCCCGCCGCGACGAGCTCCTGATAGGCCGCGGCGAACCCTTCGGGCAGGTGCACTTCGCCGTTCTCGAGTCGGGCGCCGATCTGATCGCCGGGGCGGTCGAGCGGTGCGAGCACCTCGGCGGCGAACTCGCCCGCGCCGGAGACGATCTCGACGGCGTCGTCGGCGGTGATCGCTCCGCCGGATGCCGCGGCGACGATGTCACGGCCGAAGACCTCGCGGTAGAGGAACGCGTAGTCGGAGACCGGCGGGACGTACGGGGTGGCAGAACTCATCGTTCACTCCTCAAATCTGAGACTTCGTTTCAGTCTATCTGAAACTGAGTGTCAACGGCGATCGATTCTGACACGCGCCGACGCACCCGAGTACCATCTGAGGTGTGACTGAACGCGCTCCCCTCTCTCGCAAATTGTCCGCCATCGCCGAATCGGCAACGCTCAAGGTCGACGCCAAGGCCAAGGCGTTGAAGGCCGAAGGCAAGCCCGTCATCTCCTACGCCGCCGGTGAGCCCGACTTCTCGACGCCGCAGTTCATCGTGGATGCTGCGGCCGAGGCTCTGCAGGACCCGGCGAACTTCCGCTACACCCCCGCGCCCGGCCTGCCGGCGCTGCGCGAGGCGGTCGCCGCGAAGACCCTGCGCGACTCGGGCCTCGAAGTGGCACCGTCCCAGGTAATCGTCACCAACGGCGGCAAGCAGTCCGCGTACCAGGCGTTCCAGGCGGTCGTGAACCCCGGCGACGAAGTGCTGCTGCCGGCGCCGTACTGGACGACCTACCCCGAGGCGATTCGTCTCGCCGACGGCACGCCCGTCGAGGTCTTCGCCGGAGCCGACCAGGACTACAAGGTCACCGTCGACCAACTCGAGGCCGCGCGCACCGAGCGCACCACCGTGCTCGTCTTCGTCTCTCCCTCGAATCCGACCGGCTCGGTCTACACGGCCGAAGAGACCCGGGCGATCGGCGAGTGGGCGGTCGAACACGGCATCTGGATCATTTCGGACGAGATCTACCAGAACCTCACCTACGAGGGTGTGAAGGCCACCTCGATCGTCGAGGCCGTGCCGGATGCTGCGGCGCAGACGATCCTCGTCAACGGCGTCGCCAAGACCTACGCCATGACGGGCTGGCGCGTGGGCTGGATGGTCGGACCCGCAGACGCCATCAAGGTCGCCGGCAACCTGCAGTCGCATCTGACGAGCAACGTCAACAACATCGCGCAGCGTGCGGCGGTCGCCGCTCTCAACGGCCCGCAGACCGAAGCGCACGCGTTCCGCGATGCTTTCGACCGCCGCCGGAAACTCATCGTGTCGGAGCTGTCGAAGATCGACGGCATCCGGGTGCCGAACCCGCTCGGAGCCTTCTACGTCTACCCGGACGTGCAGGGCCTTCTCGGGAAGACGTGGGCGGGCAAGACTCCCACGACGTCGCTGGAGCTCGCCGATCTCATCCTCGACGAGGCCGAGGTCGCCGTCGTTCCCGGCGAGGCCTTCGGTCCGTCCGGCTACCTGCGCCTGTCGTACGCGCTCGGCGACGACCAACTGCTCGAGGGCATCCAGCGCCTCCAGCACCTCTTCGCCTAGAGCTCGACGGCCACCAGGACGGGCTCGGGCTGCAGCAGCAGTCCGAACTCGGAGTGCACCCGCGCCTGGATGTAGCGCGCGAGCTCGGCCAGCTCTACGCCGCTAGCATTCCCGCGGTTCGTGAGCGCCAGGGCGTGCTTGCTCGATATTCCCGCACGTGAGCGCGGCAGGCGGAACCCCTTCGAGATCCCGGCGTTCTCGATGAGCCAGGCGGCGCTGACCTTGACCTCTCGGCGCACCGCCGGGGTCACCGGCAGCTGCCCGTCGTAGGACTCGAGCGGAATGACCGTCGCGACATCACGATCAGGCTGCACGGGCCACCGCGGGCACTCCGGCGGCAGTTGCGCTGCGACGGCCTCCGACACGATGAGGTTCTGGAAGAACGAGCCCGCACTGCTGGTGTCGGGGTCGTCGGAGTTCAACAGCATCCCCTTCGCCGCACGGATCGCGAGCACCTGCTCGCGTACCGCAGCGAGCCGGATCGGCTCGTCGTCGGTGAGTCCGAGTGCACGACGGAGCTGCTCGCCACTGATCGCGCGGCCTGCGTCGCCGACCTCGGCGAGGTCGATTGTCACCGACAGGATCACGGCTCGCCGAATCGGGACTCCACCGTAGTGGTGCTTGAGGACGGAGGTGCGAAACCCCAGCCCCAGTTCGGATGCCGGAACCGTGGACACCGCGCCGGTGGACTCGTCGATCAGCTCGACCTCGACCAGAGTCTCTTGGATCTCCTGCCCGTAGGCGCCGACGTTCTGCACGGGGGCGGCTCCGACGGTACCGGGAATGCCGCTCATCGCCTCGATGCCGGCGAGACCATGCTCGACGGCGTAGGCGACGAGGTCGTCCCAGTTGTGTCCCGCCTGCACACGCAGTCGAGCACGTCCCTCGTGCGGCGACGGCAAACGCTCGATGCCGGTTGTGAGCACCCGGATGACCGTGCCCTCGAACGGCTCATCGCCGACGAACAGGTTCGATCCGC
>JBQDFB010000026.1:0-21020 GCA_052085045.1 Microbacteriaceae bacterium | reverse complement strand
ACCCGGATGACCGTGCCCTCGAACGGCTCATCGCCGACGAACAGGTTCGATCCGCCGCCGAGCACGAACCATTCGTCGAGGCCCTGCCACACTTCGCGCAGCGCCTGGACGAGTTCGTCTGCGGTCGTGGCATCCAGCATCCGCTCCGGGGCAGCGCCGGTGCGCAGAGTCGTGAGCTCCGCGAGCGGGATCGGCGTGATCTCGGCCATCAGAGCGCGACGCGCAGCTGCGCCTTGACGAGCACCGTCGTGTCAGCCGCCTTGACGGTGAGGTCGATGCGCGCCGAGGTCTCATCGACCGCGCCGACCTTCGCGAGCACCGAGACGTCGGCACCGTTGTCGGGGTCGACGACGACGGGGCGGGTGAACCGCACGCCGTACTCGGTGATCTTCGCGGAGTCGCCGAGGGCGGAGACGACCACGGACGAGGCGAGTCCCATCGTCAGCATCCCGTGGGCGAGCACGCCCGGAAGACCGACGGATGCGGCGACGTCGTCGCGGTAGTGGATCGGGTTGAAGTCTCCGGAAGCCCCGGCGTAGCGGACGAGGGATTCCCGGGTGAGGTGGACGGTGCGCTCGGCGATCACGTCTCCGACGGTGTAGCTCATGCGTCGCCCTCCCCCTCTTCCGAGCCCACCAGCAGCACGCTGGTCGCGGTGACGACGTGGTCACCCGCGGCATCGGTGATCTCGGCTGCACTGGTGATCATGGCGTTTCCGGCCATCATGCGGATGCCGGTGACCTTCAGCTGCCCGGTGAGCTCGTCACCGGCGACGATCGGTTTCGAATAGCTGAACTTCTGCTCGGCGTGGATAGTGCGGGCCAGCACGATCCCCGAGTCGGGCTCGGAGAGCAGCTGCTGGAGCGTGAGGTCTTGGATGACCATGGCGAACGTCGGGGGGGCGACGACGTCAGCGTAGCCGAGCGCCCGAGCGGCTTCGACGTCAGTGTGCAGCGGAGCGTCGGCGAACACGGCGCGGGCGAACTCGCGCACCTTCTCGCGGCCGACCAGGTACGGCGGTGTCGGCGGGAACTCCCGGCCGATCAGTTCGTTGTTCACAGGCACCGGACAAGTCTACCGAGCGGATGCCGTGACCTCGCTGCTGCCTGGTGCGGCACGACCCAGGCTCAGCGGCGCCGACTGCGCAACGCTTTGATCGCCATCTGGATCGCAATGAACGCGAGATACGCGGCGAAGAGAATGTTCCCGGCGAACGGGTCGATGAGGGTGGCAAGCCACGCTCCCAGAGCGGTCGTCGTGCAGGCCGCGACGCCGATGATGACCGCGGCGAGCAGGTCGACGTTGCGGTGGCGGAGGTTGCCGATCGTCCCCGAGATCGCGGTAGGGATCATCATCAGCAGCGACGTTCCCTTGGCCTCGAGGTCGCTGGTGCCGAACGCGAGCATAAGCACGGGCACGATGACGACACCACCGCCGACGCCGATGAGGCCAGCAATGATGCCCGTTCCGACACCGACCAACGCGAGAGCTGCACCGTTTATCCAGCCCAGCTCGAAGACCGCATCACGCGCGGGAATCACGAGGAACAGGCTCACGATCACGACCAGCAGAAACCCGATGAAACCCCACCGCAGGGCGCTCTGTGAGATGCGCGGCAGTAGGCGCGTGCCGACCTGTGCGCCGACGACGGCACCGGCGGCGAGGATGAGCGCCGTGATCCAGGCCACCGACCCGTGGAGTGCGTACGAGATGACTCCGACGCTCGCTGTGGGCACGATCGCCGCGAGAGACGTGCCGGCGGCCAGACGCTGGTCGAAACTGAGCATCAGCACGAGGAGGGGGACGATGACCGTTCCGCCGCCTACGCCGAACAGTCCCGACAGCAGGCCCGCGATCAGGCCGATGACGACGAAGGTCAGATAGGCGCGTGGTGTGCGGAAAGTTCGAGTCGGTTCCGTCATCATCAACGTGTCAGCCTCTGCACGGCATCCACCCTACTCCGATCGGGGCGCGTCTCTTGCGCCGAGACGACGAAGCCCGCCATCCCTGTGCGGGATGACGGGCTTCGAACGACGTGCGCTTACTTGCCGGCCTCTTCGAAGCCAGCGGCCTCAGCAGCCTCGGCGGTGCGGAACCAGACCTCAGCGACGGTCTGCTCGTACCACTGGCCGTCCGGGCGGTGGAACTTCATGGAGTCCTTGTTGCCCTTGATGTCGAAGCCCTCGGGTGCGGCGCCGTCCTCGAGAGGAGCGGCGGAGTCCTCGCCGAAGCCGCCGTCCGCGACCGCAGCGGCGGCGACCGCCTCAGCGGCAGCCCCCTCCTCCTGCGACTCGGCACCGGCGTCAGCAGCGTCCTCGACCGGCTTCTCGTCGGCCTTGTCAGCCTTCGGAGCAGCCGCAGCCTTCTCGGTCTTCGGGGCGGCAGTTTTCTTCGCTTTCGGGGTGACGGGCTCGAGGACGAGCTCGATCACGGCCATCGGGGCGTTGTCGCCCTTGCGGTTGCCGATCTTCGTGATGCGGGTGTAGCCGCCCTCACGCTCGGCGACCAGGGGTGCGATCTCAGCGAAGAGGACGTGCACGACCTCTTTGTTGCCGAGGATCGAGAGCACGCGGCGACGTGCGTGCAGGTCTCCGCGCTTGGCGAAGGTGACCAGCCGCTCGGCAACCGGACGCAGGCGCTTGGCCTTCGTCTCGGTCGTCGTGATCGACTTGTGGGTGAACAGAGCCGATGCCAGGTTGGCAAGCAGCAGGCGCTCGTGGGCGGGGCCGCCTCCGAGGCGGGGTCCCTTATTGGGCTTAGGCATATTCGTCTAACTCCTGGTCAGATAATCGGGAAGGTCAGAAGGACTCGTCTTCGCCTGCGCCGTAGAAGTGGGCCCCGTCGAAACCGGGTACCGAATCCTTGAGCGACAGTCCGAGCGAGATGAGCTTGTCGCGCACCTCGTCGACCGACTTCTGGCCGAAGTTGCGGATGTTCATGAGCTGCGTCTCCGACAGCGCCACGAGCTCGGACACCGTGTTGATGCCCTCGCGCTTGAGGCAGTTGTAGGAACGGACCGACAGGTCGAGGTCCTCGATCGGCATCGACAGCTCGCTGGAGAGAACGGGCTCGACGGGCGCCGGGCCGATCTCGATGCCCTCGGCCTCGACGTTCAGCTCGCGAGCAAGACCGAACAGCTCGGTCAGAGTCTTCGCAGCCGATGCGACAGCGTCGCGCGGGAGGATCGAGTTCTTCGTCTCGACATCCAGGATGAGCTTGTCGAAGTCGGTGCGCTCACCGGCACGAGTCGCCTCGACGCGGTAGCTGACCTTCAGGACCGGCGAGTAGATCGAGTCGACGGGGATCTGCCCGGCCTCGGCGTACTCGTTGCGGTTCTGCGTCGCCGAAACGTAGCCGCGGCCACGCTCGATGGTGAGCTCGAGCTCGAACTTCGCGGTGTCGTTGAGCGTCGCGATGACCAGCTCGGGGTTGTGCACCTCGACACCGGCCGGAGCCGAGATGTCAGCGGCGGTCACTTCACCGGCACCGGTCTTGCGCAGGTAAGCCGTGATGGGCTCGTCGCGCTCGGACGAGACGACCAACTGCTTGATGTTGAGGATGATCTCGGTGACATCCTCCTTCACGCCGGGGATGGTGCTGAACTCGTGCAGGACGCCATCGATGCGGATGCTGGTGACAGCAGCGCCGGGAATCGACGAGAGCAGGCTGCGACGCAGCGCGTTTCCGATGGTGTACCCGAAGCCGGGCTCGAGCGGCTCGACGATGAACCGGCTCCGGTCCTCGGCGATCTTTTCCTCGGTCAGTGTGGGACGCTGTGCAATGAGCACTCTGTGTTCCTTTCGATCACATGCCCGCTATATGACATGTGGTGGGTGAGGTCTTGAGTTGTGGAAGTCAGTGCCCGTAACGGGCAGAGCGAGGGATGCGTGACGCATCCCTCGCAGCACCGGATCAGACGCGGCGACGCTTCGGCGGGCGGCAGCCGTTGTGCGCCTGCGGGGTGACGTCCTGGATCGAACCGACCTCGAGGCCGGCGGCCGTCAGCGAGCGGATCGCGGTCTCGCGACCGGAGCCCGGGCCCTTCACGAAGACGTCGACCTTCTTGACGCCGTGGTCCTGAGCCTGACGGGCAGCCGACTCGGCAGCCATTCCTGCGGCGTACGGCGTCGACTTGCGCGAGCCCTTGAATCCCACGCCACCGGACGATGCCCAGCTGATGACAGCGCCGGACGGGTCGGTGATCGAGACGATGGTGTTGTTGAACGTCGACTTGATGTGGGCCTGGCCCAGCGCGATGTTCTTCTTCTCCTTGCGGCGCGGCTTGCGCGCGGCGGCCTTGGGTGCAGCCATGAAAGTGTTCTCCTATTCCCTGGCCGCTTTAGCGGGCCTTCTTCTTGCCGGCGACGGTGCGCTTCGGGCCCTTGCGGGTACGGGCGTTGGTCTTGGTGCGCTGACCACGGACGGGCAGGCCGCGACGGTGGCGGATGCCCTCGTACGAGCCGATCTCGACCTTGCGGCGGATGTCTGCTGCGACCTCGCGGCGCAGGTCACCCTCCACCTTGAGGTTGCCTTCGATGTGGTCGCGAAGTGTGATGAGCTGGTCATCGGTGAGGTCCTTGACGCGGATCGACTCGTCGATCTCGGTCGCCTTGAGGATCTCGCCAGAGCGAGTACGGCCGACGCCGTAGATATAAGTGAGGGCGATCACCACGCGCTTGTCGCGCGGGATGTCAACGCCGGCAAGACGTGCCATGCGGTATCTCCTGGGATGTTCAGAGGTGTGGAGCAGGATGTGGACCCGGGCCTCTTTCCCGAGGTGTCAGTCGCTCGCGCGACGTCTTCACCCTGCCTGTGTGTATTGAGTTGTGTGTCAGATCCGGTTGATCAGCCCTGGCGCTGCTTGTGGCGCGGGTTGCTCTTGCAGATCACCATGACGCGGCCGTGACGGCGGATCACCTTGCAGTTATCGCAGATGGGCTTGACGCTGGGCTGAACCTTCATGATGTTTCCTGTTCGCTGTCTTCACCGGGCAGGCGAGGAGCCTGGGGTGTTACTTCTCGACCGATCAGCGGTAGCGGTAGACGATGCGGCCGCGGGTGAGGTCGTAGGGGCTGAGCTCCACGACCACGCGGTCCTCGGGGATGATGCGGATGTAGTTCTGCCGCATCTTGCCAGAGATCGTTGCCAGGACCTTGTGCCCGTTGCTGAGCTCAACGCGGAACATCGCGTTGGGCAGAGCCTCGGAGATCACGCCCTCGATCTCGATGACACCGTCTTTCTTAGCCATAGCCTCGCTGACGCTTCTGCAGACCGGTCGATCTGCGGTGGATGGATGATTGTGGTGCCGCACCGGACGGACACACCGAAACCGGGCGCAAGGCACCAACGGTCTATCTTATCGGCTCCGGAGCCCTCCGGCAACTCGGTGTGTACGCTGGCGGGCCGATCCGTGCGGGTGGGCCCGTCAGCACTGGTGTGATCAGCCGAGGATCTCGCCGAGGCGCGCGTCGAGCTGCGAGTTCTCGATGCGCTCCCCGTCGATCTCAACGGTCGGAGTGCCCTGGATCTCGTGGTCGTTCGTCTGCGAAGTGACGAAGCGCTTGTAGGTGCCGTCAGCGATGCACTCGGCAGCGGATCCGGCTCCGGCCTGTTCGGCGATGGCGGCGAGCTCGTCGTCACTCAGACCCGGGCTGTTCTCGGCCGGCTGGTTCTCGAAGAGCAGGTTGAAGTAGTCCACCGTCGCATCCGGCGACTCCGCTGCGACGCAGTACACGGATGCGGCGGCTCGGGTGGAGAACTCGGTGTTCTGCGAGTACCGGTCGAGGATCGAGACGGGGTGCAGGTTCAGGGTGATCTCGTCAGCGGCCGCGGCATCCTGCAGTGCACCGCCGTAGGCGTCCTCGAAGTCAACGCAGATGGGGCACATGAAATCGACGAACGTGTCGACCTCGATGTCGCCTTCGCCGATCGTGATGGCCCCGGTCTCCTCATTGACGATCGCACTGTCGGGTGCTGTGCCGGGCGCGCTCGCCTGGCTGTTGAGGAAGACCACAAGCCCGCCGAGCGCGACGAGGACCACGACGACGACGATCGAGATTCCGATCGCGAACCAGTTGGTGTTGCTCTTGGCAGCAGCGGCCATGCTCTTCCGTTCTCTCAAGGCCCGCGCTGTGAGCGGGCCTGGGCAAGGGGTACATCCAATCTTCCCGTGGAATCCTATGTCCCGCTTGTGAGCCCCCTCTATCCCCCGCGAGAATCTCTTTGCTGCGTGAGACTCGCCCCGCGGGTGGGAATCAGGCGGGGGGAATGGGGGTGATGCCCCAGGGGGCCAGGCCTGCGGCGCCGCCGTCGGGCGCGGTGAGGACCCAGATCCCGTCGGCGTGGAGGGCGACGCTGTGCTCCCAGTGCGAGCCGTCCGAGCCGTCGACGGTCGAGATCGTCCAGTCGTCTTCCTCGATCAGCGTCTGTTCGGACCCGGCTGTCACCATCGGCTCGATAGCGAGCACAAGCCCCGGCTTGACCTCGGCACCGCGATCGGGCGTGCGGTAGTTGAACACGCTCGGCACCTCATGCATCTTGCGGCCGATGCCGTGCCCGACGTACTCGCGCAGAATGCCCCAGTCCCCGCCGGCCCTGGGCGGGTGCGCCTCGAGATGCTCCTGGATGGCCGCGCCGATCTCACCGATATGAGAGGCGGATGCCATCGCCGCGATCCCGGCCCACATCGAACCCTCGGTCGCCCGTGAGAGCTCCTCGCGCCGGGCGATCACTTCGGGCCGCTCAGGATCCGGCACGATGAAGGTCCGAGCACTGTCGCCGTTCCAGCCCCGGAACTGCGCCCCGCTGTCCACCGACACGATGTCGCCCGGCGCCAGAACGCGTGGCCCCGGGATGCCGTGGACCACCTGCTCGTTCACCGAGATGCACGTCGTGTGGTGATAGCCGCGCACGAGCTGGAAATTCGACTCGGCTCCGCGTGCGACCACGGCGGCAGAGGCGGCAGCATCCACCTCGGCGGTCGTGGCGCCCGCCCGGATCGCCGCGCCGGCGGCATCCAGCGACACAGCCGTGATGAGACCTGGCTCGATCATCGCCCGCAGCTGGGCGGGCGTCTTGTAGATCGAGCGGCGGAACACGTCAGGCGGCGAGAGTCAGGCCACGTGCGCTCAGCGCCGACCGGATGCGCTCGGTGATCTCGTCGAGCGAGCCGACGCCGTCGATGCGGTCGACGATGCCGCGCTCGCCGTAGACGGCGAGGATCGGCGCCGTCTCGCTCTCGTAGATGTCGAGGCGGTGCGCGATGCCCTCTTCGGTGTCATCCGAGCGGCCCTGCTCGTCAGCACGCAGCTTCAGGCGGGCGATGCTCTCCTCGCGCGGGACATCGAGGAGGATGACGGCATCCAGAGCCTCGTCGAGACCGCTGAGGAACTCGTCGAGGTGACCGACCTGTGCGACGTTGCGGGGGTAGCCGTCCAGCAGGAAGCCGTTCGCCGCGTCGTCCTGCGACAGTCGGTCGCGCACGATCTCGCTGGTGAGCTCATCCGGCACGAGGTCTCCCCGCGCGGTGATGTCGCTGACCTTGAGGCCGAGCTCGGTTCCGCCCTTGATGTTGGCGCGGAAGATGTCGCCGGTCGAGACGACCGGGATGCCGAAGCCCTCTGCCACGCGCACGCCCTGCGTGCCCTTGCCGGACCCCTGCGGGCCCACGATGAGAATTCGTGCGGATGCTGCTGTCAACGGAGAAGCCCTTCGTAGTGACGCTGCTGGAGTTGCGCATCGATCTGTTTGACCGTCTCAAGACCCACACCGACGATGATGAGGATCGACGCGCCGCCGAACGGGAAGTTCTGGTTGGCGCCGACGGTCGCGAGCGCGATCAGCGGGATCAGCGCGATCAGGCCGAGGTAGATCGAGCCGGGGAACGTGATGCGGGTGAGCACGAAGTCGAGGTACTCGGCCGTCGGACGACCCGCACGGATGCCGGGGACGAACCCGCCGTACTTCTTCATGTTGTCGGCGACCTCGACCGGGTTGAACGTGATCGCGACGTAGAAGTAGGTGAAGCCGATGATGAGCAGGAAGTACGCCGCCATGTAGAGCGGGTGATCGCCGGTGGTGAAGTACTGCGACACCCAGACCACCCAGGCTGCCGGCTCGGTGCCGTCCTGCGGAGTGTTGAACTGTGCGATGAGCATCGGAATGTACAGCAGCGACGAGGCGAAGATGATCGGGATCACACCGGCCATGTTCACCTTGATCGGGATGTACGTATTCGTACCGCCGTACGTACGGCGCCCGACCATGCGTTTGGCATACTGCACCGGCACACGTCTCTGCGACTGTTCGACGAACACCACGAGACCCGTGACGACGATGCCGACAGCGAGCACCAGCAGGAACACTTCGAAGCCGTTGGTCTCGAAGATCGTCCACATGGCGGCCGGGAAGGTCGCAGCGATCGAGGTGAAGATGAGCAGCGACATGCCGTTGCCGATGCCGCGCTCGGTGACGAGCTCGGCGAACCACATGATCAGGCCACAGCCGGCGGTCATCGCGATGACGATGAGCAACTGCGCCCACCAAACGTCGTTGGTCAGCAACTGCTGACAAGCGGCAATGTCGGTGGTGCCGAACAGTTGTCCGCTGCGCGCCACCGTCACGAGAGTCGTCGACTGCAGCAGTGCGAGCGCGATGGTGAGGTAGCGCGTGTACTGGGTCAGGCGGGCCTGGCCGGCCTGACCTTCCTTGTGCAGCGCCTCGAAGTGCGGGATGACCACGCGCAGCAGCTGAGTGATGATCGTCGCGGTGATGTAGGGCATGACACCCAGGGCGAAGATCGACAGCTGGAGCAGCGCTCCGCCGGAGAACAGGTTGACCAGGCTCAGCAGTCCTTCGGTGCCCGCATTCAGACGCAGACACTCTTCGACGTTCGGGAAATGCACGAACGGAGCAGGGACATGGGAGCCGAGCCGGTAGATGGCGATGATCGCCAGCGTGAATCCGATCTTCCGACGCAGGTCAGGCGTGCGGAAGATCCGCGCGATAGCGCTAAACAAGGGCGTTCCTCCAAAAAGGGATGCCGATCCGCGACGGACGGCCGAAAGACCAGCGTAACGCAGGAGAGGGGCCGGATATCTCCGACCCCTCTCTGATGCGGTTACTTGACGGTGCCGCCAGCAGCCACGATCTTCTGCTCGGCAGAACCCGAGACCTTGTCGACCGTGACGGTGAGCTTCACATCGATGTCACCGTTGCCGAGGACCTTGACCTTCTCGTTCTTGCGAACGGCACCCTTGGCGACCAGATCGCCGACGGTGACGTCGCCACCGGAGGGGTACAGTTCGGCGAGCTTGGCCAGGTTCACGACCTGGTACTCGACCCGGAACGGGTTCTTGAACCCGCGCAGCTTCGGGGTGCGCATGTGCAGAGGCATCTGCCCACCCTCGAAGCCGACGCGAACGGTGTTGCGGGCCTTGGTGCCCTTGGTGCCGCGACCGGCGGTCTTGCCCTTCGAGGCCTCACCGCGACCGACACGGGTCTTTGCGGTGTTGGCGCCGGGGACGGGACGCAGGTGGTGGACCTTGAGGACTCCCGGACGGGATGCCTCGGCCTCTGCCTTCGGTGCGGCCTTCTTCGCAGCAGGCTTCTTGGCAGCCTCACCCGTAGGAGCCTTCGCGTCGGCGGCAGCCTTGGCAGGTGCCTTCTTCGCAGCGGGCTTCTTCTCGGCAGCAGCCGCGGAGCTGGCAGCCTTCTTGGCGGGGGCCTTGGCGGCCTTCTCCTCGACGGCTTCGTTCTTCTCAGCCATTAGTCGATCTCCTCAACCTTGACGAGGTGGGCGACGGTCTTGACGTAGCCGCGCGTCTGCGCGTCGTCAGGGCGCACGGTGGCGTCACCGATGCCCTTGAGACCGAGGCTGCGCAGCGTATCGCGCTGGTTCTGCCTCTCGCTCACCTTGGACTTGATCTGGGTCACCTTCAGACGGGCGGCCATCAGGCACCTACCTTCGCGGCGGCCGCAGCGGCAGCCTTCGCCTCGTTGCGGATGATGATGCCCGGAACGACGGCGTCGTAGTCGAGACCGCGACGGGCCGCGACAGCGCGAGGCTCTTCGAGACCCTGCAGAGCCTCGACCGTAGCGTGCACGATGTTGATCGTGTTCGACGAGCCGAGCGACTTCGAGAGGACATCGTGGACACCGGCGCACTCGAGCACGGCGCGCACGGGACCACCGGCGATAACACCGGTACCGGCAGCGGCCGGACGCAGCAGCACGACGCCGGCAGCGGCCTCGCCCTGCACAGGGTGCGGGATCGTGTTGCCGACGCGGGGCACGCGGAAGAAGTTCCGCTTGGCCTCTTCGACGCCCTTGGAGATCGCCAGGGGCACCTCGCGGGCCTTGCCGTATCCGACGCCGACCAGACCGTTGCCGTCACCGACGACCACAAGAGCGGTGAAGCTGAAGCGACGACCACCCTTCACGACCTTCGAGACGCGGTTGATGGTGACGACGCGCTCCAGGAACTGGTTGTCGCCGCGATCGCGGGAGTTGCGGTCACGACCACCCTGGTTGCGGTCACGGCCACCGCGGCGGCCCTGACGGTCGTCGCGCTGCGGCTGCTCGGTGGACGCTGCGGTCTCGACCGGAGCGTTCTCAGCAGCGGGCTGCTCGGTGGTCACTTCGTTCTCCTTGTTGTCACTCACAGTGCCAGCCCCCCTTCGCGGGCGCCGTCGGCGATGGCCGCGACGCGACCGGCGTAGCGGTTGCCACCGCGGTCGAACACGACCTCGCTGACACCGGCGGCCTTCGCGCGCTCGGCGACGAGTTCGCCGACCTTGCGCGCCTTGGCGGTCTTGTCACCGTCGAACGAGCGCAGCTCGGTCTCGAGCGTGGATGCCGAGGCGACGGTGCGGCCCTTGTCGTCGTCGACCAGCTGGACGAAGACGTGGCGAGCCGAACGGTTTACGACGAGGCGCGGACGCACCTCGGTGCCGACGATCTTCTTGCGAAGACGGGCGTGACGCCGCGAACGGGCGTCGGACTTCGACTTCACAGCCATGGTTACTTACCAGCCTTTCCGGCCTTGCGACGCACGTTCTCGCCGGCGTAGCGCACACCCTTGCCCTTGTACGGCTCGGGCCTGCGGATCTTGCGGATGTTGGCAGCTGCCTCACCGACGGCCTGCTTGTCGATGCCACTCACGGTGACCTTGTTGTTGCCTTCGACCGTCAGGGTGATGCCCGCGGGCGGGTCGATCAGAACCGGGTGCGAGAAGCCGACGGCGAACTCGACCGAGTTGCCCTTCTGCTGCACGCGGTAACCGGTGCCGACGACCTCGAGACCCTTGGTGTAGCCCTGGGTGACGCCGACGATGTTGTTGTTGATGAGCGTGCGGGTCAGGCCGTGGAGCGACCGCGACTCACGCTCGTCGTCGGGACGGGTGACAACCACCTGGTTGTCCTCGACCGCGACCTCGATGGGACTGGCCACTGACAGGGTGAGTTCACCCTTGGGGCCCTTCACCGCCACCGCGCGGTCGTCGACCGAGATGGTCACGCCCGCGGGGATGTCGATGGGAAGACGTCCGATACGCGACATTTCGAATTACCACACGTAGGCGAGAACTTCTCCGCCTACGCCCTTCTGCTCGGCCTGACGGTCGGTGAGAAGACCGGAGGAGGTGGACAGGATGGCAACGCCCAGGCCACCCAGGACGTTGGGGAGCTCTGTGGACTTCGCGTAGACGCGAAGACCGGGCTTCGACACGCGCTTGATGCCCGCAATCGAACGCTCACGGTTGGGGCCGTACTTCAGCTGGAGGGTGAGGCTCTGCCCGACGCGAGCGTCGGTGATCTCGTAGCCGGAGATGTAACCCTCCTGCTGGAGGATGTCGGCGATGTGGGTCTTGAGTTTGCTCGACGGCAGCGACACGGACTCGTGGTGAGCCGAGTTCGCGTTGCGCAGACGGGTCAGCATGTCTGCGACCGGGTCTGTCATTGTCATGGTGTTCTTCTTTCGATCACGAGGTTTCGACGCCCGTTACACAGACGCCGACCTTCGATGAGCACGGATTTTCAATTGTATGACGCGGCCGGGAAGCTGACGCGCCCCGGCCGCAGACGATCACGCCTTGGCGTCTTCCGACGGGAACGGGAAGCCGAGGTGACGGAGCAGTGCCCGGCCCTCGTCATCCGTCTTCGCCGTGGTGACCACGGTGATGTCGAAGCCGCGGACGCGGTCGATCTTGTCCTGATCGATCTCGTGGAACACGCTCTGCTCCTGGAGACCGAAGGTGTAGTTGCCGTGGCCGTCGAACTGCTTGGGCGACAGGCCGCGGAAGTCGCGGATGCGGGGCAGGGCCAGCGAGACCAGGCGGTCGATGAACTCCCACGCACGGTCGCCGCGAAGGGTGACGTGCGCGCCGATGGCCTGCCCCTCACGCAGCTTGAACTGCGCGATGGACTTGCGGGCCTTCGTGACGATCGGCTTCTGGCCGGTGATCTTGGTGAGGTCTTCGACCGCGCCATCGATCACCTTGCTGTCGCGAGCCGCCTCACCGACACCGGTGTTGACGACGACCTTGACGAGGCCGGGGATCTGCATCACGTTCTGGTAGCCGAACTCGTCCCGCATCTTCTGCTGGATCTCGGCCTTGTACTTCTGCTTGAGGCGCGGCTGGATCTTGCCAGCCTGCGCGGCAGTGTCGGTGCTCATCAGAGGTCCTTACCTGACTTCTTCGCGTAGCGCACGCGGACAGTGCGCTTGACGCCATCCTTGGTCTGCTCCTCGACCCGGTAGCCGACACGGGTCGGCTTCTTGGTGTCGGGGTCGACGACGGCGACATTGGAGATGTGGATGGGAGCCTCGAGAGTCTCGATGCCGCCCGTCTTGGTACCACGCTGCGTCTGACCGACGCGGGTGTGCTTGGTGACGTAGTTCACGCCTTCGACGACGACGCGGTTCTGCTCGGCAAGGACATCGAGGACCTTGCCCTGCTTGCCGCGGTCGCCGCCGCGCTCGGGCTTGGCGCCCGAGATGACCTGAACCAGGTCACCCTTTTTGATGTTCGCCATGATCAGATAACCTCCGGGGCGAGCGAGACGATCTTCATGTACCTCTTGTCACGAAGCTCACGGCCGACCGGGCCGAAGATGCGGGTGCCGCGGGGCTCCCCGTCGGTCTTCAGGATGACGGCGGCGTTCTCGTCGAATTTGATGTATGAGCCGTCCGGACGACGGACCGACTTCACGGTGCGGACGATGACCGCCTTGACGACGTCGCCCTTCTTCACGTTGCCGCCCGGGATCGCGTCCTTGACGGTGGCGACGATGGTGTCACCCAGACCGGCGTACCGGCGGCGCGAGCCACCGAGAACACGGATCGTGAGCAGCTCCTTCGCGCCGGTGTTATCGGCGACCTTGAGGCGGGATTCCTGCTGAATCACTATTACTCCTTAAGCAAGCCGGCGGCTTACTTGGCCTTTTCGACGATCTCGACCAGACGCCAGCGCTTGGTGGCGCTGAGCGGACGGGTCTCGCTGATGATGACGAGGTCGCCGACGCCCGCCGAGTTGGTCTCGTCGTGCACCTTGCGCTTCTCCGTGCGACGGATGACCTTGCCGTACAGGGGGTGCTTCACGCGGTCTTCGACCTCGACGACGACGGTCTTGTCCATCTTGTCGCTGACGACGTAGCCGCGCTCCGTCTTGCGGTAACCGCGAGCGTTCTCGTCACGCACATCGTGCGAGACGGGGACTTCCGCTTCCTTCTTGGTGGCCATTACTCAGCCTTCCCTTCGGCGTCAGCCGAGGCATCCTCGGTCTTCTTCGCCTTCGACTTGGACGCCTTCTTGGCCGGAGCCTCGACGGGCGCGGGCGTGGCACGGATGCCCAGCTCGCGCTCGCGGATCACCGTGTAGAGGCGGGCGATGTCGCGCTTGACAGCGCGGATGCGGCCGTGGCTCTCCAGCTGGCCGGTGGCCGACTGGAAGCGGAGGTTGAACAGCTCCTCCTTGGCCTTGCGCAGCTCCTCGACGAGGCGCTGGTCTTCGAACGTGTCGAGCTCTGCCGGAGCGAGCTCCTTGGTGCCGATCGCCATTACGCGTCGCCCTCCTCGCGCTTGATGATGCGTGCCTTCAGGGGCAGCTTGTGAATGGCCCGGGTCAGTGCCTCGCGAGCGAGTTCCTCGCTGACACCGGCGACCTCGAAGAGGACGCGACCCGGCTTGACGTTTGCGACCCACCACTCCGGGGAGCCCTTACCGGAACCCATGCGGGTCTCAGCAGGCTTCTTCGTGAGCGGACGGTCGGGGTAGATGTTGATCCACACCTTTCCACCGCGCTTGATGTGACGCGTCATGGCGATACGAGCTGCCTCGATCTGACGGTTGGTCACGTAAGCGGGGGTCAGAGCCTGGATGCCGTACTCGCCGAAGGAGACCTTCGTGCCGCCGGTAGCCTGACCCGAGCGACCCGGGTGGTGCTGCTTGCGGAACTTGACCTTACGGGGGATGAGCATTATGCCGACGCTCCTTCTGCAACAGGGGCCTCGTTGCGCGGTCCACGACGGCGGTCGCCGCCACGGTCGCGCGAAGGCTTCTGGTTGGCCTGCTCGCGAGCGAGCTCCTTGTTGGTGAGGTCGCCCTTGTAGATCCAGACCTTCACGCCGATGCGGCCGAAGGTGGTGCGTGCCTCGTAGAAGCCGTAGTCGATGTTCGCGCGCAGGGTGTGCAGCGGCACACGGCCTTCGCGGTAGAACTCGGAACGGCTCATCTCCGCGCCGCCGAGGCGGCCGGAGACCTGGATGCGGATGCCCTTGGCGCCGGCGCGCTGTGCGCCCTGCAGACCCTTGCGCATCGCGCGACGGAACGCCACACGAGCAGAGAGCTGCTCGGCGATGCCCTGCGCGACGAGCTGAGCGTCGGCCTCGGGGTTCTTGACCTCGAGGATGTTCAGCTGGATCTGCTTGCCGGTGAGCTTCTCGAGGTCGCCGCGGATGCGCTCGGCCTCGGCACCACGACGACCGATCACGATGCCCGGACGGGCGGTGTGGATGTCGACGCGGACGCGGTCACGGGTGCGCTCGATCTCGATGTTCGAGACGCCGGCGCGGTCGAGCTGCTTCTTCAGCAGGCCGCGGATCTTGACGTCCTCGGCAACGTAGTCAGCGTAGCGCTGGCCCGGCTTCGTCGAGTCCGAGAACCACCGGGACACGTGGTCCGTGGTGATGCCCAGGCGGAAGCCGTACGGGTTGATCTTCTGGCCCATTACTTGCTCGCCTTCTTCTTGCTGTCGCCTTCGGCCGCAGCCGCGACCTCGGGCGTCGAGAGCACGACCGTGATGTGGCTCGTGCGCTTCTTGATCTGGGAAGCGCGACCCTGAGCGCGGGGGCGGAAACGCTTGAGCGTCGTGCCCTCGTCGACGTACGCGTTGGCCACGTACAGGTCCTGCTCGTCGAGGTACTCGTTGTCGCGATCCGCCTTCACCTGCGCGTTGGCCATGGCCGACGCGACAAGCTTGTAGATCGGCTCACTGGCGCTCTGCTGGGCGAACTTGAGGATCGCCAGAGCTTCCTGGGCCTGCTTGCCCTTGATGAGCGCGACGACACGACGAGCCTTCTGAGGGGTCACGCGGATGTGTCGCACGCGTGCGATGGACTCCACCATTTCTCTCTCCTCTATCGTCCCCGCGTCAGCGGCGACGGCCCTTCTTGTCGTCCTTCTCGTGGCCGCGGAAGGTGCGGGTGGGCGCGAACTCGCCCAGCTTGTGACCGACCATGGTCTCGGTGACAAACACAGGGATGTGCTTGCGACCGTCGTGGACCGCGATCGTGTGACCCAGCATGGCCGGGATGATCATGGACCGACGGGACCAGGTCTTGATGACGTTCTTGGAACCGGCTTCGTTCTGCACGACGACCTTGCGAAGCAGGTGCTCGTCGACGAAGGGGCCCTTCTTGAGACTCCGTGGCATCTTCTTCTACTCCTACTTGCGCTTCTTGCCGGCGGTGCGACGACGCACGATGTACTTGTCGCTTTCCTTGTTCGGGTGACGGGTACGACCCTCAGCCTGACCCCAGGGGGTGACGGGGTGACGGCCACCGGACGTCTTGCCCTCACCACCACCGTGCGGGTGGTCGATCGGGTTCATTGCGACACCGCGCACGGTCGGGCGGATGCCCTTCCAGCGATTGCGACCGGCCTTGCCCCAGCTGATGTTCGACTGCTCGGCGTTGCCGACCTCGCCGATCGTGGCGCGGCAGCGTGCGTCGACGTTGCGGATCTCGCCCGAGGGCAGACGGAGCTGCGCGTAGGGGCCGTCCTTGGCGACGAGGCGAACGGATGCTCCGGCCGAGCGAGCCAGCTTCGCACCGCCACCGGGGCGGAGTTCGATCGCGTGGATCACCGTACCGGTCGGGATGTTCTTCAGCGGCAGGTTGTTGCCCGGCTTGATGTCAGCCGATGCGCCGTTCTCGACGACGTCGCCCTGCTTCAGCTTGTTCGGGGCGAGGATGTAGCGCTTCTCACCATCGAAGTAGTGCAGCAGCGCGATGCGCGCGGTGCGGTTGGGGTCGTACTCGATGTGAGCGACCTTGGCGTTGATGCCGTCCTTGTCATTGCGACGGAAGTCGATGACGCGGTACTGGCGCTTGTGGCCACCACCGATGTGACGGGTCGTGATGCGGCCCTGATTGTTGCGACCACCGGTCTTCGAGATCGGGCGCAGCAGCGACTTCTCCGGCGTCGATCGGGTGATCTCAGCGAAGTCGGCCACCGACGAACCGCGACGACCCGGTGTCGTGGGCTTGTACTTGCGAATAGCCATGATTGTCCTTTATCCCCCGGATCAGCCGATTGCCGTGAAGATGTCGATGGTGCCCGACTTCAGGGCCACGATGGCGCGCTTGGTGTCCTTGCGCTTGCCGGTGCCGAAGCGGGTGCGACGGGCCTTGCCGACGCGGTTGATCGTGTTGACCGACGCGACCTTGACATCGAAGATCTTCTCGATGGCGAGCTTGATCTCGGTCTTCGACGCGCGCGGGTCGACGAGGAAGGTGTACTTGCCCTCGTCGATCAGCGAGTAGCTCTTCTCAGAGACGACCGGCTTCAGGACGATGTCGCGGGGGTCCTTGTTGAACGCCGTCTGAAGGGCGCCCTTCTGCTCGGTCATGCCGAGACCTCCTCGGTTGCGCCGGTCTTCGAGGCGATGAAGCCCTCAAGAGCGGCCTGGGTGAAGACGATGTCGTCGGCGACGAGAACGTCGTACGCGTTGAGCTGGTCGAAGCTGATCACGTGGAGGTTCCGGAGGTTCCGGATGCTCTTGATGCTCAGCTCGTCGTTGCGCTCGGTCACGACGAGGATGTTCTTCGACGTCGCGACAGTTGCGAGGAACGATGCGGCAGCCTTCGTCGAAGGTGCTCCATCGACGCCGAACGAGTCGACGGCGTGCAGGCGCTCACCGCGGAAACGGTCGCTGAGCGCGCCCAGGAGGGCCGCGGCGATCATCTTCTTGGGGGTGCGCTGCGAGTAGTCGCGCGGCTTCGGGCCGTGGACGATGCCACCGCCGGTCATGTGCGGCGCACGGATCGAGCCCTGGCGGGCGTTACCGGTGCCCTTCTGCTTGAAGGGCTTGCGGCCGGCGCCGGAGACCTCGCCACGACGCTTGGTCGCGTGGGTGCCCTGGCGAGCCGCCGCGCGCTGCGCGACGACGACCTGGTGGATGAGCGGGATGTTCGTCTTGACGTCGAAGAGCGCGGCGGGCAGCTCGATGGAGCCGGCCTTCTTGCCGTCGACCTTGAGGACGTCGAGCGCGAGAGTCGAGTCAGCCATGGACTAGGCCCCCTTCACTGCGTTGCGGACGTAGACGATGCGGCCGCGAGCACCGGGGACGGCGCCCTTGACGAGCAGCAGTCCCTTCTCGGCGTCGACGCCGTGCACCGTCAGGTTGAGGATGGTCACACGCTCGCCACCCATACGGCCGGCCATGCGCATGCCCTTGAAGACGCGGCTCGGGGTCGACGATGCGCCGATCGAGCCGGGCTTGCGGTGGTTGCGGTGTGCACCGTGGGATGCCGAGACGCCCTTGAAGTTGTGGCGCTTCATGACACCCGCGGTGCCCTTGCCCTTGCTGGTGCCGACGACGTCGACCAGCTGGCCGGCCTCGAACAGGCCCTCCACCGTGATCTCCTGACCGAGTGAGTAGTCAGCAGCATCCGCCGTGCGGATCTCGGTGACGTGGCGGCGCGGCGTGACGCCGGCGGCCTCGAAATGAGCCGAGAGGGGCTTGTTCACCTTGCGGGGGTCGATCTGACCGGCAGCGATCTGAACGGCGTTGTAGCCGTCCTTCTCGGGCGTGCGCACCTGAGTGACCACGTTGGGTGCCAGTTCGATGACGGTGACGGGGACGAGCTTGCCGTCCTCGCTCCACACCTGGGTCATGCCGAGCTTGGTGCCGAGCATCCCCTGGGAAACCTTTGAATTGATGTCAACCATGCCGGGACCCCTTACAGCTTGATCTCGATGTTGACGTCGGCCGGGAGGTCGAGACGCATCAGCGAGTCGACGGCCTTGGGCGTCGGGTCGACGATGTCGATCAGGCGCTTGTGGGTGCGCATCTCGAAGTGCTCGCGGCTGTCCTTGTACTTGTGGGGCGACCGGATGACGCACACGACGTTCTTCTCGGTCGGAAGCGGCACGGGGCCGACGACAGTCGCGCCCGCACGGGTCACGGTGTCGACGATCTTGCGCGCCGACGTGTCGATGACCTCATGGTCATACGACTTCAGGCGAATGCGGATCTTCTGTCCCGCCATTGTCTGCTCACTCTCTTTAAAGCGTCTTACCGGCCTGGATCGGGTGACCCAGGGGCATTGGACGCACGTCGGCGCTGTTCACGCCAGGCACTCGATCGGAACCCCGATCTGCGCACCGCTGTTCTTCTGTCAACCCGCACGCCTGAGCGCACGGCAGAACCTCCGGTTAAAGGAGGTGGTGGTGATGTTCTGCTGCCCGCGGCCTAGAACCCTGCATCCTGCTCTTCGGGAGAAATGGATGCCGTCTATGCACTGCCCTGACAGTGATCCGTTGGATGCGGCGTGCGCACCACCGGAATGTTGAACTTGTCTATTCTGCCATGCCCGATTTCACTTACGCAAACCCGGGCGTGTCGCGGTCGGATCCCGCGTGAACACGGCGAAGGCGGCACACCGCTGACACACGACGCAGGGGCCGGGCCCGAAGGCCCGACCCCTGCGTTTCAGTAAGAAGACTTACTTGTTGATCTTCGTGACCGTACCGGCGCCCACGGTGCGTCCACCCTCACGGATGGCGAAGCCGAGGCCCTCTTCCATGGCGATCGGCTGGATCAGCTCGACCGACATGTCGGTGGTGTCGCCGGGCATGACCATCTCGGTGCCCTCGGGCAGCGTGATGACGCCGGTGACGTCGGTGGTGCGGAAGTAGAACTGCGGGCGGTAGTTCGTGTAGAACGGGTTGTGACGGCCACCCTCGTCCTTGGAGAGGATGTACGCGGTGCCCTCGAAGTCGGTGTGCGGCGTAACCGAACCGGGCTTCACGACGACCTGGCCGCGCTCGACGTCCTCACGCTTGAGGCCGCGGAGCAGCAGACCACAGTTCTCGCCGGCCCATGCCTCGTCGAGCTGCTTGTGGAACATCTCGATACCGGTGACCGTGGTCTTCTGCGTCGCGCGGATGCCGACGATCTCGACCTCAGAGTTGATGGCCAGCGTGCCGCGCTCGGCGCGGCCGGTGACGACCGTTCCACGACCGGTGATCGTGAAGACGTCCTCAACAGGCATGAGGAACGGCTTGTCACGGTCACGCTCGGGGTCCGGAACGCTGTTGTCGACAGCTTCCATGAGCTCGAGGATCGCGTTGACCCACTTCTCTTCGCCCTCGAGCGCCTTGAGCGCCGAGACCTTGATGATGGGAGCTTCCTCGTCGAAGCCCTGACCTGCAAGCAGCTCACGGACCTCGAGCTCGACGAGCTCCAGGATCTCCTCGTCCTCGACCATGTCGGACTTGTTCAGCGCAGCAAGCAGGTACGGCACGCCGACCTGCTTGGCGAGCAGGACGTGCTCGCGCGTCTGCGCCATCGGGCCGTCGGTGGCGGCGACCACGAGGATCGCACCGTCCATCTGAGCGGCACCGGTGATCATGTTCTTGACGTAGTCGGCGTGACCCGGGGCGTCAACGTGCGCGTAGTGGCGCTTGGGGGTCTCGTACTCGATGTGCGAGATGTTGATCGTGATACCGCGCTGACGCTCTTCCGGCGCCGAGTCGATGGTCTGGAAGTCACGCTGCACGTTGGTGTCAGACGGGTACTTGTCGGCGAGCACCTTTGAAATGGCTGCGGACAGTGTCGTCTTGCCGTGGTCAACGTGACCGATGGTTCCGATGTTGACGTGCGGCTTGGTCCGCTCGAACTTGGCCTTGGCCACTGGGTCCTCCTCAGGACGTTCGTGTAGAGATTGCCGGGCACTGGATTGTGACCGGTTCGCTACGGGGTTTGATTCTCAGTTTAGTAGAGAGAGCTTTGTGAAGTTGTGTGTTGTCCGACCGGCCTCCGGCGAAGGAGGCCGGTCGGGCGAAGGGCTTACTCGCCCTTGGTCTTCTGGATGATCTCGTCAGCGACGGCCCGCGGGACCTCAGCGTACGAGTCGAACTCCATCGAGTACACCGCACGACCGGAGGTCTTCGACCGCAGGTCGCCGATGTAGCCGAACATCTCGGACAGCGGCACCGACGCGCGGACGATCTTGATGCCGGTGGCATCTTCCATCGACTGGATCTGGCCACGACGCGAGTTCAGGTCGCCGATGACGTCGCCCATGTACTCCTCGGGCGTACGCACCTCAACGGCCATCAGCGGCTCGAGCAGCACGGGGTCCGCGCGGCGCGCGGCCTCCTTGAAGCCCATGGAGCCGGCGATCTTGAACGCCATCTCCGACGAGTCGACGTCGTGCGATGCACCGTCGACGATGGTCGCCTTGACGCCCACCATCGGGTAGCCGGCGAGCACGCCGACGTTCATCGCGTCCTGGAAAC
>JBQDFB010000025.1:0-26994 GCA_052085045.1 Microbacteriaceae bacterium | reverse complement strand
GCGAGCGGCAAGGCGACCACGGCGAAGGAGATCATCGAGCGGCTGCAGACCGACAAGTCGGCCGTGAGTCGGCAGGTGCGCCAGCTCGAAGAGCTGGGACTCGCCGAATCCGTCGCCGATCCCGACGACCGGCGCACCCGGCGACTGGTGGCGACGGAGCTCGCGCAGGAGCGCATCGCCATCGCCCGCGCGCACTACGAGGGGCGCATCGGCGAGCGGCTGCGTGCCTGGTCGCCTGCCGATCTCGAGCACTTCGTCGAACTGCTCGGCGCGCTCTGACGCGCGGTGCGGCCGGTAGTGACCGGCGCCCGCGAATCGCTCAGTAGAGGTCGACCGGAGGCTCCATCACGATGCCCTGCGCCTCGAAGGCCCGGCGGCGCTCCTCGATGCGCCGGTGCATCTCGACCTGCGCATCGTCGACGAGCTGGGCATCCAGGGGGATGTTCGCGGCGTGAGGCGTGCCGCCCTGAGCGGCGATGTACGCGTCGAGTTCGGGTCCGGAGGTCAGCGAGGTGATCAGCGAGTAGCGCGGAGCATCGCCCTGGTGCCAGACGGCATGCCAGAAGCGCTGCGTGTCGACGATCATGCGCGTACCAGCCGCGAGTGGGAAGCGGATCTCGGTCGCGGGGTCGAACCGGTCTTCGCGGAGGATGAGGAGCGAGTCGGGGTCGTCGGTGAGGTTGAGCCATGCGCGCACGACCCAGCCGGTGCCGTCGTCGTTGAGCCGGTTGTTGTCGTCCTGGTGCAGGTTGTAGACGGCATCGGCGTAGGTGTTCGGCTGCAGTTCGATCACACGGCAGCGGCCGACATTCGTGCCGGGTTCCTGGGCGAGACGGGTCAGAGTCGGGGCTTTCGCGACCTGCGCGTCGATCCAGACGCCGTCCTTGTCGGTGCGCGGCGGGGTGTGGTTCCAGAACCCGTTGCACTCGACCTCGCCGGCGTAGCTGGCCAGCGGGGCGAAGCGGGTCACGCCGGAGGAACGCCAGCCGACGTACTCGAGATCCTGCCACTCCGCCGGGTCGATCGGGGTCGGGTGTGCGGGCAGGACGACGTAGCCGGTTTCCGCCAGCGCCGCCGACGTGATGAAGCTCATGGAACAACCTCCGTTGAGGTCATCCTAACCAGCCTGGGCGCCGCATGACGGGAAGTGTCGCCGGGGGTGTCCGCCCGAGCGGTGCGTGATTACCCTGAGAGCATGACCGAACCGCAGGGTGCCCTTCTTGTGGGCAGTGTGAACTATGACGATGCCGAGACGACGATCCGCACGGCGGCATCCCTGCTGGGTGACCGGCTCCGGCGGGTCCCGGACGGTGAGGTGGGCAAGAGGTTCCACTGGATCATGTTCCAGCCCGACGTGCTCGGCGAGGCCGACGGCATCGAGCGCGTGGGCGAGGAGCCCATCCCGTTCGGGGCGGGCCTGGACGCGCGTCCGCTCCGCATCGCGGATGGTGTGGATGCCGCGACCATCACCCTCCCGCCGCTCGGGTACGCGGATGCTGCGATCGAGTCGTACCGGGTGTTCGCCAAGCTGCGGGGCGAGGGTGTGGTGCCGGACGGCATCCGTTTCCAGGTGTCGCTGCCGACGCCGGTCGCCATCGTGTCGTCGTTCTTCTCCGGCGATGACCGTGCGGCGATCGAGCCGGTGTACACGGATGCTCTGGTGGCCGAACTGGGACAGATCCTGGCCGCGATCCCGCATGAGGATCTGGCGATCCAATGGGATGTCGCCAGTGAACTGGGCATCATCGAGCGGGCCTCGGGATACGGTGCGGTGATGGATGCCTGGTGGGAGGGTGATCCGTTCGACGGACTCGTCTCACGGTTGGCCGCGCTCGTGGATGCCGTCCCGGCAGACGTCGAGGCCGGCGTGCACCTCTGTTACGGCGACGCGGGAGAGCGGCACTTCATCGAGCCGACGGATGCCGCGACGCTCGTCCGCTACGCCAACGCCGTGATCGCGGCCTCTGCGCGTTCGTTCTCGTGGCTGCACCTGCCCGTACCGCTGGAGAGGGAAGATGCTGCGTACTTCGTCCCGCTGGCGGACCTCGCCCCGGTCGCCGAGCTGTATCTCGGGCTCGTGCACCGTGAGGACGGCGCCGAGGGGGCGCAGCGGCGGATCGCCGCGGCATCCGCTTTCGCGTCGTCGTTCGGAGTGGCGACCGAGTGCGGCATCGGGCGCGCGCCCGAGGGCAGCACAGAGAGGATCCTGCGTACGCACGCGGAGGTCGCCGCGCCCTGGTGAGGGCTGGCCGTGCCTGGAAAAGGTCGATTCGCGCGACCGGCCGGCGTCGCGTAAACTCTTCCGCGGTGACGTGTCCGAGCGGCCGAAGGTGCAACACTCGAAATGTTGTGTAGGTTCACCCCTACCGTGGGTTCAAATCCCACCGTCACCGCCAGAAAAACCCCCGAGAAATCGGGGGTTTTCTCATTCTCGACCAGTCGCCCCGTTACATCGCGGCCTGGATGCGCCGGTCGAGGTCGTCGAGCTCGGCCATCACGTCGGACGCGGCCCAGACACGCACCACTAACGCGCCAGCGCCAGCGCCGTCAGCTCGGCCCGGGTGCTCGCGCCGACCTTGCGCAGCAGGTTCGACACATGGAACTTGACGGTGTTGGCGCTGATGCCGAGCTGTGCGGCGATGGCCTGGTTGCGCTCGCCGGCGGTGACGAGGCGCAGCACCTCGTGCTCGCGCACGGTCAGGGGAACGCCATCGACGAGCGGCGGGGTGTCGGAACGCGGGTCGAGGGGAAGGCAGACGTCGACCGATGACCCCCACCCCGGCGTGGCATCCACGTTCAGCACACCGTCGAGCGAGGTGACCCGTTCGGCGATCGGGCGCAGCGAATCGTCGTGCACGCTCAGACTGCCGCGCCCGTCATCGCGGATGCTGACGAGGAGGTTGAGCCCATCGCAATCCCACTGCACACGGACGCGGCTCACGTCGCCGCCGTCGACCAGCCCGAGGATGGTGTTGCGGACGATCGCCCGCGCGGCATGAGCGACCTCGCTGGGCAGCGCCCTCCCGGTGGCGGGCGGCTCGACGAACTGGATCTCCAATGACCCGAACCGCTCCAGCGGTCGCAGGTCGCTGCGCAGTCGCGCGAACGCACCGACGACCGGTTCGAGGATCGAACTGCGCTGCTCGTCGGCTTCGGTCCTCAGCCGAACCAGCGCCGCCGCCGCCGTGTCGATCGCAGATGATCTCGCCGAACGGTCTTCGAGCCGCGGTGACCTCAGGATCGCCAGCAGCGACTCGAGCTCCAGCGCATGACGATCGGCCTGATCCGCGACCGTCCGATCGAGATCGACCAGCATCCGGCGTGTGCCGGGGGAAGCATCCTCGCTGTCCATGACGCCAACCTACCCGAATGCTCCCCACCCGTCCGGGCGGGGAGCATTCGGTCAGTGCTTACAGCGCGGCTGCGCCGGCTTCGGCGACCGAGTGGTCCTGCTCGCCGGACCCACCGCTGACGCCCACGGCTCCGATGACGGCGCCGTCGCGCACCAGCGGGATGCCCCCGGCGAAGATCGCAACCTTGCCGCCGTTGGTGTTCTGGATGCCGAAGAACTGCTGCGTCGGCTGCGAATTGTCGCCGAGGTCCTTCGTCGAGATGTCGAATGCCTTCGACGTCCAGGCCTTGTTGATCGAGATGTTCACGCTGCCGATCCACGCGCCGTCCTGGCGGACGTGCGCGATGAGGTTGCCGCCGGAATCGACGACCGCGATGTTCATCGGCTGGCCGATCTCGGTCGCCTTCTTCTCGGCGGCGGCGATGATGCGACGGGCGTCTTCGAGGGTGGCGGTTGTCATGATTACTCCTTGATGTATCCGTTGGGGTTGAGGACGTACTTCGTGGCGGCGCCCGCGTCGAACTCGGCGTAGCCCTGCGGCGCCTGGTCGAGCGTGATCGCCTTGGCGTTGACGGCGGCGGCGATCTTCACCTTGTCGTGCAGGATCGCCATCATCAGCTGCCGGTTGTACTGCATGACCGGGCACTGCCCCGTCGTGAACGACAGCGACTTCGCCCAGCCCGTGCCGAGACTGATCGACAGCGAACCGACCTTCGCCGCCTCATCGACGGCTCCCGGGTCGCCGGTGACGTACAGCCCCGGGATGCCGATGCCTCCGCCCGCGGACGTCACATCCATGAGCGAGTTGAGCACGGTCGCCGGCGCCTCTTTCGCCTTCGCGCCGTGACCTTCGCTGCGAGCCTCGAAGCCGACGGCGTCGACGGCGGCATCCACCTCCGGCACACCGAGAAGTTGGCCGAGCTGATCGGGTACGGCGCCCTCGCCGACGTTGATGGTCTCGCAACCGAAGCTCCGCGCCTGCGCCAGGCGATCTTCGTTCATGTCGCCGACGACCACGACCGCGGCACCCAGCAGCTGTGCGCCGACCGCGGCGGCGAGCCCGACCGGCCCGGCACCGGCGATGTAGACCGTCGACCCCACCCCGACACCCGCGGTGACAGCACCGTGGAAACCGGTCGGGAAGATGTCGGACAGCATCGTCAGATCCAGGATCTTCTCCAGCGCCTGATCGCGGTCGGGGAACTTCAGCAGGTTCCAGTCGGCGTAGGGCACGAGCACGTACTCGGCCTGCCCGCCGACCCACCCGCCCATGTCGACATACCCATAGGCACTGCCCGGGCGATCGGGGTTCACGTTCAGGCAGATCCCGGTCTTGCCCTCCTTGCAGTTGCGGCAACGTCCGCACGAAATGTTGAACGGCACCGAGACGATGTCGCCGACCTTGATGAACTCCACATCCGGGCCCGCCTCGACCACTTCGCCGGTGATCTCATGGCCCAGCACCAGCCCCGCCGGAGCGGTCGTGCGCCCGCGCACCATGTGCTGATCCGACCCGCAGATATTCGTCGCGACCGTGCGCAGGATCACCCCGTGCGGAATCTTCCGCCCCACATTCGCCGGATTCACCCCCGGCCCGTCATGAAGCTCGAAGTCGGGGTAATCGGTACCGATCACCTTCACGACGCCAGGACCTTCGTAAGCGACAGCTCTGTTTCCAGACATCATCGTCCTTCCTCTCGGGCGGAGGGTCTCCGCACGTCCAGACTGTCCCAACCGTGCAGAAGGCGATACCTACTCTCGAACCGTTCGGGCCTACCCGTTCGGGCAGGTCAGCCCTGATCCGGCAGGTCCCTGCGGGTCATCTGCCACGCGGCGATCGTCGCGCGGGTGCGGGCCGCGGCATCCTCGACCGTCATGCCCTGTGCGACCGCGAGCCCGACGAGATACGTCGTCAGCGGGCCGGCCGGCCGCACGACGCCATGCGCGGCGTCGCGAGTGAGATCGAGCAGTAGGCCGATCGGATGCTGGTCGGCGCCGAGTTCATTGCCGAGTCCGAGGGATTCGGCGAGGGCTCGAACCCAGGCTTCGAGGTCTTCGGGAGCATCAGGCATGGTCGTCCTTTCGCGTGCTTCGATAGTCCTCGATGGCCGCCCAGGTATCAAGGTCGATGGCTGTGCCGCCGTCGTCGACGGTTTGCAGCCGAAGACCGTCGAGCAGCGCCCGCATCGACAACCCGTCGACTTCTGGATGCTGCGTTACGGCGCTCCGCAGGGCAGACAGGCGGTACCGGCCGGCGAGCCACTGCATCCGTCCCTCGGCGTCCGCGGCGACGACCGCATCAGCGTCGTCGGGGATCGGCACCGACGAGAGGCGAGCGACGAGGTCGGCCGCACGGGGCAGGTCGCACGCGAGCAGCCACGTCTCGACGGCATCCGAACCCTCCAGCGCGTCCACTCCCGCGGCGACCGCTGCCGCCGGCCCACCGAAAGGCGGGTTCTCCCGCACGACGCGGATGCCGGGGCGGCCGATGTCGGCAGGCCCCACGGCGACGATCGGCGCACACCCGCGAACCGCGGCGTAGACGTGATCGATCAGCGGGATGCCGTCGATCTCCACGGTCGCCTTCGCCACCCCGCCGAGTCGGGCCGACCGTCCCCCGGCCAGCACGATCGCCGCGGCGGCGGGAACGCTCACGACAGCACCATCACCGTCACGGGGTCGCCGGCTTCCACGCGTTCGGTATCGGCGGGAATGACGGCGAATGCGTTGGCGACGGCGAGCGAGGTCACGAGGTGCGAGCGGCTTCCGCCGTGCGTCGCCGGCCGGACGGTCTCATCATCGGCGACCACGGGGAGAAGCTGGACACGACCCTGCGGACTCGACCATGCGGTCGCCGCCGTGCGGACGACGCGTGGACGGTCGATGACGGCGAATCCGGCCATCTGTCGCAGAGCCGGGCGCACGAACATCTCGAAGGATGCTGCGACGCTCACCGGATTCCCCGGAAGGCAGAAAGCGATCAGTCCCGCATCGAGTACGCCGAACCCCTGCGGTCGGCCGGGCTGCATCGCGACCTGATCGAAGCGCACGCCGCGTTCCTCGCCGAGCACCGCCCGGACGACGTCGAACGCTCCGACGCTCGCCCCGCCGGAGAGGATCACGACGTCAGTGTCCAGACCGTCCAGCGTGCGCCGCAGTTCCGCGGGATCGTCTGCGACGATGCGGATGCTGGTGACGACGGCACCCGCATCGCGCACCGCGGTGCTCAGCAGCACGGAGTTCGACTCCGGTATCTGCCCGCGCCGCGGGGTGCCGGAGGGGGCGATGAGCTCGCTGCCCGTCGAGGCGATCGCGACGCGTGGAGCGCGGTGCACGGCGACCTGCTCGTACCCCGCTGACGCGATCGCGGATAGCTGCCACGGGCCCAGTACAGTTCCGGCTGTGACGGCCAGGGCGCCGGCCGGAGCATCCTCTCCGCGATAGCGGATGTGCGCACCGCGTTCCGGCGCGGCGAGCACCGTGATCTGCTCCGGTGCCACGTCGTGAGTCTCGGTGCCCAGGTCAGTCTGTTCCAGCGGCACGACGGCATCCGCGTCAGAGGGGAGTGCGGCACCGGTCATGATGCGCGCCGCTTCCCCCGGCGCGAGCGCGGGATCTTCGTCCGACCCCGCCGCCACATCGGCGACGATCCGCAAGGTCGCGCCGGCTGCGGCATCCGCTGCACGGACGGCGTAACCGTCCATCGCCGAGTTGTCGAAGAGCGGCGTGGGCCAGCGGCCGAGCGCGTCGGCGGCGAGCACCAGGCCCTGCGCCTCCGCGAGATTGCTATCCACCGCGGGTAGGCGGCCGGCCGCGCGGAGGATGCGCGCGCGGTGCTCGTCGATCGTGATCATCGGAACCAACGCTAGCCGTCCGCGGCCTGCGGGCGGGGGTACGCTCGGAGCATGGGCCGGATCACGACACGGCGGTCGGTGATGAGGATCGCGCTGGATGATGGTGCGCACGATGGCGCCCACCGTCGCCCTGACACGCTCGCCGTCGAGGAGCCGCTCGAGATCCGCGTCGGCGGAACGCCGCTGGCCGTCACGATGCGCACGCCGGGGACGGATGTCGAGCTCGCCGCCGGCTTCCTCGTCTCCGAAGGAGTGATCGGGTCCGGCGAGGAGTTCCAGTCCGCGATCCACTGCGGTGGACCCGGCACCGGCGGCGTCGAGAACACCTACAACGTCTTGGATGTCGCCCTCGCTCCCGGCGTGCCGCCGCCTGCCCCCGAGGTCGCCCGAGCGTTCTACACGACCAGCTCGTGCGGTGTGTGCGGGAAGGCCAGCATCGATGCCGTCGAGACCGTGTCCCGATACGACGTTGCGGGGGACCCCGTCGTCGTGGATGCCGCCGACCTCGTCACGTACCCGGTCAGACTGCGGGAGAAGCAGGACGTGTTCGAGAAGACCGGCGGGCTGCACGCCGCGGCGCTGTTCGACGCCGCCACCGGCGAGCTGCTCGTGCTGCGCGAAGATGTCGGTCGGCACAACGCTGTCGACAAGGTCGTCGGCTGGGCATTGCTGAACGACCGGCTTCCGCTGCGCGGGACCGTGCTGCAGGTCTCGGGCCGGGCGAGTTTCGAACTCGTGCAGAAGGCCGTGATGGCCGGCATCCCGATCCTCGCCGCCGTGTCGGCACCCTCGTCGCTCGCGGCGGAGCTCGCCGAGAAGTCCGGTCTGACCCTGGTGGGGTTCCTGCGAGGCCGGAGCATGAACGTGTATGCGCATTCGCACCGCGTCACGGTGTCGCAAACCGCACCCGAAGACGATGCGCTCGTGATGGAAGGGGCAGGGCATGACCCGTCTTGATGATGACCGGAAACGTGGCGGTGCAGATCGGGGACGGACACTCGGGCTGATGTCCGCAGACGCCCGGCAAGGCGGCTACGGACCCGTCACCACGAAGCCGTGGTCGCAGCAGGACTACGAGCACCCCGCCGCCGGATGGGGCGCGGCCGTGTCGGTCGGCGAGGTGCTGCTGGAATCGAAGCGACCGGTGAGCGGCGCGCTGACGATGTTCACCATGAACCATCCCATCAAGGGATTCGACTGCCCTGGATGCGCGTGGCCGGATGACCAAAAGGGGCTCAAGCTCGACATCTGCGAGAACGGGATGAAGCACGTCACGTGGGAGATGACGCACAAGCGCGTCGGCAGCGGCTTCTTCTCGCAGCACACCGTCACCGAGCTCTCGCAGTGGACCGACTACGAGCTCGAGAACACCGGCCGGTTGACCGAGCCGATGGTCTACGACCCCGAGACCGATCGCTATGCACCGATCAGCTGGGACGACGCGTTCGCCCTGATCGGCGAAGAGCTGCGGGCACTGGACAGCCCGGACGAGGCTACGTTCTACACCTCCGGGCGGCTCAGCAACGAAGCATCCTTCCTCTACCAACTGATGATCCGCGAGTACGGCACGAACAACATGCCGGACTGCTCGAACATGTGCCACGAGGCATCCGGTCGCGCCCTGACGGCATCGATCGGCTCGGGCAAGGGGACCACGACCCTCGAGGACTGGGAAGAGGCGGACGCCCTGTTCTTGCTGGGTGTGAACGCCGCCTCGAACGCTCCGCGCATGCTGACGGCGCTGTCGGATGCTGTGAAGAACGGTGCGCAGATCGTGCACGTCAACCCGCTGATCGAGGCGGCATCTCGGCGCACGATCGTGCCGCACGACTTCGTCGACATGGCCTTGTTCAAGACGCACGAGACCGGAACCCTCGACCTGCAGGTGCGCATCGGCGGAGACATGGCGCTGATGCGCGGCATCGCGAAAGTCGTCTTCGAAGCGGCTGAGACCGACCCCGCGGCGCTCGACACCGCCTTCATCGCCGAACACACCCAGGGCATCGACGAGTACCGCGCGGTCGTCGAGGCGACGCCGTGGTCGGACCTCGTGGAGCAGTCCGGGCTCACCGAGGAGCAGATCAGGGCGGCGGGTGCGATCTATCTGAACGCCGACAAGACCATCATCAGCTGGTGCCTGGGCATCAGCCAGCAGGAGCACGCCGTCGACATGGTGCGCGAGTTCACGAACGTGCTGCTGCTGCGCGGCAACATCGGCCGGCCCGGGGCGGGACCGGCGCCGGTCCGCGGGCACAGCAACGTGCAGGGCAACCGCACCTGCGGCATCAACCATCACTCGCCCGCCTGGCTGCTGGACGCCCTCGACGAGGTCTGCGGGATCACGTCGCCGCGCGAGCCCGGGCTCGACACCGTCGCCAGCATCCGCGAAATGCACGAGGGCAACGTCAAGGTCTTCGTGAGTCTGGGGGGCAACTTCGTTCTCGCCGCACCCGACACGCGCTATACGGCTGAAGCGCTGAGCGGATGCCGGCTGACGGTGCAGGTGAGCACGAAACTCAACCGCAGCCACCTCGTGCACGGCGAGAAGGCGCTCATCCTGCCGTGCCTCGGGCGCACCGAACGCGACGAGCAGGAGAGCGGCCTGCAGGGCCAGACCGTCGAGGATGCCATGAGCATGGTGCACCTGTCCGTCGGCAAGAAGAAGCCCGCGTCGGAGCACCTGCTCTCCGAGCCGGACATCATCGCGCGGATGGCGCGGGCGACGATGCCGGGCAGTGCGACACCCTGGGAGTCCTACGCCGGGGACTACGGGCAGATCCGCGACGTGATGGCGCAGGTGCTCCCCGGGTTCGAGGGCTTCAACGAGCTCGTCCAGCACCCGAACGGATTCCGCATTCCGCAGCCGGCGCGCGAGCGCGACTTCCGGACGGCATCCGGTAGGGCGGACTTCTCAGCCCCCGCGCTGCACGATGTGCGCCCGGCAGCCGAAGACATGCTCGTGCTGCAGACCATGCGCTCGCACGATCAGTGGAACACGACGATCTACTCCGCCAATGATCGCTATCGCGGGGTGAAGAATCTGCGCGAGCTCATCTTCATGAACGAGGCGGATATGCGCGATCGGGGCATCTGGCAGGGCGACCTCGTCGACATCGTGTCGACATCAAAGGACGGCACAGAGCGCGAACTGCGCGAGTATCGTGCCGTGGCCTATGACACGCCGCGGGGAAGTGCCGCGGGCTACATGCCCGAGATGAACGTGCTGGTCGGCAACGCCGACTACAGCGCGCAGAGCGATCAGCCGCTGATGAAGAGCATCCACGTGCGCGTCACTCGATCTGCAGGTACCCACCCCAGTCGGAGCTGACGACCTTACCGTTCGCGAACTTCCCCGCCCCGTTTCCGGCGTACAGATAGAGGTCTCCGTTCGCGGCGCGGGCGATGATGTCGCCGCGTCGGTCGCCGTTGTAATCGACGCCGCCGGTGAAGGCGGTGAACGATCCCCACCCTCTGCCCACGACGACGCCCGCGCGGAAACCGGCCCTCAGACCGCCGTAGAAATAGAGAACGCCGTCGCTCGCCACCGCCATGATGTCGCCGAGACCATCGCCGTCGAAGTCGCCGCCGGCCATGAATGCGATCGACCCCCACCCGCTGCCGACGGTCGTGCGCGCCCCGGTGAGCGCTCCCGCACCGTTGCCGCGGTACAGGGTGAGGGCGCCGGACGCTGATACTGCGAGCACATCCTGAAGTCCGTCGCCGGAGAAATCGGCACCCGAGATGACGTGCCGCCGGGTGTCCCAGTCGACATCGAGCCTGCTGTACTGGCCGAATCCGCCAGAGGCTCCTCCGGCGTAGTACTCGAGGAGACCGTCGCTGCGGACGGCGAGCATATCCCCCCTGCCGTCGGCGTTCAGATCGGTGTGCGTCAGATGGCGGTACGCGCCCCATCCGCTGGTGATGACCGAAGCGGCGCCGAACGCGCCCTTGCCGTTGCCGGCGAAGAACTGCAGATCGCTGTCTGCGGCGATCCCCAGCAGGTCAGACTTGCCGTCGCCGTTGTAGTCGGCCGAGTTCGCGGGCGGAATCACGGACGTGCGCAAGCCGGGAAAACTCAGGGGGAGGGTCTTGCCCCGCGTGACACTCGACAGGCAGACGAAGCCGCCGTTGATGGCGGAGTACACCGATCCGTTCCGCCACACTTCGAAATGCAGATGCGCCCCCGTCGAGTTGCCGGTGCTGCCGACCACGCCGATCTGCTGGCCGCGCACCACGCGCGCACCGAGGGAGACCGATCCCTGGGAGACCATGTGGGCGTACCGGGTGACGTACCCGCCAGTGTGCTGGATGTCGACGTAGTAGCCGTAGCCATTGCTCCACGCGCGCGCCTTGATGACGCCGTCGTACGCGGCGAGGATGGGGGTGCCGCCCTGACCCGAGATGTCGATGCCGTTATGCGTCGGTCGGCTCGTGCCGCGGCATCCGTCCCCGACTTTGGACTGGATGGTGCCCGATGCCGGGTAGATCATCTGCCCATCGGTCGCCGCCACCGCGGGCGGCGCCGTCGAGACCGACGGCGCGATGACCCCGATGAGCACGGCCACCACGGTCACCATGGTGATGCGCGCCAGACGCCAGTGCGACGTTCGCTTCATGTTGTGTGCTCTCCACCTCGGCTGGCTCGAGAGCGCAGCAGCTGTCGAGGTCAAAGTACCAGCGAGAGGGCCTCTCCTCCGTGAGGCGGATCGTGCCGGATACCTCGAGTCCTGGAACGCATGCTCCGGACGCGACCGGGGGGATCGCCGACGCTCACGTCAGCGATCCCCCCGGAAGGCTCAGGTCAGCTCTTTCTCCTCGGCACTGGCCGCGATCCTGCGACGCCGAGCGAAGATCGCCAGCCCCCCGCCGAGGAGGAGCAGCAGCGCCGCGATCGCAATGACCACTCCGGAGATCTCCGCACCGGTGTTGGGGAGGGTGCCGTCGTTTCCGCCGGCACCGGCGTCGCCGTTCTCACCCGCGTCGGTCCCCGAGTCGGAGCCCGATCCCGAGCCCCCATCCGCGTCGCCGCCGTCTCCAGCACCATCTGCGTCGCCGCCGCCGCCGCCGGAGCCATCCGCGTCGCTGTCGCCCGGCTCTTCCGGCTCACCAGGATCGGTCGTGCCGTCGCCCTGCGCCACGAACATGCTGCCGAACTGCTCGAGGACGCCCGATTCGCCACCGGCCTCCGTGCTGCTGGCCGTCCAGGCATACATCGTGCCCTCGGTCAGTCCGGTCCACCGCACCGCGGCGGGGGTGCCCGACGGTACCGTCTCGGTGCCGATGACCTCATCGGTCGGCGTGGCCACCGTCATCCCGTCCGTCGCGAACGATGTCGTCCGCGTGCTCAGGTTGATCGGAACCGTGAAGTTGTCCTCCGCACCGTTGTAACGGTCGATGGGCTCGGGCGTCGTCTTGGGAGAACTGCCGTGGTCGTACGGTGTCGCGCCGAACTCGTCGAGGAACGGCGAGTAGGTGTCCACCGACATCGTGTTGTCCTCGGTGTTGAACTGCAGCATCCGCAGGAAGCTGGCCCCCATTGCGAGCTTGTCGCTCGTGAGGTGCTCCCACGAGCCATCGCCGTCGACGTCAATCTTGCCCTCGTCTTCGCCGGTGCCGAACACGCACTGCGTCGCGGTGTCCAGGCCCGCAGCGGCGCATCGCTCCTCGCTGAAGATCGTCTCCGCCGGCACCATGTACCCCTGGTAGTCGGCGAGCAGCTGAACAACCTTGTGCGAACCCTGCCCTGCGGCGATCGTCTCGACGCTGGTCCCGACGCCGTGGAAGTGGCCGCCGAGCACGAGGAACACGTTGTCGTTGGCGCGGACAACCTCGTCGTACAGCTTGCTGCCGTCTGCGCCCAGCTTTCCGGTCCTGCCATCGGGTTCCGAAGAGGACGAGACGTACCCGTGCGTGACGAGGATCCCGTTGCGGTCGGAGTACCGGGTGAAGACCGAATCGGCCCAGTCGGACTCCTCCTGCGTCACCCCGTACGACAGCCCGACCGCGACGAAGTCGAGTCCACCGGCCGAGAACAGCACGTAGTTGTTCGAGCTGTCCTCGCCCCGCGTCAGCACCTCGCCCGTCTCCGGGTCGGTCTCCTCATCCATCGTGTGGAACGAGGCGCCCGCCGGCCAGCCGTTCTCGGCCTGGTCGTAGTACTTGTCTGCCGTGAAGAACGCCGCGAACGGCGACTTCGGTCCGTTGTGCGTGCCGTTGAAGTTGTCGTGGTTGCCCGCGACTGCCTGGCGATGGGGGAGGGCGCGGGAACGGCCGCGGCGCAGTCCATCGCCGACGACGTTGCGATCCCCGACCTCGACTACGCGACGCTGCGCTCGAGCTTGATCGAGCAGGGCGCTATCGTCGATTTCAACAATGTCGCGGCGCTCGCCGCCGAGAGCTGACGGGTCGCCTCATGAACGGTGCAGAGCACAGCGACCGGCTGAGCAGGGCCGTGCTGGCAACCCTCCCCGACGGTATCTCGACCCCGTCGTACCTCGACGGAGACGTACGCGTCGGGATCGTGCACTTCGGCGTCGGCAACTTCCACCGCTCGCACCAGGCGATGTACATCGACCGGCTGCTGCAGGCGGGCGGCGCCGACGATTGGGCCCTCTGCGGTATCGGACTGCTCGAACGCGATGCGCGGATGCGCGACGTGCTGGCGGCGCAGGACGGTCTGTACACCCTCACGCTTCGGCACCCGGACGGCACCGACGAGACCGGCGTGATCGGATCGATCCGCCGGTTCCTGCACGCGCCGGACGACCCCGACGCCGTGCTTCGGCAGTTGACGGATCCGAGTGTGCGGATCGTGTCGCTGACCATCACCGAGGGCGGCTACGTGGAGGACCCGTGGGGCGGCAGGATGGCGACTGCCGACCCGCTCGCGATGGCCGAGACTGCCGGTGACCTCGCTGAGCCGCGCACCGCCTTCGGGTGGATCGTGGCCGCGCTGCGCGAGCGCCGTCACCGCGGGGTCGCTCCGTTCACGGTGCTCTCGTGCGACAACGTACCCGGCAATGGTGCCGTCGCGCGGAGCAGCGTCGAGGCGGTGGCGCGTCTGGTCGATGCGGAACTCGCCGATTGGGTGTCGTCCGAAGTCGCATTCCCCTCGACCATGGTCGATCGCATCACCCCCGTCACCGTCGAGGCTGACATCGAGCGCATCCGCGAGCGGTTCGGCATCGAGGATGCTTGGCCGGTCGCCACGGAACCCTTCGAGCAGTGGGTGATCGAGGATGACTTCCCGGCCGGTCGACCGGATCTCGGATCCGTCGGAGCGACGATGACCTCCGACGTGCACGCGTATGAGGCGATCAAGATCCGGCTCCTGAACGGCGGGCACCAGGCCATCGCGTACATCGGGCAGCTCGCCGGCCATGAGTACGTGCACGAGGCGCTGGCGGAACCGGGGCTCGCCGCCTTCGTGCGCGAGTTCATGGAGCAGGATGCCGTGCCGACCCTCGTCGTGCCCGAGGGCTTCGACGTGTCGGGGTGCATCGATGAGCTGTTCCGGCGCTTCACGAACCCTGCGATCGCCGACACTCTTGCGCGACTGGGCACCGATGCCTCGAACCGCATCCCCGCCTTCGTCGTGCCGACCATCGTGGACCGCCTCGGCGCTGGAGTGGTGCCCCGTGCCGGTGCGCGGCTCATCGCCAGCTGGCGGGAGTTCACACGGCGGGCCGCGCAGAGCGGGGCAGCGATCGCCGACGAGTCCGCCGCCGCGCTCCTCGCCGCGGCCAGCGGCGAACCGATCGAGTTCCTCACCGCGCAGCCGATGCTCGCCCCGTTGGCGGACGACGCCGGGTTCGCCGAGGCCTACGTCGCAGCTGCCGCTGACTTCACCATTTTCTGAACGCCCGCCCGGGGCATGAGACCTGGTGCCAGAGCTGTCGCGGGGCGTATCGTTCTTGCCATGTCGGCCACACCGCTGCCCTCCGAAGGTGCCGTACCCGTCGACGGTCCGAAGAAGTGCGACGCCAGCGGCATGATCGAGATCCATCGGATGCTGCTGCACTCCTTTCAGGAGGCCGCGGTCCTCGTAGATGCGGTCGCGGAGGGTGACAATCGCCACGCGGCGCGGGTCGGAACCCAGTTGCAACTGATCTCGACCGCGCTGCACGCCCACCACGAGGGTGAGGATGCCCGACTGTGGAACAAGCTCGAAGCACGTGCACCCGCGTGCGCCCTGCACGTGGAGCGGATGAAGCAACAGCACGCCGACATGTTGATCCACCTGCGATCCCTCGACGTCTCCGTTCCGCCGTGGCAGCTCACTGCGTCGAAGGCGGCCGCCGTGCCGGTGCTGAAATCGCTGCACGCCACAGCGCAAGCGCTCACCGAGCACTTCCCCGACGAAGAGGAGAACATCGTGCCGGTGATCGAGCAGGTCATTCGGCGTTCGGAAGAGAGATGGTTCGGGAAGCACGGCCGTGCGGCGACGCCGAAGGGGCAGACGTGGAACATGCTCGGCGCCATCTTGGTCGCCCAGCCCGACGGCGGCACGGCGTGGCTCAAGAAGAACCTGCCGTGGCCGGCGCGGCTGGCGTGGAAGTTCAGAGGCGCACGTCGCTACCGCCGGTACCGGGCGGGGATTGAAGCGAGCTGAGGCGCGGGACGGCACTTCGGCCATGGAGACGATCGGGCGATCACGGTGCCCCATCGGTTAACCCGGGCAGAGTACGATGTGGGCGCGGTGGCACAGCCCAGAGGGGCAGCCCGATCGGAGGAATCTGATGGCCAAGAAGACCAAGGCGCACAAGTCCGCAGAGGCGGCGCTCGATGCCGCCTCAATCGCTGCCAAGGACGCCAAGAAGCTCAGCAAGACTCTTCCCAAGAAAGACGCCAAGAAGCTGCGCGACGTCGTCGACGACGTGAAGGATGCCGCGAACCCCTCGAAGAAGAAGCTCACCAAGAAGCCCGCCAAGGTCGAGAAGGCCGCGGTCGAGGCGACCACGCGTTTGGCGAAGAAGGTCGACAAGATCGAATCCAAGGTCGCCGAGAAGGCCGCGGAGAAGCGCGCCGCTGAGAAGGCCACGGCGAAGCGGGCTGCCGAGAAGAAGGCTGCCGCGTCGAAGCCCGCCGCGCCGAAGGCTGCCGCCAAGCCTGCAGCTAAGCCCGCGGTCGCCAAGCCCGCGGCCGCGAAGCCTGCGGCCGCGAAGCCTGCGGCATCCAAGCCCGCGGCCGCGAAGCCGGCAGCGTCGAAGCCGGCCGCGAAGCCCGCAGCATCCAAGACGGCAGCCAAGCCCGCGGCAGCCAAGCCCGCCGCCCGCCGTGCGCCCGCGACGCGCAAGCGCGCGGCATCCGGAACCGCTCTCGACCAGCTCACCATCGTCGCGCTGCGCGACCGTGCCCGCGCCGAGGGGCGCACCGGCTATTCGCGCCTCAGCAAGGCGCAGCTCATCTCGCTCCTGTCGTCCTGAACGGCGTCGCAGTGCAGCACGGCTATGACCGGGGCGATCACGCCCCGGCGCCTCGAACGCTGATCGACATCCTCCGCGACACCGCCGCGCGGCATCCTGACGCCTCCGCCATCGAAGACGGCGACGGCGCGATCAGCTATGCCGAACTCGTCGCGCGCGTGAACGTCACGGCGGCGCGCCTGCGCGAGCAGGGAGTGCTGCGCGGCGACCGCGTCGGCGTGCGGATGCCGTCGGGCGCGCGCGAGCTCTACATCGCGATCCTGTCGATCCTCGCCGCGGGTGCCGCGTACGTGCCCGTCGACGCCGACGACCCGCAGGAGCGTGCGGACCTCGTCTTCGGCGAGGCGAAGGTGCGCGGCGTGATCGGAGCCGGCGGGGTCTTCCGCCCGAGCGATGAGGCGCAGGAGGTCGGTGCCGGTCTGTTCGCAAGCGCGGACCCGCACCCCTCCACCTCTGCCGCCCCGATCGTCGAGCCGCCGACGCTCGAAGACGACGCGTGGATCATCTTCACCTCCGGTTCCACCGGCACTCCGAAGGGCGTCGCCGTCTCGCACCGCTCGGCGGCCGCTTTCGTCGACGCCGAGGCTCGCTTGTTCCTGCAGGATGCCCCGCTCGGTCCCGGCGACCGCGTGCTCGCCGGCCTGTCGGTCGCTTTCGACGCCTCGTGCGAGGAGATGTGGCTCGCGTGGCGCTACGGCGCATGCCTGGTCCCGGCTCCGCGTGCTCTCGTCCGCTCCGGTGAGGACCTCGGACCCTGGCTCGTCGGACACGGCATCACCGTCGTCTCCACCGTCCCGACGCTGGCAGCCCTCTGGCCGCAGGACACCGTCGAGAATGTGCGCCTGCTCATCTTCGGCGGCGAGGCCTGCCCGCCCGAACTCGTCGCCCGCCTGGTCGGCGAGGGCCGCGAACTCTGGAACACCTACGGCCCCACCGAGGCCACCGTCGTCGCCTGCGCCGCGATCATGGAACCCGATCAGCCCGTGCGGATCGGTCTGCCGCTGGACGGCTGGTCGCTCGCGGTCGTCGACGCCGAAGGACAGCTCGTCGCCGACGGCGAGGTCGGTGAACTCATCATCGGGGGAGTGGGACTCGCCCGCTACCTCGACCCCGCCAAGGACGCCGAGAAGTACGCCCCGATGCCGACCCTCGGCTGGGACCGCGCCTACCGCTCCGGCGACATGGTCCGCGCCGACCCCGAGGGGCTCATCTTCCAGGGCCGCGTCGACGATCAGGTCAAGATCGGCGGTCGGCGGATCGAACTCGGCGAGGTCGAGTCGGCCCTGCAGGGGCTCGACGACGTCGGCGCCGCCACGGTCGCGGTGCGCAAGACCGATGCCGGCGTCGCCCTGCTCGTCGGCTACGTCGTGCCCGAGGAGGGCTTCGACCGGCAGCGCGCCCGTGCCCAACTCGCCGAGTCGTTGCCCGCGCCGCTCATTCCGCTGCTCGCGGTCGTCGACGACCTGCCGGTGCGCACCTCGGGAAAGGTCGACAAGGCCGCGCTGCCGTGGCCGCTCACCGATCCGGATGCCGGTAACTCGACGCTGTCCGGCACGGCGGCCTGGCTCGCCGAACAGTGGTTCGCGGTGCTCGGCAGCACGCCGACCGAAGAGGACGCCGACTTCTTCCAGCTCGGCGGCGTGCACCTGCGCCTGTGGCTCGCCGAGCAGATCGCCCACCAGGTCGATCCCGTCGGGCTCGCCGGCGCCCCCTGGGTCATCGTCTATGCCCGCGCGCTCGGTGCCCGCATCGGCAAAGGCGTCTCGCTGCACTCACTGCCGCCCGTCACCGGCATGCTGCACCTCGGCGACGGTGCATCCGTCGAGCCAGAGGTCGATCTCACGGGCTACTGGATCGACGGCGACACTGTCCGCATCGGCGAGGTCCGCGTGGGCCGCGACGCGACGATCGGGGCGCGCAGCACGCTCGCACCCGGCGCGAAGATCGGCCGTCGCGCCGAGATCGCGCCCGGCTCCGCCGTCTTCGGGCGCGTCCGTGCGGAACAGCGCTGGGCCGGATCGCCGGCCGTGCGCGTCGGCGGCAAGAGCACGCCGTTCGCGCCGAGCGCTCCGCCCGAACGTCGTCGCTGGATGTGGGCGTACGGCGTCTCCTCGGCGATGCTCGGGCTCCTGCCGTTCGTCGCCTTCGCAGTCGGTGGGCTCGTGCTGGCATCCGGCATTCGGCACGCTCCGACGATCGGCGCGGCCCTCGGGGGCACGCTCGTCTGGCTGGTTCCCGCCGTCCTGGTCACCGGCATCGTGTTCGCCGGCGCCGTCGTACTGCTGGTGCGCCTGTTGTCGATCGGCATGACCGAGGGCGTGCACCCCGTGCACAGCCGCGTCGCCTGGCAGGCGTGGACCACCGAGCGCGTGCTTGATTCGGCGCGCATCATCCTGTTCCCCATCTACTCGAGCCTGTTCACGCCGGTGTGGCTGCGGATGCTGGGTGCGAAGGTCGGTCGTCAGGTCGAAGCATCCACCGTCCTGCTGATCCCCGGCATGACGACGATCGACGACGGCGCGTTCCTCGCCGACGACACCATGGTCGCCACTTACGAGCTCAGCGGCGGATGGATGCGACTGGCGAAGGCACGCATCGGCAAGCGCGCGTTCCTCGGCAACTCCGGCCTTGCCGCCGCCGGGCACCGCGTTCCGAAGGACGGCCTCATCGCCGTGCTGTCGGTCGCCCCCGAGAAGGCGAAGGCGGGATCGTCATGGCTCGGTTCGCCGGCCGTGCGCCTGCGCCGCGTCGTCAACGACTCCGACCTCGAACGCACCTACCGGCCGCTGCCGTCGCTGCGGGTGGCCCGCACGCTGTGGGAACTGTGCCGCATCATCCCCGTCATCATCACCTGTGCGCTGGGCCTCGCGGTGTTCTTCACCCTCGCCTGGATCACCACCGCCTGGGGACTGATCGCGGCGATCGTGCTGTCGGGTGTGGTGATGCTCGCCGCCGGTGCCGTCGCCGCCGGTGTCACGACGGCCGCGAAGTGGATCTTCGTCGGCCCGATCCGCTCCGGGGAGCACCCGCTCTGGTCGAGCTTCGTGTGGCGCACCGAGGTCGCAGACACCTTCACCGAAATGCTCGCCGCGCCCTGGTTCGCGAACGCCGCAGCGGGCACCCCGGCGCTCGTCGTCTGGCTGCGCACGCTCGGGGCGAAGATCGGCCACGGCGTCTGGACCGACAGCTACTGGCTGCCCGAGCCCGACCTCGTCCACCTCGGCGACGGCGCGACTGTCAACCGCGGATGTGTGGTTCAGACGCATCTGTTCCATGATCGAGTGATGAGCATCGACACCGTCACCCTCGAGGAAGGGGCGACCCTCGGCCCGCACTCGGTCGTCCTCCCCGCGGCGACGATCGCGACCGCGGCCACCGTGGGGCCGGCATCCCTCGTCATGCGCGGTGAGACGGTTCCCGCCGGAAGCCGCTGGAGCGGCAACCCGATCGGGCCGTGGCGCGCCGTCAAGGTGCGCGCCTACCAGGCGGAGGACGTATGAGCGTCGACCCGTACATCCCGCAGAGTGGGGATGCGCGCATCAGTGTCGAGAGCTACGACCTCGACCTCGAGTACAAGTTGTCCACGAACCGGCTCTCGGGCACCGCGAGCCTCGACGTGCGCATCGTCGAGGACACCGCGGCCTTCTCGCTCGACCTCGTGGGGCTGCGGGTCAAGAAGGTGCGCGGCGCGGCCCGCTTCACGCAGAATGACCGCAAGGTGAAGATCGCGCTGGCAGAGCCCGCGGTCGTCGGCGACCTGGTGCACATCACCCTCACCTACGCCGGTGCCCCGAAGCCGCGCCGCACCCGCTGGGGCGCGCTCGGCTGGGAAGAGCTCGAAGACGGCCTGATCGTCGCTTCGCAGCCGACCGGGGCCGCGACCTGGTTCCCATGCAACGACGTGCCCGCTGACAAGGCGACCTACATGCTGCGCATCGCGACTGATCCGGAGTACACGGTCGTCTCGTCGGTGCCCGCCGCACGTGGCACAGAGCGCGGGCGAGCGGTGTGGACCTTCGACATCCCCACCCCGACGCCGACGTACCTGATGACGCTGCAGATCGGTCAGTATCTGCAGGAGGATGTCGACCTCTCCGGTGTACCGACGCGGCTGTTCTACCCGCGCGAAGTCGTGCGGCGGGTGCACGAGGACTTCGCCGACCTCGAGCGGATGATGGGCGTCTTCCAGGATGCCTTCGGCCCCTACCCGTTCGCCGGCTACACGGTCGTCGTCACCCCTGACGAGCTCGAGATCCCGCTCGAAGCGCAGGCCATGGCCATCTTCGGTGCGAACCACATCGACGGCGAGCACGGGCTGGAGCGCCTGGTCGCCCACGAGCTCGCGCACCAGTGGTTCGGCAACAGCGTCGGCCTGCACCGCTGGCAGGACATCTGGCTCAACGAGGGGTTCGCCTGCTACGCGGAGTGGATCTGGTCAGAGGCATCCGGTGGCCCGAGCGCGCACGCCAAGGCGCTTGCGCATCACCGGCGGCTGGCCGGGCTCGACCTCGGCACGGTGCTCGCCGATCCCGGCCCCGCCGAGATGTTCGACGACTGGGTCTACAAGCGCGGTGCGCTCACGGTGCACGCCCTGCGGCTGACGATCGGCGACGACGCGTTCTTCGATCTGCTGCGGGCGTGGACCGGGCGGAATGCGCACGGCACGGTCGTCACCTCCGACCTGCTCGCGCTCGCCGAGGAGATCAGTGGGATGCCGCTGGCCGGACTGTTCGACGCCTGGGTGCACACCGCGGCGCTGCCGGCGCTGCCGGAGGGGCCGGTCGGCGAGGTGCCCGCGCCGCTCACCGGCCCGATTCTGGGGCTCGACCGGTCGCGGCAGGCCTGATCGCGACGCTGATCAGGTGCCCTGCGGGGGCGGGGGCGCGTGCGACCTCGAGGGGTGCTCCGCCGGGGAGCGTGGCGCGCCGGGACCCGGGCAGGACGATACCCGCTTCACCCAACCGCACCTCGTTCGGCGGGATGCGCAGCCCGCGGCCGTCCGCCTTCACCACGGCCTCGATCATGGTCCAGTCGCGGATGCCGGGCGGCGCCTGCGGGGCGAACAGGGCGGCGAGCTCTGTCATCGGCTCGGGCCCGCGGTCGTGTTCGACGTCGACGCCGAGGGCGACGGCATCCGCTGTGCTTGCGATCGCGGCCACCGCGAGATCGCCCGCGTAGCTGACACTGACGACCGACAGGCCGGATGCCGTGCGCAGCGGCCCGTGCTCCAGCGAGCCGCAGTGCGGGCACTGCTGCACGAGCTCGCGGGCGATGTCGAGCTCCGGGGGCCCCGTGTCAGTGAGCAGCTGTGCCACGAGTGCCCGGCTCGTCGCGCGGCGCTCCGCGCCCCGCGCCCACGCGACCCGCACGGGCCCGAGGCGCCCGCACCCCGGCCCCGGCCCCGGCCCAGGCCCTGGCCCCGGCCCTGCGAGACTGCATTCCGCGGACGAGCCTGCGGGGACTCCGGCGGGTCTCATCCGCGGACTGCAGTCTCGGGAGGGAGGGGCATGCAGCAAGCGTAGGCGTCGGCACCCGCTAGCGTGGGGACATGCTCCTGGCGCTGCGCACCTTCGGCCGCATCCTCGTGCAGCACTGGCCCGCGATGATGGCGTGGTTCATCGGCGGCGAGGCCGTGCACCAGCTGCTCGTGCAGCTCGTGGGCTTCATCGGCGGTCACACCACGCTCGGCGGCCTGCTCATCCTGCCGCTCGCCGTCGCCGCGAAGCTCGCGGCGTACGTCGCGATGTATCTCACCGTGCGGCCGTCGCTGCCGCACGTCGCGGCATCCGCGGACGGGTACCGGGCGTTCGCGCGGGCCGTGCTGATGTCGATCCTGCCGTTCTTCTTGTTCTACTCCTCGTGGGGACTGCTGAACGCCGACATCACCGAGTTCGCGGGTATCGCCAGCAGCATCGCCCTGCAGGAATCCGGCTACGACGCCGCGCAGATCGGAGACCGAGGCGGTCTGGTGTCGGTCGGAGTGCTGCCGGTCACCGTGCTCTGCGTGGCGCTCGTTGCTCGCTTGGCCCTCTCGGCGCTCCGCAATCGGCTGCCGGACTGGACTGTGGCCATCACCGCGTACGCCGAGGTGGTCTGGACCTTCATGCTCTTCACCCTGGTCGGGCAATGGTGGGCGGACGTTCAGGAGTGGCTCGCCGCGAGCACCGGCGCGACGTGGCTGCAGGCGTTCGGCGACTGGTTCGCGATGAACACCCCCGCCATCGCCGTGGTCTGGGAGGCGGTGCTGTGGCTGATCGGGATCATCGCCGCCGTGCTGCTCATGCCCGCGGCCTGGCTGGCTGTCGCGGCGGTGATCTACGGCACCTCATTCGATGACGCACCGGCGTCGGTGCAGCGCTGGCTCCGTGCTCTGCGTGGGACGGCCGATACGCTCTCCGTCTCTCTGCTGGAGCGCTTAGAGAGCCTCTGGGCGGCGGTCGCCGTCGTCTGGCGCGGAGGACCGCTGCTGTTCGGCGTGGTCGTGTGCGCGTATGCGGGCTGGGGGCTGGCCGAACGCTGGGGCACGCGCGGTGTGCTGGTGCTGATCGGCGGGCATGAGTCGGACTTCTGGGAGGCGCTGCTGCCGATGGTGCTGGTTGCGGTGGCCACGGTGTTCGAGACGCTGCGGGTCGCCGTGGTCGCCACGGCCTACGACGCGGTGATCGCCCGGCCGGAGGCGGGGCTGGAAGCGGCCTCAGGGATCGAGGCTGAAGCGGACGACACCCTTGTCGCCGGGCACGTCGAGTTCGAACGGGCCGGCGGTGTCATCGGGGACGACGAAGACGGCGAGAACATCGTAGGAGTCTGATTCGGAGGTGCAGGTGGACTCTCCGCTCTCGGAGGGCACATCCAGCAGCGACCGGCCATCCAGCCATGACCGTTCGCTCGACGGTTCGGTGAGGGTCGTCGAACCGCACAACCCGGCATCCGGACCGCCGCTCGCCGTCAGCAGCACGCTCAGCGAGCGCATCCCCTCGGGTGCGTCGAACTCGTCCCAGCGGGTCGAGGTGAGTGAGAGCCGCTGCCCGGCGAGATCGGCGCTCTGCCCGGAGGCGACCGCGGTGACCTCCTCGGTCTTCATCGTCGGCAGCACATCCAGCCACACGTGCACGCCGACGCATGCGACAACGGCGACGGCGAGAGCGATCAGGGCCGCCCGCTGACGGCGCCACCACGTCATGATCCGGTCTCCGGAGGGGTGATTTCGATGCTGGATGCCGTCGGCAGCCGATCGAGCGGAATCGTGACAGCGACCATGTCGTCGAGCCGCGGCGTGAACACCGATGAGCTCAGTCGCAGTTCGGCGTCGCCGGCCCGGATGTCCGGTGGGAGTTCGAACGCCAGCATCCCGACCGTGTCGATGCCGATCCGCAGTTGCGCGTCGAAGAGGGTGTCGCGGACGCGTTCGCTGACCTGGAAGACCTCGTCGCCGACGTGGAGGGTCGCAAGCTCGACGTCGGCGTCGACCTCGCTGTGCGGGGCGGATGCCGCGACGGTGACGACCAGCCAGTTGCCGTCGGCTTGCCAGTCGGACACCTCGACGCTCTCGGCGAAGGTCGCATCGACGACCGCCGCAGTGAGGGTCCGGGTGGTGACGGACTGCTGCTCGTCAGCATCCGGAGCGAACGCGGCATGCGCGACGAACGGCGCCCGCAGCGCATCGGGCGAGGGCGTCGCGACGGTGATCGCACCGGCGACCGCGGCGAGGGCGACGCCGACGATCCAGGGGAGCGCTTTCTTCACCGGGCCTCCTCGACGTCGATCTCGAACTGCGCGGCGAGGCCCGCCCGCCGCCACGTGATGTTGTCGGACGAGAGGATCACCTGGCCCCGGGTCTCGTCGGCGTCGTAGACGTCGACGGTCACGGTGCCGGAGGCGACGGCAGCTGCAGGCACCGGCCAGACCAGCTGCATCTCGACGGGGACGCGGGGCTGCAGAATGACACCGCCGATCGAGTCGTCAGTGCGCCAGGCTCGCGCGCTCGCCGTCTGCGTGATGCCCGACAGCTCGAGCAGGGGCTCGGCGACATTCAGCAGCCGCGACTCGGCACGATCGGCGCTGCGGCCGACGCCGACCGGGTAATCGGCGAGGTTCTCCAGGCGCATCGTGACGACGACGAGGACATCGCCGTCTTCTGCGGCGACGTGCTCGTCCTCGATCTCGTCGGTCACGTGGGCGTCGAGGACGGATGCCGTGTACAGCGGCGTGGTCGCTTCGTCGCCGGCGACCAGTTGCGCGGCAGAGGAGGTCGCCGGATTCAGGCCGCCGAGGGCGATGACGGCGACGACCAGAGCCACGAGGAGGCCGCCGCCGATCCAGAGCGGGATGGCGGCTCGGCTGGTCGCCGCGCGGCGCGCGCTGCCCGCCATCTGCCCCACCCTGCTCACGAGGTCAGCCTATCGAGGTGGCCTCCGCAGGCGTGACCGGCGGGATGTTCCTGCGGATGCCGAGGAACGACACGACTCCGCCGGCGGCCATCAGTCCCGCCGTCACCCACGCGGCGCTGTGGAAGCCGTCGAGGTCGAGGGTGCCGCCGACGATCGTCGACAGCATCGCCACCACGATGAGGCCGGCGACGCGCGAGATCGCGTTGTTGACGGCGGATGCGATGCCCGAGTGGTGCTCGTCGATCGCCCCGAGGACGGCGGAGGTGAGCGGTGCGACGGTGAGCGAGAGCCCGAGCCCCAGCACGATCATCGCCGGCAGCACCTGCCACCAGTAGCTGAACTCCTGCGACACCGTGAGGAGCAGCAGCGCACCGGTGGCCATCAGCAGCGGACCGGCGGTCATGAACAGGCGCGGTCCGAACCGGCCGGCCCATGCCCCGGCCTGCGAGCTGAGCAGGATCATCAGGATCGTGATGGGCAGGCTCGCAAGCCCGGCCACGGTGGCCGGAAGCCCCGCGCCCTCCTGGAGATAGACCCCGATCACGAACCCGTTGAGCGAGAGCGCGGCATAGACGAACAGGGTGGCGAGGTTGCCCCAGGCGAAGTTTCGGGCGCTGAAGAGCGAGAGGGGCATGAGTGGTGCGGGCGAGCGCGGCTGACGCAGCAGGAACACGGCGAACAGGGCGACGCCGATCACCCCGGGCAGCCAGATCGCCGGCGACCCCCAGCCGAGGTTCGGCTGCTCGATGAGGGCGAACACCACGGCGCCGAGGCCGAGAGCGCACAGCGCGCCGCTCCACCAGTCCACCCGCACCCCGCGGGGGTGGTCGGGCAGGTGCAGTCGGGCGAGCAGGAACAGTGTGATCCCGATCGGGATGACGTTGATGAGGAACACGAAGCGCCAGGACAGCAGGTCGACGAACAATCCGCCCAGCAGGGGGCCGGCGATCTGGGCGCCGGTCGTGAACGCCGTCCATACCCCGATCGCACGGGACTGCAACTCGCCGCGCATAGTCGCCATGATGAGGGCGAGCGAGCTCGGGACGAGCAGTGCGCCCGCCGCGCCCTGGAGAGCTCGGGCGATGATGAGGGTGAGCGGTTCGGGGGCCGCCGACACCGCGACCGAGGCGATCCCGAACGCGATCAGGCCGATGCGCATGATGCGCACGCGGCCGTAGGCATCGGACAGCGACCCGGCGAGCAGGATGAGGGCGCTGAGCGTGATGAGGTAGGCGTCGACCACCCACTGCTGCGTCGTGATGCCCCCGCCGAGCTCGTCGCGGATGGCGGGGAGCGCGACGGTGACCACCGTGCCGTCGAGGAAGGTCACGAACGATGCGAGAACCGCGATCGCGATGACGAGTCGCTGCAGGGCGGAGAAGGCTGGCACGCTGACGAGACTACGCCCGGCCACCCCCCCATCGACGTTCGCGCGCGACAGGATTACGCTGGCCTCAGGCGGGTCGGACTGCCCGCTCTCGACGGCGAAAGCCCTGGCGGAAGCGGTGTGAGATGGACTCGATGATGATGGGCGCCATGTCTGAGGACATGAAGAGCATGGATGGCATGCCCGCCATGGACATGACTGTCATGCAGGCGTGCATGGATGCCTGCGCCGCCTGCGAGCAGGCCTGCACGGTGTGCTCGATGCAGTTGATGGACTGCGCGCCGGAGTGCATGAACTGTGCAGATATGGCAGGCACCATGATGCGTTCGATGATGCGGATGCAGGGGATGACGCCGGCCGTGATGATGGCGATGCTCGACGCGTGCATCGCCATGTGCCAGCTGTGCATGGACGCCTGCATGGAGCATGCCGACCACAGCGAGGTCTGCAAGATGTGTGCTCAGTCGTGCAAGGCGTGCATGGACGCCTGCATGGACATGAAGAACATGATGATGGCTGCCGCGTGAGCAGCCGTCTCGCCGCCTGAGCAGCCGTCTCAGACGGCGACGTTGAACCGCACCCGCCCGAC
>JBQDFB010000024.1:23857-28635 GCA_052085045.1 Microbacteriaceae bacterium | reverse complement strand
GCCATGGTGATCGTCTACGGCCCGCAGGGGTACGTCTCGCCCAGCTGGTACGGCACCTCACCGGCCGTGCCGACCTGGAACTTCGCGGTCGCTCACCTGCACGGCACGCCGGAGATCCTCTCGGACGAGGAGAATCTGCGGGTGCTCGAGCGCCTGGTCGCGCACTTCGAGAACCCGCTGCCCGAGCCGTATCTGATGAACCGCACGCTCGAGAACGCCGACTATGCCGCGCGCATCGTGCACGGCACGATGGGGTTCCGGATGCGCGTGGACCGGTTCGAGGCGAAGGAGAAGATGAGCCAGGACAAGCCCGCCGAGGTGGTCGATCGGGTCATCGCGGCGCTGAACTCTCCCGGACCATACGAGAACCCGCGCCTGGCCGCGCGGATGAGCAGAGTGAACGAGCAGAAAGAGGGCGCATGACCACGTTCGTCGGAGTATCGGATCTCATCCGCTGGGTCGCGCGCGCCGGAGCCGAGCGGATCATGGCCGAGATGTCGCAGACCATCGAAGCCGACTTCCGCCGCTGGGAGTCGTTCGATAAGACCGAGCGGATCGCGAGCCACACCCCGTTCGGCGTCATCGAACTCATGCCGATCAGCGACCCCGACATCTACGCATTCAAATACGTCAACGGGCACCCGTTCAACCCCGCTCGCGGGTATCAGACGGTCACCGCCTTCGGGGTGCTCGCCGATGTGCACAACGGATACCCGGTGTTCCTGTCGGAGATGACCGTGCTCACGGCTCTGCGCACCGCGGCGACGTCAGCCATGGTGGCACGTCACCTCGCCCGGCCCGACTCGCAGGTGATGGCGATGATCGGTGCCGGCAGCCAGGCCGAGTTCCAGGCGCTCGCCTTCCGTGCCGTGCTCGGCATCCGAAACCTGCGGATCTTCGACGTGGATGCGGCGGCCTCCGAGAAGTTCGTCCGCAACCTCGGCCGGCTCGGCTTCGACATCACCGTCTGCGATTCGGCATCCGAGGCGGCAGCCGGTGCCGATGTGATCACGACCTGCACCGCCGACAAGGCGGTCGCCGAGGTGCTGACGGATGCCGATGTCGCCCCCGGCACGCACATCAACACGATCGGTGGCGACTGCCCGGGCAAGACCGAGCTCGATCCGCGCATCCTCGAGCGGGGGCCGGTGTTCGTCGAGTACGCGCCGCAGACCCGCATTGAGGGAGAGATCCAGAACGTCGCGGCGGACTTCCCGGTCACCGAGTTCTGGACGGTGCTCGCCGGCACCGCACCGGGGCGCACCTCACCGGAGCAGGTGACGATCTTCGACTCGGTCGGCTTCGCCATCGAGGACTTCTCGGCGCTGCGGCATCTGCGTGCCGACGTCGCCGGCACCGACCTCGCACACGAGATCGACCTCGTCGCGGCCCCCGATGACCCGAAGGACCTCTTCGGCTTCGCCACCGCTCCCGTGCCCGTCGCCTGAACCGCAGCCGTCGCCTGAGAGAATCGAGCATCATGACCGCACCCTTGCCCGTGACCCCGCAGGCGCCCGTCACCCTGCAGGGTGCTCGCCGCTATGGCTCGACCGACGCCGTCGACATCGTCCTGCGCGACGGCCTCATCGCCGCGATCGGCCCTGCGGGAACCGTCGAGCCGGCGGGAGAGGTCGTCGATGTGTCTGGTCGCTTCGTCGGGCCGGGCATGTGGGACAACCACGTGCACTTCACTCAGCACGCCATCCGCCGCAGCCGTGTCGATCTTTCGAAGACCACCAGCGCCGCTGACACGCTCGATGCTGCGCGCCGGGCGATCGACGCAGAACATCCGCGCATGGGCGGCATCCTGATGGGCTATGGCTTTCGGGACGGACTGTGGTCGGAACCGGCCTCGCTCGCCGCGATCGACGCCGCCATCCCGGAGGTGCCCGTCGTGCTCGTCAGCGGTGACCTGCACTGCGGCTGGCTGAACAGCGCCGCCGGTTCTCTTCTCGATATCGCTCTCGATGAGACGGGCCTGCTGCGCGAGGAGAAGTTCCGCGACGTGCGGCACGCGTTCGACGAGGCCGCATCGCTGCCGATCGGGGCGTTCCGCGAGGCGGCGGAGGCGGCCGCGGCTCGAGGCGTCGTCGGCATCCTCGAGTTCGAGAACGCAGACAACGTGGCCGAGTGGTCCGCTCGAACCGCTGGCGGCGTCACCGCGCTGCGCGTCGAGGTCGCCGTCTGGCCCGACCTGCTGGAGCAGGCGATTGCCGACGGCTGGCGCAGCGGCGCACGCGTGGACGAGTCGGGCCTGGTCACGTTCGGCCCGCTCAAGGTCGTCATCGACGGGTCGCTGAACACGCGCACCGCGTGGTGCTGGGATCCGTACCCGGGCATGGACCCGGCCGACCCGCATGCGTGCGGCATGGAGAGCGTGCCGATCTCGGAGCTGCGCGGGCTGCTCGAGCGCTCGCGCGATGCCGGCATCGATGCTGCGGTGCACGCGATCGGCGACCGCGCCAACAGCGAGGTGCTCGACACATTCAGTGAGCTCGGGATGGGCGGGGTGATCGAGCACGCGCAGCTCGTGCGCGAGGACGACTTCGCCCGCTTCGCCGAACTGGGACTGACGGCCAGCGTGCAGCCCGAGCACGCCATGGATGACCGCGACATCGCCGATCACCACTGGGCGGGCCGCACCGGTCGTGCTTTCGCGTTCGGGTCCCTGCACCGTGCCGGCGCCGAGCTGCGGCTCGGATCGGATGCTCCGGTCGCACCCCTGGATCCGTGGGTCTCGATCGCCGCCGCCACCGCTCGCAGCCGTGATGACCGAGAAGCCTGGCACCCGGAGCAGCGCGTTCCGCTGGATGTCGCGCTCGCGGCATCCTTCCGCTCGACGCTCGCCGTCGGGCAGCCAGCCGATCTCGTGATCGTCGATCGCGATCCGTACGAATCCGATCGCGACGAGCTGCGCGAGATGCCGGTGGCGGCAACGCTGCTGGGCGGACGATTCACCTGGCGCACGGTCTGAGGGGATTGACGATGGAGCAGCTCTTCACCAACGCGAAGGTGTTCACGGGAACCGGCGAGGACGACTTCGCCTCGGCGTTCCGCATCCGCGACGGCCTCTTCGCGTGGGTCGGGGACGCGGCTGAGCTCGGCGATGAGGATGCCGTCGACCTCGGCGGACGCACCGTGCTGCCCGGTCTGATCGACAGCCACACCCACCCGGCGCTGATGGCGGGCACGGCCGCTGCGGCCGAGTGCTTCCCGCCGGCGGTGACCTCGCCGGATGACCTCGTCGAGGTGCTGCGCGCGCATGCTTCCTCGGTGACCGCGCCGGGCGCCTGGATCCTCGGCCGCGGGTTCGACGACACGAAGTTCCCCGGGCGACGGATGCCGACCGCCGCCGACCTCGACCGGGTCTCGACCGATCGTCCGGTGCTCGTATGGCGCTGCGACGCGCACTCCGCTGTCTGCAACGCCACGGCGCTGGAGGCCGCCGGCATCACAGCATCCACCCCCGATCCGGTGGGTGCCCGGTTCGAGCGCGACGCCGACGGCTCACCCAACGGTGTGCTCACCGAGATCGCGGCTGTCGCCGCCGTCACCGCGTTCATCCCGCCGCCCACCCGCGACGAGCAGATCGACGCCCTCGTCGCCATCGGGGACGAGCTCGCCTCGCGCGGCATCGTCGCCGTCGGCGACCTGCTCTCCAGCCGCATCGACGACCCGCTCACCACCTTCCGCGCCGCGAGCGACCGCGGTCTGCACGCTCGGGTGGCGCTGTACCCGGGGTGGGACCCCGAGCATCCGCTCGCCGACCTCGCGCCCTCCGACAAGGAAGGGCGGATCCGCGTCGCCGGCGTCAAGGTCGTCCTCGACGGCGCCTACTCGAACCGCACGGCCTGGGTGCACGAGCCCTATCCGGAATCCTGCGATCACGGGCTTCGCCTCGTCAACGATGCCGACGTGCTCGCGGCAGGCGAATGGGCCCGTCGCAACGGCGTGCAGCTCGCCGTGCACGCGATGGGGGATCGGGCGCTCGACCGCGTCGTCGATCTGTTCGCCGATCAGGAGCCGTGGCTCACCGGCATCCCCTCGGTGCGCATCGAGCACGCGACGATCGTCAGCGACGACTACGTGCGCCGGCTGCGCGAGGCACGCATGGCGTTCGGCATCGCGACGCACACGGTGTTCTTCTTCGCCGAGTACGACGGCTACGAAAAGGCGCTGCGCGCCGAGCAGGTGACCGACGCCTATCCCATCGCACGACTGTACGACGGCGTCGAGGCGCTCGCGCTGTCTTCGGACCGTCCGGCCACCGCATGGAGCGGTGCGGACGACGTCATGCTCTCAGTGGAGGCGGCAGTGCGCCGACGCACGTACAACGGCATCGACTTCGGTCCCGCGGCGGCGATCACCGTGCCGCAGGCGCTGATGCTGTACACCGGGAGAGCGGGGATGCTGTCGCCGCTGGAGCAGGTCGGCGAGATCGCGCCCGGGTTCGAGGGCAGCTTCGCGGTGCTCGATCGCGACGTCTTCGCCGTTCCCGCGGAGGAGATCGCGCAGGTGCGCGTGAACGAGACGTGGATCCGCGGGGAACGCGTGTTCGTGCGCTGAATCTGTTGGTTTCGACTCGCCTTCGGCTCGCTCAACCCGTTTCGTCTGCGCAGCCTGCGGCCGCTCCGCTCAACGCCCGGCCGCGCTGGCCCGCGGGCGCTGCGCGGTGCTGACCCGCGGGCGCCCCGCGGGGCGTTGAGCGAGCGCAGCGAGACGAAACGGGCTGAGCAAGCGCAGCGCGCCGAAGCCTCCCTTCGCGCGTCAGCCCAGCA
>JBQDFB010000024.1:15256-23757 GCA_052085045.1 Microbacteriaceae bacterium | reverse complement strand
CCGCTGATCGAGGCGTACACGAGGTGCGGGAATCGCTCGGTCAGTTCCTCCGGTCCGACACCGAGCCGTTCGGCGACACCGGGGCGGAAGCTCTCGACGACGACATCCGCTTCGGCGATCAGGGCGATGGCCTTCTCTCGTTCGTCATCGCGCGTGAGGTCGAGGGCGACGCTGCGCTTGCCGCGGTTGATCGCGTGGAAGTACGCGCTGTCGCCGTTCACAAACGGCGGGCCCCACGCGCGGGTGTCGTCGCCGGCATCCGGCTTCTCGATCTTGATGACGTCCGCGCCGAGCTCGGCGAGGGTCATCGTCGCGTACGGCCCGGCGAGCAGCCGGGTGAAGTCGATGACCCGGATGCCGTGCAGAGGCTGGAACGGCGGCGGGGCAGGCGAGTCATCGAGCATGCCGGTCACGCTACCGACTCGGAGGGGGCCTACCTCATGGACGATCGACACACGTCCTGAACGGGGAAATGGTGTCGAGGTCCAGCGGCCGCTCGCCTATGCGGCTCCGAGCAGGCGCACTCGGCAGGCCAGCTCGACGGCGAAGCGAACGTCCGGTTCGTCCAGGTCGACGTCGAGTCGCTCACGGATCTGCCGCATCCGATAGCCGACGCCGTTGGGATGCAGCATCAGCTCCTGACCCGTATGCACGAGCGACCCGTTGTGGGCGAGATACGACAGCAGCGTGCGCACCGCGGTGAGTGAGCGTTCTTGGCCGAGAGCGTCGAGCGGATGCAGGATGTCGTGCAGCAGATCCCTGCTGATCGGCGACGCGTAGACGTCCAGCAGAACGCGGCGCAGCCCCGTGACGTCGGTGAGTTCCACCCCGCCCAGTCGGCCGGCCGCGTTCGCCGACTCCGCCGCGATCCGTGCCTCTGCGGCGGACTGTCGCAGCCCGATCGCACCCAGCTGTGGTGTGCCCAGACCCAGCGTGTACGCCCAATCCGATCCGGCGAGCGTGCGCGCCTGCTCCTGAATGCGCACCGCGACCTCGCGCACGCGGCGCTGATGGTCGGCGGCACCGTGCTCCTCGGTGCACACGAGCATGAGGTCGTCCTGCAGGAAGGCGAGGTGCCACATCTCCTCACGATCCTCCACGAGCTGCAGCGCGAACAGCTCCAGGGCCGGTTGCACGGTCCGCGGTGCGCGGGCATCGGGGTCGGCCGCATGCATCGGCGCCAGCCACGCGGCGACGTGCGATTGCTGCAGCGGCAGCCCCAGCCGCGCGGCCTGCCCGACGAACCCCTCCACGCGGGAGGACTCCGCCAGGATCAGTTCGATCAGCAGATCGGAGCGCGACTGCGTGGACGCATAGCGATCTCTCGTGCTGCGCTGGGCCGCACGTGAGAGCAGCGAGGCGATCACCGGCACGGCGACGCCGGTCGCGGCATCCGGAGCCGAAGCGACGACACGGCCGATCGGTACCTCCCCGATGCAGACGGCATCGCTCTGCGCCCAGGAGACGGTCAGATCCTCGACGAGCTCGACGCGGATGCCGAGCGCGGCCGATGCCGCCCCGAGGATGTCCTCGATCGTGGAATCGTCGGATGCCGCGGCTGCCGTCGCGCGCTCGACGGCCAGCGCTCCGCGCATCATGGCCTCTGACGCACCACCGGCGATCGCCCGATCGATCGCCTTCGCGAGGTCGGCCGCCTTCGCCCCCGGGGCGGCGAACACCGGAACCCCGGCACGACCGGCGAGGAGGACAGCGGTCTCGGGCAGGACGATGTCGGAGGCGAAGACCACCCCGGCCAGGCTTCGTGCGCTCGCCTGACGCAGCGCCACGTCGATCCGGAACGGCGGCGGCTGCTCGTCGCCGGTGATGATGACGAGCGTGCCGGTCGCAGCGGCGCCGAGGCCGTCCACGGGGATGAGATCCACGCGCTCGATCGCGCGTTCATCGACCGGGCCTGCCTGATGGCTGAGCCCCAGGCGTTCGGCATCGGTGCGAAGATCCTCGATCGAGTACTGTGCCATCGGCACAGTCTGGCAGGAATCACTGGATGCTCAAGACATTGTCGGCCGCAGAACCCCTCCGTACGGTGGGGACATGGCACAGACAGCATCCGTTCCGCAGCATGCGGCGCGCATCACCGAGGTCACTGCGGACGACGTCGCAGCCCTCGGCATTGGCACGGCGATCTTCGGCACCGGCGGCGGAGGTGAGGTATACGGGGCGCAGACGATGGTCGAACGCGAACTCCGCACCCACGGGCCCGTTCGCCTGGTGAGTGTCGACGACCTCGGACCCGACGATGTCGTGGTCCTGATGTCGGGCATCGGGGCGCCGACGGTCGGCATCGAGATGCTGTCCTCGAAGGGGCAGATCCATGCGCTGCTGGAAGAGGCCGAACGGCTTCTCGGTCGCCCCGTGACGACGCTGATGGCCGCAGAGATCGGCGGCAGCAACGGCGTGCGACCGATCGGCTGGGCGGCTCGGCTCGGCCTGCAGGTGCTCGACGCCGACGGCATGGGCCGCGCTTTTCCGGATGCCGCAATGATGGCCATGAACGTCGCAGGAGTCCACTGCGACTGGGCGGTCCAGAGCGACGTGGTCGGCAACATCACTGTCATGAAGACCGTCGATCTGCACTGGCTGGAGCGTCACGCCCGGGCCCTCACCGTCGCCAGCGGCTCGATCTGCATCGGCACGCACTACCCGATGACCGCCGAAACCGTGCGCGGCGCGGTCATCGAGGGCACCGTGAGCGCGGCGATCCGCGTCGGCCACGCACTCCTGAGCGCACCGGAGCCGGTGGCGGCGATCGCCGCCGAACTCGACGCCGGCGTGCTGCTCAGCGGCAAGATCACCGACCTTGATCGTCGTACCGTGGGCGGCTTCGTCCGCGGATCGGTGACGATCACCGGAATCGGAGAGGACCGCGGCCGACTGCAGCGACTCGAGTTGCAGAACGAGAACCTCCTCGTGCTCGAAGACGGCGAGGTGCTCGTCAGCGTGCCCGACCTGATCACGATCATCGATACCGAGACCGGGCATGCGATCACGACCGAGATGCTGCGCTTCGGGCAGCGCGTCTCGGTGCTGGCATGGCCCTGTGACCCGGTCTGGCGCACCCCGCGCGGTCTGGAGCTGGCCGGCCCGGCCGCCTTCGGCTATGACCTCCCCTACGTTCCGTTCGAAGGAGCCGGCCGATGACTGCTCGTGACCTCGCCCTCGGCGTCGATGTCGGCGGAACGAACACGGACGCCGTCATCCTCGACGGCACCGGCGCCGTCCTCGCTCACACGAAGCGTCCGACGACCGACGACGTCACCGGCGGCATCCGCGCCAGTATCGCCGACGTGCTCGCGGCCATCGGCCCGGAGCGGATGCGGGTCTCCCGCGTCATGCTCGGCACCACGCATGCGACCAACGCCATCGTGCAGCGCCGCGCCCTCGATCGAGTCGCGATGATCCGGCTCGGCGCCCCCGCGGCGACCGAGTTCCCGCCCCTCACCGGGTGGCCGCAGGATCTCGCAGACATGGTGCTCGCCGGTGCCGCCATGGTCGGCGGCGGCCACATGGTCGACGGCACCCCGATCTCGCCCCTGGACCGTGACGGCATCCGCCGATTCGTCGACGAGGTGGGCGACTTCGACGCGATCGCCGTCGCCGGCATCTTCAGCCCCTCCTCGCCCGAGCAGGAGCTCGAGGTCGCCGAGATGCTGCGCAATCACCTGGGCCAGGACACCCGCGTCTTCCTGAGTCAGGACATCGGCCCCACCGGCTTGCTCGAACGCGAGAACGCCACCGTGCTCAACGCCGCGCTGTACAGCGTCGCGCTGGCCGTCACCGACGCGCTCGTCACCGTGGTCGCCGAAGAAGGGCTCGAGGCGCAGACCTTCTTCGCCCAGAACGACGGCACCCTGATGTCGCTCGACTACGCCGCGCAGTACCCCGTGCTCACGATCGGCTCGGGGCCCGCGAACTCGATCCGAGGAGCCGCCTACCTCTCTGGCCACGACAATGCCATCGTCGTGGACGTCGGCGGTACGACCAGCGACCTCGGCGTCGTCGTCGGCGGGTTCCCCCGTGAATCGACCATGCCCCGCGAGATCGGCGGCGTGCGCACCAACTTCCGGATGCCGGATGTGCTGTCGGTCGGCATCGGCGGCGGGACCATCGTGGATGTCGCGACAGGGCGCGTCGGACCGGAATCGGTGGGTTATCGGATCGATCGGGACGCCCTGCTGTTCGGCGGAACGATCCCGACGCTGACGGATGCTGCGGCGATGCTCACCAGCCCCGTCGCCGGTCGCCGACTTCCTGCGCTGCCGGCAGCCACGACCGCGGCGCTGAAGGACGCCCTGGGTGCCGTCGCCGACCGACTGGATGCCGCCGTGGAGCGGCTGTCGCTCGGAAGAGCGGACATCCCCCTCGTAGTCGTCGGCGGTGGCGGTTTCCTCGTGCCGGATCGGCTGCCGAGCGCCGGTGAGGTGCTGCGGCCGGACCACGGCGGTGTCGCCAACGCCGTCGGCGCTGCGATCTCGCTGGCCGGAGGACGAGCAGACCAGATGGCGCCGATGGGGGAGCGCGAATCGGCCATCGAACAGGCATCCGAGGCTGCCATTGCAAAAGCCATCCAGGCCGGAGCCGATCCGCTCGAGGTCTCGGTCGTCGAGGTTCTCGAGACCCACGTGCCCTATACCGCGCAGCCGACCGTGAACGTATCCGTGAAGGCGGCAGGGCCCCTCGCTCGGCTCACCGCCGGAGTCGCATCTGGCTGACACCAGGTCTTGCACCAGCAGTACCCGATCGAACCACCCGAATGAGGAGATTGCAATGAAACGCAGTATCGCAGTACCGGCCGGCGCCGGGCTCGTCGTCCTCGCCATGACATTGGCGTCATGCTCGGGTTCCGCAGGCGGCTCCGGGTCGTCAGAGGGAGACTATGTCTCCGGTGGAACCTTCACCCAAGCGGTCTTCCCGGAGGTGGGCAGCATCATCCCGATGACCGCCACGCAGCCGCAGGAGATCCAGATCAACACGTACGCCTACGAAAAACTGATCTACACGGATGCCGAGGGTGGGCAAACGCCGTGGCTCGCCGAGTCCTGGGAGCTGGGAGACGACGGAAAGTCGGTGACATTCGAGCTCACCGCGGGGGCGACCTTCCACGACGGAACGGAGTTCACCGCCGAGGTCGCGGCCGCCAACATCAACTATCACGCGGATCCTGCCAACGCCACCGTGCTGGCCGACGTCATGCCGAAAGGCATCCAGGCCACCGGCAGCGGTTCGACCCTGGAGGTCACGGCGGAGGCCTCCGATCCCTTCCTGGCGAACATCATCGGCAACATCATGATGGTCGGTGAAGCAGGGCTCGAGGATCCGTCGAGTCTCGAAGCGGGCTCGAACGGCACCGGGCTCTACGAACTCACCGATGTGAAGGCGGATCGGTACATCTTCACAACCAGGGACGACTACACCTGGGGCCCGAACGATCTCACTTCCGAAACCGAAGGGGTGCCCGACGGCCTGGAGATCAGCGTGGTCACCGATACCTCTACCCGAGCCAACCTGCTGATCTCGGGCGAGCTCAATGCGGCTGCGGTCGAAGGGCCGGATCAGGATCGCATCGAGGGGTCCGGCTACGAGTCCGCCGGCGTCATCAACCCGATCGGGCAGATGCTGTTCAACGAACGACCCGATCGCCCGACGCACGACCCGCTCGTCCGCGAAGCGCTCACCCTGGGCTTCAACCATGAGGACACAGCAGAGGTCGTCAGCGGCGGGCGCCCCGTCGACCTGACCTCCTGGATCACCGAGGCGCCGTTCACCTGCTTCAACGAGGAGCCGGTCTGGGACCGTCCGGAGTCTGACCCCGCACGTGCGGCCGAACTGCTCGACGAAGCGGGCTGGGTCGAAGGTTCCGACGGTCTGCGCAGCAAGGACGGCGAACCGCTGAACATCAACTTCATCTATGACGCCACGTCGACCGCGCACGCTTCGGCGGCCGAGCTCGTCGCGGAGGACTGGGAGGAGCTGGGCATCACGACCGAACTGATCGCGATGGACGGCGCCGGCTGGTCGGAGTACCTCTACGAGACGTTCGACTACGACACCGGCTGGATCCAGATCGGTGCCGGGAGCCCCGTGACCGAGGACCTCTTCTACGGCGGCGCATTCCCTGAGGAGGGCGGTCTGAACTTCATGGGCGTCGCCGACGAGGAGTACGAAGCTTTCGCCGACCAGGCCCGGGCAGCTGCGGATGCCGATGAGGCCTGCGGATACTGGGAGCAGGCGGAGAAGACCGTGGTGGAGAACTTCCACACCCTGCTGCTGACCGGCACCATGCGGCCGACCTATATGTCCGGCGCGACGTTCGAGATCACCGACTACCTGCAGCCGGTCACGATCCGCATGACCGAGTGAGCCGCGCGCGATGACCACGACCGAGCCCCGCCAGAGCGCACCCGCCACCGGACGGCTGCTGCAGCTGAGAGAACTGCAGCAGCGGCGATCGCCGCGCGCCGACTTCGCGATCCGGCGCATCGGACGGCTGATCGTCAGTCTGCTGGTCGTGGTCCTCGCCGCGTTCTTTCTCATCCACTTCGTGCCCGGTGATCCGGTGCGGGCCGCGCTCGGACCGACGGCCCCGGCCGGGCTCGTGGAGAGCACCCGCATTGAGCTGGGGCTCGACAAGCCGATTCCGCAGCAGCTCTTCGACTATCTCGCGGGGCTGTTCCAGGGGGATCTGGGAACCTCGATCCAGACCGGCCTCTCGGTCACCGGAACGATCGTCTCGCGCTTTCCGACCACGTTGACCCTGGCGGCGCTCGGGTTCGTCGTCGCCGTGATCGGCGCGCTGCCGATCGGCATGGGGGCGGCGCTGCTGGCACGCACCGGTCGGGGCCGCACCCTCAATAGTGGGGTGTCGGGGCTGCTGGGCGTGCTCATCGCCGTGCCGGACTTCCTGCTCTCGGTCGGGCTCATCGCCCTGTTCAGCATGTGGTTGGGGATGTTCCCGCCGGCCGGGTGGGGCGGAGCGCAGAATGCGGTGCTGCCGGTTCTCGGGCTCGCCCTCGGACCGATGGCCTACCTGGCGCGGATCGTGCAAGTCGAGATGATCAAGGTGCTGGACTCGACCTACATCGCCACCGCCAGGGCCAAGCGTCTGCCGCAGCGGCTGATCCTGCTCCGGCACGCGTTGCCGAACATCATCACCGCCACGCTGACCGTCGGCGGTCTCCTGCTCTCGGGGCTCGTCGCCGGCACGGTGATCATCGAGACCGTCTTCGCGATCGCGGGCACCGGCAGCACGCTCGTCTCCGCCGTGGGCACGAAAGACTATCCGATGGTGCAGGGCATGGTGCTCGTCTATGCCGCCATGGTCCTCGCCGTGAATCTCGTCGTCGATCTGATCCTCATCACGATCGATCCGCGCACCACGATCGCCGAAGGGTGAGTGAGAACATGACGACGACAGTCCCCCGCAAGTCGGATGCTGAGCGCGTCAGCGCCGCGTCAGCGAGGCCCCGCCGTAGGTCCCGCTGGATCAGCGTGCCCGGTATCGCCGCACTGATCGGCATCGCGGTGCTGCTGGTGATCGCAATCATCGGCCCCGACACATGGATCGCGGCGGCGAGCGAACGTAACATCGCCGAGCGGTGGTCGGGACCCAGCCCCCAGCACCTCTTCGGCACCGACGACATCGGGCGCGACATCTTCGCCAGAGTGATGGTCGCCGCCCGGCTCTCGCTGCTGCTGACCGTTGGCGCCACCGCAATGCTCATCGGCGGGGGCCTCATCATCGGTCTCACGGCGGCTATCCTGCCGAAGCACGCTCGACGAGCCCTCATCTGGATCATGGACATGCTGCTGGCGTTCCCCTGGCTGCTGCTCGTGCTGTTCTTCACGGTGATCTGGGACGCTTCGGCGACCGGGGCGATGCTGGCGATCGGTCTGGCCGGCATCCCGAGCATCACCCGTCTCGTCTACAACATGGCCTCGTCGGTCGCCGATCAGGACTACGTGCGCGCTGCCCGGGTCGTCGGCGTCGGGCCCATCGGCGTCATGTTCAAGCACGTACTGCCGAACATCGCCAATCCGCTGCTCGTGCAGTCGGCGGCATCCGCCAGTGTCACCCTGCTCGCGTTCGCCGCGCTGTCGTTCCTCGGTCTCGGCGTGCAAGCTCCGGAGTACGACTGGGGTCGCCTGCTCAATGAAGGGCTCGGGCATCTCTACACGAACCCCATGGCGGCCATCGGCCCCGGCATCGCAATCGTCTTCGCGGGCCTGGTGTTCACCATGATCGCCGAGGCGATCGCCGAACAGCCGGGGCAGGGGATGCGGGCGGTCGCCCGCGCGAGCCGGGTGGCGGTGCTCGCCCGCGGCGGCTCTCGCGCGACGGCTGCAGCCCCTGAGTCGGCGAGTGACGACGACACCGCGCTCGCCGAAGTTCAGGATCTGCACGTGTCCTACCCCGACGGCGACGGCGGGGTCGTCGAGCGCGTCCGCGGAGTGAACCTGCGCGTGCGCTCCGGTGAGGTGGTCGG
>JBQDFB010000024.1:0-15156 GCA_052085045.1 Microbacteriaceae bacterium | reverse complement strand
TCGTCGAGCGCGTCCGCGGAGTGAACCTGCGCGTGCGCTCCGGTGAGGTGGTCGGTATCGTCGGCGAATCGGGGTCGGGCAAGTCGCTGACCGCCATGGCCCTCGCCGGCCTCCTGGATGCGCCGGCCATCGTCGAAGCGGAGGTGCGCCGTTTCGACGACATCGACCTCGCGGCGAAGCTCACACCCGCCGATCGGAAGCGTCTCGGCGTCGAACTCGGGGTCATCTTCCAAGATCCGCTCACCTCGCTCAACCCGGCACTGACGATCGGGCGGCAGCTGACCGAGGTGCCTCAGCAGCATCTCGGAATGAGCAGGAGACAGGCGCGCGCACGTGCGATCGACGGGCTGGATGCCGTCGGCATCCCCGACCCCGCAGGCCGCCTCGGCGACTACCCGCACCAATTCTCCGGAGGTATGCGTCAGCGCGCGATGATCGGCATGGCGCTGACGGGGCATCCGCGTCTCATCATCGCTGATGAACCCACCACGGCGCTCGACGTCACCGTTCAGCGCCAGGTGCTCAGCGTGCTGCGCCGGGCACAGCGTGCGACCGGCGCCGGCATCGTCTTCATCTCGCACGACATCGCGCTCGTCTCCGGATTCTGCGATCGGGTGGTCGTGATGAAGGACGGCGAGATCGTCGAGGAACTCGATGCCGCGCGCATCAAGGAGCAGGCGACTCACCCGTACACGCGCGGATTGATCGCCTGCCTGCCCGACATGGTCTCCGATCGCACGCGTCCGCTGCCGGTGATCGGTGACCAGGCAGACGCGCAGCTTGCGGAGGTGTCGTCATGAACGCGTTGGAGATCGACGATCTGCAGGTGCGATACGGGCGGCGGTCCGTCGTATCCGGAGTGTCACTCGAGGTGCCCGCAGGCCGCACGCTCGGGCTGGTCGGCGAATCGGGGTCAGGGAAGTCGACGATCGCGAATGCCGCGGTGGGTCTCGCTCCGATCCGTGATGGCGACATCCGCGTGCACGGCGTGAGCTCGGTCGGTCGCAGTCGCGAGGCCAAGACGGCACGCCATCGCATCCAGATGGTCTTCCAGGATCCGTTCTCCTCGCTGGACCCGAGGATGCCGATCGGCGACTCGATCGCCGAGGGGCTGGTGGCGACCGGGCGCGCACTGTCACAATCAGCACGTCGTGACCGTGTCGTCGAGCTGCTCCGGCAGGTCGACCTCGATCCCGGCAGGGCGGACGAGCTGCCGAAGTCGTTCTCCGGCGGGCAGCGTCAGCGGATCACCATCGCCAGGGCGCTCGCCGGTGATCCGGAGATTCTCATCGCCGATGAGGTCACCAGCGCCCTGGACGTCTCCGTGCAGTCCACCGTGCTCAATCTGCTGCGCGATCTGCAGCAGCGGCTCGGTCTCACGATGCTGTTCATCTCGCACAACCTCGCCGTGGTGCGCTACATCAGCGACGAGATCGCGGTGATGCGCGACGGTCAGATCGTCGAACGCGGCGAGACCGAGGCGCTGCTGCAGGCCCCGTCCGAGCCGTACACGCAGGAGCTGTTGACCGCCGTGCCGATCCTCGGTCAGAGGATGGAGCTCGAAGATGTCTGAGGGGCGGCTGTTCGAGCGCCCGGCCGAAGAACTGCAGGCCGATCTCGTCGCCGTGCGGCGCGAGCTGCATCAGGCGGTCGAGCTGGGGCTGCAGCTGCCCGAGACGCAGCGGATCCTGCTGCGGGAACTCGCAGATCTCGGTCTGGAGATCAGCACCGGCACCGCACTGACCTCAGTGACGGCAGTACTCCGGGGCGGAAAGCCCGGGCCTGTGGTGCTGCTGCGCGCCGACATGGACGGGCTGCCCGTCGCGGAGGAGACTGGACTGGACTTCGCCTCGACGTCAGGCGCTATGCACGCCTGCGGCCACGATCTGCACATGGCGGGTCTGCTCGGTGCGGTGCGTCTGCTCGTCGCGCGACGGGACGAGCTGCCGGGCACCGTCGTGTTCATGTTCCAGCCCGGCGAGGAAGGGCAGGCCGGCGGCCGGATCATGCTGGAAGAGGGGGTGCTGGATGCCGCCCGCGAACGGCCCGTCGCCGCCTACGCGATCCACGTGGAGTGCACCGTCCCCCGCGGCCAGTTCGTCACGCGGCAGGGGTCGATGATGGCCAGCGCGAGCGCGCTGCGGATGACGCTGCGCGGCACCGGCGGGCACGCGGCCTTCCCGCAGAATGCGATCGACCCGGTGCCGGTCGCAGCACAGCTGATCCTCGCCGTGCAGACCTTCGCCGCGCGCCGGTTGCCGGCCACCGACCAAGCGGTGATCTCGATCACGCGGCTCTCCAGCGACTCCGCGGCCAGCAACGTTCTCGCCGCTGAGGTGCAGCTGGAGGCGAACATCCGCACGCTGTCGAAGGCGACGCTCGAGACGGTGCGCGACCAGCTGCCCGACATGCTGAGAGGAATCGCCGAGGCGAACGGCTGCACGCTCGACGCAGAGTTCATCGAGTCCTACCCCGTGACGCGCAACGACCCCGATGAGACGGCGTTCGTCCTGGGTGCACTCGATGAGATGGTCGGCGCAGAACGGGTGGTTCGCCTGGAGGCGCCGTCGATGGCATCCGAGGACTTCGCGTACGTGCTCGAGGAGGTGCCGGGCACTCTTGTGTTCCTGGGAGCTGCCCCCGACGACGGGTCCGGACCCCTGCACTCCGAGCGCGCCGTGTTCGATGACAGCGTGCTGGGGCTGCAGGCCGCCGTACTCGCTGAGCTCGCATGGCGCCGACTGCGGCGCGCACGATCCGCGGAGTGATGCGTGCGCCTGGTCGCCCCCGAACCAGCGGGCACTCCCAGCGCAGAGTGTGTAGAATCTCGGGCGTGTTGAATTTCGTGAATCTGCCCGCAGGGCGATCGGAGGTCGTCGGCGCTCTGTGCGCCGGCCGCTCGGTCTGAGGCGACCGCTGCACGATCGCCGCGTCGAACGCGGTACCCGCTCACCGCGTGTGAGCATTCCATTCACGTTTCTGCGCCCACGGGCGCGCCTTCCCAGAAGGAACCTCATGCTTGCTATCACCGAGCGCGACATCCGCGCCAGTCTCATCAACGCCTCCCGCAAGGAGATATCGTCCCTGACTCTTCCGACAGGGTTCTCCGAGATCGACTTCGACCGGCTCGACTACCTCGGCTGGTCTGACGCCAAGTTCGCCCGCCGGGCCTACGTCGTCACCGACGTCGACGGCGTGCTCACCGGAGCGCTCCTGCAGCGGGCGGAGCAACGTGTGCTCGCTCGCGCCCAGTGCACGTGGTGCGAAGACGTCACGCTCCGCAACGACGTGCAGTCCTTCGCCGCGCGCAAAGCCGGCGCCGCCGGACGCAAGGGTGACACGATCGGCACGCTCGCGTGCGCGGAGTTCGGGTGCTCGCACAACGTACGACGGCTGCCCCCGCTCGCGTACGAGGGCTATGACCGTGAGGCCGCGCGGGAACAGCGCATCGAACGTCTCGGCGAGAACGTCCGGTCCTTCCTGCGCGCGGTCACAGACTGAGCAGGCTCGTCACCGCCTGAGCAGCCTTCGACTCGGCTTCGCCTCGCTCACCCCGTTTCGACGCGCTCCGCTCGCTCAACGCCCGGCCAGCCCACCGGGCGTTGAGCAGAACTCAACGCCCGGCCCTCTCGCGGGTCGTTGAGCGGAACTCAGCCCCGGGCCGTTCCGCCGGTGGTTGAGCAGAACTCAACGCCCGGCCCTCTCGCGGGTCGTTGAGCGGAGGCGCGGAGCGCCGTAGTCGAAACGCGTTGAGCGACGAGCGCAGCGAGGAGTCGAAGCGTCCCGCACACGTCAGCGCAACGCGTCGCGCACAGCCAGCACGCCGCTGAGCGCCTCCGTATGCGAGGTGCTCAGCGGCGACAGCCCGAGGCGGATGCCGTCCGGGAAGCGGAAGTCCGGGATCACGCCCTCCGCCCACAGCGTCTTCGTCACCTCGGCGAAGTCCGGATGGCCGATCGTGACGTGGCCGCCGCGCCGCGCGGCATCCCGTGGGCTCAGCATCCGCACCCCGAGAGGTGCGAGCTCCTCGTCGACGGCGCGCACGACGAAGTCGGTGAGCGTCTTCGACTTCTCACGCACGGCTGCGATCGTCGCATCCTCAATCAGGTCGAGCATGCCCTGCATCGCCAGCATCCCGAGCACCGGCGGTGTGCCGCTGATGAACTGCCGGATGCCGCCTGACGGCGCATACGCGGATGCCATGGCGAACACGTCACCGGCGCCCATCCAGCCCTGGATGGGCTGGCGCAGCACCCCCTGGTGGCGGGCGTTGACGTAGGCGAACGCGGGGGAGCCCGGCCCGCCGTTCAGATACTTGTACGTGCAGCCGACGGCGAGGTCGACGCCGCACGCGTCCAACTCGACCGGGACCACTCCGACCGAGTGGCACAGGTCCCACAGCGCGAGGGCGCCGGAGTCGTGCACGGTATCCGTGATCGCAGCCATGTCGGCCAGCGCGCCGGAGCGGTAGTCGACGTGACTGAGCACGACGAGGGCCGTGCGTTCGGAAACAGCGGCCTCGATGTCTCCGACCTGCACGCCGGTCACCGGATCGGGATCGATCCAGCGCAGCGTCAGTCCCCGCTCGGCGGCGATGCCCTCGGCGACGAAGCGGTCGGTGGGGAAGTTCCCCTCCTCGATGACGATCTCGTTCCGTCCGCCCGGGGCGTGGACCGCCGCTCGCATGAGCTTGTACAGCAGCACGGTGGTCGAATCGGCGACGACCGTCTGACCAGCCGCAGCGCCGATCGCAACCCGGCCGATGCGGTCGCCGAGTTCGGTCGGCAGGTCCATCCACTGCTCGTCCCACGAGCGGATCAGGCGCGTGCCCCAGTCTCCGCGAACGAACTCGGCGAGTCGTTCCGGGAACTCTTCCAGCGGACGGCCCAGCGAGTTGCCGTCGAGGTAGGCGCTGACACCGGGAGCCTCGACGAACGCGTCGAGGTGCGGGCCCAGGGGATCGCGCGCATCGAGCGCAGAGGCTTCGGCGAGCAGATCAGACATTCAGGCCTCCAGATCGGCGGGAGTGAGGGGATGGGCCAGCAGCGGGTCGACGTCGGCGCCGGGGATGAACAGCGGCGGCGCACCGACCACAGGATCGAGGGTGCGCAGCAGATCGTCACCGTCGATCCCGGCTTCGCGGAGCGCGGCGATCTCGTGCGGGTTCAACCCCACCGGGGTCGGACCGTTGCCCATATCCGTCCCGTACAGCACGGTCCCACCCGCCTCATAGAACCGGCGGACGTTGTCGACGGCGATCTCGTAGGTCTCGTCGCCGTGGATGGCGAGGGTGGAGATCCATTCGGCGCATGCTGCCTGCAGATCGATCTCGGCCTCGGTCAGCCGCTCAGTGAATGGAGCGTGGGCGAGCCTCGTCGCCCCCAGGCGGATGGCCCGCTGGGCTTCGCCGGGGCCCTCGGCGTGTGCGATCACCGGCAGGCCGCGGGCGCCGGCCGCGTCGACGATCACGGTGAACAGCTCATCCGTGAACACCGGCCCCGCCGTGCTGTTGCTGGCGACCTTGATGTGGGCCGCGCCGGCATCCTTCATCTCGGTGACCGCGCGGAGGGCGGCATCCGCATCGGCGATCTCGCGCACCGAACCCTCCGGAGCCCATACTCGATCGGACGGATATCCGCCCGGAGCGGTGAGGAACGCCCCGGCGAAAGCGACCTCGATGCCGAGAGAACCGGCGCCGTCGCCCGCCCAGCGCGCCAGCTCCCGCGGGTTTCCGCCCAGATCTACCACCCGCCCGAGCACCGAAGCGGTGAGCTCGTCGACGTCCACCAAGTGCAGGTGCACGTGGTGGTCCGTGAAACCGCCGACGACGAAGCCGCCGGAGACGCGCCGCATCACGCCCCGATCTCGGTGCGCACCGTGTAGAGCTCGGGGAAGAAGGTCAGCTCCAGTGCGCGCTGCAGGAATCCGACGCCGCTCGACCCACCCGTGCCCGGCTTCATGCCGATCGTGCGCGTCACGGTCTTCAGATGCCGGAAGCGCCAGAACTGGAAGTTGTCCTCCAGGTCGACGAAGTCCTCGCACGCTTCATAAAGGTCCCAGTGCGTGTGCGGATCCTCATAGATCTCACGGATCGCCGGCACGAGAGAGGGGTGCGGGCGGTACGGCTCGCGCACGTCGCGGTCGAGGATCTCGGTCGGGATCGGGATGCCGCGACGCGACGCGTACCGCAGGAATTCGTCGTACAGCGTGGGACGTTCGAACTCGGCGGTGAGCATCGCCAGGTTGGCGGGATGGTTGCTGAAGACCTGCAGCATCCGCTCGTTCTTGTTGCCCAGCGCGAACTCGACGGCCCGGTATTGCACCGACTGGAATCCCGACGAGTTGCCCAGCGCACCGCGGAACTGCGCATATTCCGTCGGGGTGAGGGTGGCGAGCACCGACCACTGCTGCGTCATGACGTCCTGGATGCGCTTGACGCGCGCGACGCGCTTGAGCGCCTCGCGCAGGTCGTCGCTCACCAGCAGTTCGCGCGCCGACGACAGCTCGTGGATGAGCTGCTTCAACCACAGTTCGGTGGTCTGATGCTGGATGATGAAGAGCATCTCGTCGTGGTGCTGCGGAGTGCTGACGGGATGCTGCGCGTTCAGCAACTGGTCGAGGCCCAGGTACGACCCGTAGGTCATGCGCCCTGTGAGGTCGGTGACGATCGTGTCTTCAAGCTTTCGCTCGTTCGTGGCGGCGTCTGCGGAATCCGTGCCCATGATCCTCGAGGATATCCCGAACGATCGGTCAGGCGTCAGGGCTGGGTCGTGTGCTCGCCGAGGAAGTCGATCGTCTTCTGCAGTGCGGTCTGCGCGTCGGGCATGTCCAGGTGGAACTGGTACTCGTGCGGCAGCGCGGGCTCGTGGTCGGCCGGCCAGAACTGCGTCGTCACGTCGATGCCGAGTGCGTCGAGCCGCTTCTCCATCGGGATGGACTGCAGCCAGGTCAGGCCGTCGCCGTTTCCGCCGGAGATGTAGGTGATGGGGAAGTCCTCGGTCACCCAGTCGATCGTCGACATGGTCGAGCCCGTTGCGCCCTCCGCCCAGGTCTTGTCGCCGGCGTATGCCCACATCGCCGACTTGAGACCCCAGCCCTCGATGCCCTCGAGGGCAGCCAGCGCCGCGAGATCGTAGACGCCGCAGTTCAGCACGGTCGCGACCACCTGGTCAGCATCCAGGGCCGGATCGATCGACAGGTTCTCGGCATAGTCGGGGCTGGTCATGATCGTGGCCATCTGGCTGGCGAGCTGGCCCCCGGCGGAGTCGCCGGCGAGAACGATCTGCGATGCGTCGACGTTGAGTTCGTCGGCGTTGGAGTCGATGTACTCGAGCGCCTGGTTGATCTGGTGCACGGCGGTGGGGTACGTGGCCTCCGGCCCGATGGTGTAGTTCACCGCGATGGTGGTGTACCCCTCGGCGGCAAGGATCTTCATGTACGGGTCGACGTTCTCCTTGGAACCGGAGATCCAGGCACCGCCGTGGATCCACACGACGGTGGGGAGGGGGGCTGCGGCGGATACGGGGGTGAAGACGTCCATCGTCGTGTCTGCGCCGTCATCGCCGTAGGCCACGTCGAGTGTCTCGGTGAGCTCCGCGTCCGGGAGGTGCTTGTCCATCTCGGCAGCCGTCGCGTCACCGCCCTGCGTGAAGACGGCTCGGATCACCATGGCGGAGGGCCAGGGGGTGATCGCTCCGATGATCGCCGCGATCACGACGACGGCGATGATGATGCCGAGCGCTACTCGGGTCTTGAACCAGCGGCGGTGCGTCTTCTTCGGGTGGTCGTCGCTGTTGTGGGCGTCGTTGTCGTGTGCAAGCGCGGTCATGGAATCCCCTCCACGGATCAGTGTGGCAGGAGCCGGTCCCGATTTTCGGACTGTGTCCCGATTCGCTGACGTTTTTGGTCGAACCGGTCAGCGAATCGTGCCAGGATCCGCGGATCGGGGCTCGAGCCCGGCGATGAGCCGGTCCAATCCGTAGTCGAACGCATCGTCGACGTCGCCACCCAGGCGGAACGCGCCGGCGAGCTCCATCTGCACGAATCCGGTCATCCACGCTGTGACCAGGCGAGCCGCGTTCAGGGCTTCGGCGTCGCCGACGAGCTCGCGCGTCACACGAAGCACCGGTGCCGCCGCGCGTTCGAGGGCGTCGAGAGGAGCGGATGCCGTGAACATCAGGCGAAACGCCTCCGGCTGCGCGTGCGCGTAACTGCGGTAGGCGGTGGCGAGGCCGACCAGCACCTCCCGAGACTGCATTCCGCGGACGACCTCGCCCGGATTCCCGTGCGTCTCATCCGCGGAATGCAGTCTCGCGGCGGGCGCGGGCGCGGGGGCGGGCGGGGGCGCGGGTGCGGCTTCGGTCAGGCGCTCGGTGAGATCCGCGATTGCCGCTTCGGCGACGGCGGCCAGAAGAACATCGCGGTCCCTCACGCGCTTGTAGAGCGAGGGGGCACGGACGCCGACTCTCGTGGCGACGGCCTGCATCGTCAAACCGGATGGCCCAGCGTGTTCAAGGATCTCGCGCCCGGCGGCGACGATCGCGGCGAGCGAGGTGCGGTCAGGTGTCGGCACGGCGAACTCCCGGTGTTTGACTCAATGGCTATTGACAGTAGCTATGATAGCTACGTAACGTAGCCATCACAACTCCGAGGAGAATGAAATGAAGCTCGCACCGCACCTGCACCGGCTGGGGAACGACATCGTGGCGTCCTATCTCGTGGAGACTCGCGAAGGCGTCACGCTGATCGATGCGGGCATGCCGGGGCACTGGAACGATCTGCAGAACGAGATGGCGAGCCTGGGGCGACCGCTTTCCGATATCAAGGGCGTGATCCTCACGCACGGTGACAGCGACCACATCGGATTCGCCGAGCGGCTGCGCAGTGAAGTCGGCGTGCCGGTGTTCGTTCACGCCGCAGACTCCGAACGTGCGCGCACCGGCGTGAAGCCGAAGACGCCGATGGGTCCGTCGAAGCTCGGACCGATGCTCGGCTTCATGGTCTACGGCCTCCGCAAGAAGGCGATGCGTCCGATCTTCGTGAAAGAGGTGACCGAGATCGCCGACGGCGATGTGCTCGACCTTCCCGGTGCACCTGTGATCATCGGAATGCCCGGGCACTCGCCCGGCAGCGTCGCCGTGCACATTCCGCTGGCGGATGCCGTGTTCGTCGGCGATGCCCTCACCACCCGGCACGTCTTGACGGGGCGTGAAGGAGCGCAGCCGGCGCCCTTCACCGACGAGCCGGCAGAAGCGCTGGCATCCCTCGATCGAATGGCCGAGCTGCCGGCATCCTGGGTCCTGCCCGGTCATGGCACGCCGTTCAGGGGAACACCGTCCGAAGCGGCGGCCGCAGTGCGCGCAGTCTGATGCGCCGCGGCCGGGCACCCCTCACGCTGCGTCGCGCACGCGCCGCAGGCCGATCTCGCCTCTGAGCCCGCGCGTCACGCCGGTCTTGTCCAGCCGGTGCGCGACCAGGCGAGCTATCCAGGTGAACAGTACTGCGCTCCCGCCCGCGATCGGATACATCGCCAGACGCACACCCTCGTGGGCCGCGACATCGAGCAGCCGCTGCGCCGGAAACGCATAGAGCACACCGACGGCACCGTTGGTGACGTAGAACAGCCAGGATGGCCACTTTCGGTACAGGGTCGCGAGGAACGGCAGCTCTTGGATGACTCCGACGGTCACGGTGGATGCCACTGTCGAGAATCCGTACGGTGTGAGAGGCGCTATCACGAGCCCTGCGATGAAGCTGGTGATCAGTGCGACCCCCGGGCGGTGGGTGATCGTCTGGATCAGCACCCCGCCGAAGAACCACGTGCCGATCAGTGCTGCGTAGGCGAGCGGCGCAGCCGCGACCACGGCGGTCGAGAAGACGCCGAGGATGGGCAGCAGCAGAATGCCGGACGCCACACCGATAGCGGCGCAGGTGAGCAGTATGCGCGTGGGGAGGTTCTTCATCAGCCGTTCGCCTTGCCTTCGATCCAATAGAACTGTGTGAAATGGTGTGCGCGGTCGAGCCCGAGATCTTCTCGGAAGGCGCCGCGCACGTTCTTGACCAGGGTCTTCTCGCCGGCACCCCAGCCGTAAAGGCCGGGGGCGCCGGCGACCTCCGATCGGATGGCCTGCGCGAGGGCTGCCCCCCGGTCGCCCTCGCGCGTCACCCACTCCCACGCGCCGTTCTCACGTTCGACATGGGGGAGATCTTGTCGGTCATCGTGGTCCTCTTCGAGGAACACGTGCGTGCTCACGTTCGCGGGCACGGACTCCAGCCAACTGTTGATCGCAGGCAGCGCGGTGGTATCGCCGGCGAGCACGAGCGTCGTCGTGCCGTCTGGAATGTCGATGCGCGCCGGTGTGAGAGCCACTTCGACCTCATCTCCGATCGTGACCTGCTTCGCCCAATCGCCCGCGGGGCCGGCTGTCTCGTGCAGCACGAAATCGAGGCTGAAGGTTTCGGTCGCCGCATCGAGCGCGACGAACGTGTAGCCCCGCTGCACGACGAAATCTTCGCCCTTCGCGGGGTGCGGGGCCCACAGGCGCAACCACAGCGTCGGGAACGATTCGACGGCCGTACAGACCTCTGGTGCGCGGAAGACGACTCTTCGGTACCAGGGAGTGAAATCCTCGATTCCGACCACTCGCGTCGGATGATTCGCGATGCGCATCAGGCGCATGATGCCGCGCTGCCAGTTGGCTGCCATCAGCGGGTTCCTTCCCGTGAGTCCGCGGGCGCGAGATACCAACCGGATGCGCGTGAGCGCTCGTTCCAGAACGCGGCGTACCGTCCGTCGGCGGCGAGCAGATCCTCGTGCGTACCCCGTTCGACGATGCGTCCGCCGTCGAGGAACAGGATCTGATCGGCATGCTGGATCGTCGACAGCCGGTGTGCGACGACCATCACCGTCTTGTCGCGCGTGAGCTCATGGATGCCGCGGACCACTGCTGCCTCATTCTGCGGATCGAGCGCACTGGTCGCTTCGTCGAGCAGCACGATGGGGGCGTCTTTGAGCAGCGCCCGCGCGATCGAGACGCGCTGGCGTTCACCGCCGGACAATGCAGTACCGCCTTCGCCGACGTTCGTCTCCCAGCCATCCGGAAGTCGCTCGACGATCTCGTCCACACGGGCGATCTCCGCCGCGCGCACAAGTTCGGACTCGGATGCCGTCGGCCGGCCGATCCGCACGTTCTCGGCGATGGACTGATGGAAAAGGTAGACGTCCTGGAACACGAGCGAGAACTGCTCCATGAGGGTGCCGGAAGGATAGTCCGCGATCGGATGCCCGCCGACCGAGACGGTCCCGGTGCCCACGTCGTAGAAGCGTGACGCGAGGCGAAGGAGCGTCGTCTTCCCGCTTCCGCTCGGGCCGACCAGGGCCGTGGTGGTGCCGGCGGGAACCACGAACGAGACGGAGTCGATGGTCGTGTCGCCACCATAGGAGAACGTGACCTCGTCGAAGCGCACCGAACCATCCTGCGCGATGATCGCCGACTGCGATTCGGGCAGAGCGTCCTCGGCGAGGAGTTCCGTGATCCGGTCGCAGGCATTCGCGGCGCCTCGCACCGCGGTGGAGAGCTCGGAGGCCTGGTTGAGAGGGTCGATGAAGCGCGAGCTCACGGCGATCAGGGCGACCGCGGCCGGAACCGACAGGGCCCCGTCCGAGACGAAGGAGACGGCGAGATACACGAGCACGATGAAGGTGAGCTGTACGAGCAGAGCGAATACGACCAGCCCGGGGAGCGTCGCGAACACGAGGCCGCGACCAGCCCTGCGCTGCTGTGTCAGCGCCTCGTTCATGCCGCGGTTGCTGTTGCCGGTCGCGCCGAACGCGCGCAGCACCGGCTGCGCCTGCGCGAACTCGATCACCCGCGAGTTCGACACTTCGGCAGCCGCGTGCACACGGCTCTCCGCACGGGAGTAGACGCCTTGTCCCCACTTGTTCACGAAGTACAGGATCGGTGCGCTGATGAGCATCGTGAGGGAGATGCGCGGTTCGATGAACAGCATTCCCACGGCGACGCCGACGGGAACGATCACACCCGTCAGGAGCGGGGCGAGCAAGTGCGCGAAGACGCCCATCGCGTCGCGCACACTCGTGCTGATCAGCCGCGACATGCGCCCGGATGTCGCCTCGCCGAACCAGCCGAGGTGGAGTCGGGCGATGTGATCGCCGAGGCGCGTCTGCAGAGCGTGCATCATCCCTGTGCCGATGCGGATGCCGATTACGGACTGGCGGTACCCGCCGATGCACACGAAGACGATCGCGACGGCGACTGCCGTGGTCCACACCCAAGCACCGGCCAGGTCGCCCTCGAACAGCGCCTCCAGCAGGGGCACGAGCAGCACGTACGCGGCGGACTGGGCGAGCGCGTACAAGACGATCATCGCGATGTAGCCCGGTACCATCGCGCGACGCGAGTCCGGTACCAGAATCAGGATCTTGTGGATCATGCGTGCACCTCCGTCTGAACGGCATCCGGTCGGGCATCCGACAGATCGGCGACCTCGCGCACGGCGCGTTCGTTCGCCTCCCACAGGTTCGAGAACAAACCGCCGGCCGCGCGCAGTTCACCCGGGGGCCCCTGCTCGACGATGCGTCCGCCGTCGAGGACGACGACGTCGTCGACATCGGAGATCGTGTGCAGACGATGGGCGATCACCAGCACGGTGCGATCGGCGACGAGAACGGCAAGAGCATCCTGGATCGCCGCTTCGGACTCCGGGTCGGCGAACGCCGTCGCCTCGTCCAGCACGAGGATCGGCGCATCGGCCAGCAGGGCCCGCGCGATCGAGAGACGCTGGGCCTCACCACCGGAGAGCCTCGCATCGACGCCGATCTCGGATTCGTACCCGCGGGGGAGTTCGAGGATGCGATCGTGGATCTGCGCCGCCCGGCAGACGCGCTCAAGCGCGTCTTCGTCGGCATCGGCACGGGCGAGCAGCAGGTTTTCGCGGATGCTGCCGGCGATCAGTTGCACGTCCTGCAGCACGAACCCCACCGATCGGTACAGGTCGGAAGAGCGCAGCGAGCGGATGTCGTGCCCGTCGAGCGTGATCCGCCCGTCCGAGACGTCGTAGAAGCGGGGGAGGAGCCTGGCGAGCGTCGATTTCCCGGAACCCGATGGTCCCACCAGCGCCGTGATCGTGCCCGGCCGCAGGTCGAGTTCGATGTGCTGCAGAACGGGGTGACCTGCGCGATATTCGAACGAGACATCCTCGAAGCGCACGTGTCCAGATGCGGGCACGGGGCCGTGCTGCGGTTCGATGAGTTCCGCAGTCTGCGACAGCTCCCACAGGCGAACGGACGCCGTCGATGCCTGGCGCAGCGCCTGCATCCCGTATCCGAAACTCAGCACGGTCCCGCCGATCCCGATGCCGACGAGGATGAACGGGATGAGGTCGACGGGATCGAACCAGCCGAGACCGGTGAGGCCGAGCGCGGCGGCGATGACCATGAGCATCACCACCACCGGAGTCAGCAGCAGGCTGCCCCAGCTCTCCAGGCGGGTGAGTGGGGTGACCCACGCGACGAAGAAGTTCGCATAACCGTCGATCGCCTCCTGATAGCGATGATGGCCGCGTCGCGGCTGACCGAACGCCCGGACGACCTGGATGCCGTCGACGAACTCGATTGTCGTCTCGCTGACCCGGTTCTGCCATGTCTCGAAGGCGGCGAGCTTCTCGGCGTATCCCTCGCCCATGATGCGTGACATGATCGCCGCATAGCCGGCGAGCGGCAGGAGCAGGAGCAGTGCGAGTCGCCAGTCGACGACGACGAGATAGACGAATGTCGCCGCGGGCGTGGTGACGGCGCCGACGAACTCCAGCCGGGCGTGGGCGACGAGGTAGTGCAGGGCGTCGACGTCGTTCTGCAGCAGCTTCTTGACCTCACCCGAGCTCCGCTCGGTGAACCACCCGAGGGGTACGCGAGTGAGCTTGGCGGCCAGCAACTGACGCAGCGTGAACTGGTGTTCGTTGTCGATCACATGCGACCAGAGCAGTGTTCCGGCCGACAGCAGCCCGCGCAGGCCGAGTACCCCGAGGGCGAGTGCGAGCAGAACCCAGATCCGCGTCCAGTCGGAGCTCCCGGATAGCAGCACTCGGCAGATCTCGGCGACGAGGATGAAGGGCGCCACCGCGCACAGGGAGGCGATCACCGTGAGTGCGGTGGCCACCGTCAACCGTGTCTTCACCGCGCCCAACGTGTACGCGTCCGCGCTGCGCTGACGTTGCGCAGAGGCGGTGCGCTCCGTCTTCTTCGCGGCGCGTGCATCGGTGTCGATCATGAAGCTCTCCCCAGTTTTGCAATGACCTATTGCAAAACAGCTCGAGCGTAGCCGAACTCAGTACCTTAAGGCAAGGCTAGCCTTACAATCGGTCGAATGTCGAAGGTTACGATGGGGCGATGCCCGATGAGCCCCGCCGAGGACGCCCGCCGCGCACGTCGCGTGCGGCCATCCTCGATGCGACCCTTCAGGTCGGCCTGGATCGTGCCACCGTCTCAGGTGTCGCCGAGCGTCTCGGGGTGGACCAGTCGACGCTCTACAGGCACGTCGACGGGGTCGACGACATGCTCGATGCTGCGACGGCCCTCGCGGTATCCCGTTCGGAGTGGCCCGATATCGGAGATGACTGGGCCGAATACCTGCGCGACTGCGCGCGCGCGATGTGGGCGATGTTCTCGTCGACGCCGGGACTCGCGCAGCGACTGCGTTCGATGAAGACGGTGCCGGATGAAATGGTCGAGCAGTCTTTCCGTGTCGTGGAGCACCTGACGAACGAGCTCGGTTTCGAATTCCAGGAAGCGGCGCTGATCGTCGACACGATCGGGGATCTGACCGCCGATTCCTTTCTGACGGTCGAGTCACTCGACCGCGCCGTCGGCGACGGGCTCAGTTACCGCGACCAGGTGCTCCAGGCCATGGCGGATGCCGGTGGTGTCGTTCCACACCCCGCCGCTGACGCTTACCTCGACGCGATGCGCTACGCGATGGGCGAGCAAGGCGCGCCGAGCTCGTGGTGGCTCGACAAAGTCGACCTGGTCATCGACGGCGTGCGGTTGCGGTGGGAACGGCGCTCGCGCTGATGCTCACCGCTCGGCGAGCACCTCGGCCGTCGTCGCCAGTGTGATCTGCGGCGGATACAGCCCCATCA